>CALEKA010000064.1 GCA_937898715.1 uncultured Prevotella sp.
GCTATGGAATTCATTGGGCTTTCAGCCCGCCCATCCTAAATCCGAAACTTCAGTATAGATAGTCTTTCCCTCCTCGTGGCGCGGCTGTGGGGAGGGATTTTTGTGTGGGGGGGACAAGTCGCTCGCCTACGTAACTGGGTAAACTGGGGGTGAACTTGGCTTTCTCGGATTGCAAAGTTGCATAGAATATCTTGCATGGTCAAAAAGAGTGAACAAACTGTACACTTTTTCTGCATCTACGCGCGCACGCGCTCCGTTATTTTCATGCTGAGAGATGTGTGCTACTGTCACTTTCCTGCCCCAACTCATTCAGAATTAGTCCGTTGCGAAGTGTAGGCAGCTACCGCTTGCTTGCACTCCTTTCCTCACCCTACGCACTGCCTGCACCATCCCGCTTTTGTTCAGAAATTCCCCATTTCATCGAACTTTCTCCTTAATGGGAAGCTCCGATGAAATGGGGAATTATTGAAATTAGAGGTGGGAAGAGTAAAAACTGTAGCATAGGAAAATTTTTACTCGAACGGGGGATAATTTGAACTGGAAGGAGGGATAATTCTGACTGACATAACGACAATTGTTCTTCGTGGTGGTAAATGCAGGCAGAGTGTAGGCAAATAAAGTGTGCCTACACTCTCAAATCTCTTGGTATTCAGTGCGTTCTGAATAAACAGTGCAAGAAGTGAGAAAATAGAAGAATGAAACTCCCTGTAATGCGCGCGCGTAGAGAGAGTCAGCTTTCTTACATGCTTTGGGAAAATCGTGGAACAAAAAAAGAGTGTACAGTTTGTACACTCTTTTTGCTAATGTTGCAGACTACTGTTACCTTCGCATCCGCAAGTTTATTTCTTCAGCACCAGATGGTCAGTATCAAAGGTGATGGTATATGTCTTGCCCTTCGCGGTGGGCACGTCCATGACGTGGCTGCCGTAGCGCAGATGAGCTATGCCGCCTGAGCCCGAGGTGATGCGTGCCTGAGCGAGTTGACCATTCTTCCACTCCAGGTCAATGCCGAAGTTGCCACGAGCGCGCAGTCCGCTTATGCTGCCGCTCTGCCATGCATCGGGTAGCGAGGGGAGCAAGTCGATGCAGCCCGCATGGCTCTGCAGGAGCATCTCTGTGACGCCTGCTGTGCCGCCGAAGTTGCCATCGATTTGGAAGGGTGGGTGAATGTCCCACAGATTGTCGGCAGTGCCGTTCTTGAGCAGATTGCCGTAGAGCACGTAGGAATGGTTGCCATCGTGGAGTCGTGCCCACTGATTGAGCTTCCAGCCCATGCTCCATCCCGTGGCGCCATCGCCACGGTGCTCCAGTACTACGCGTGAGGCTTCAGCCAGTGCAGGCGTGGTGAGCGGCGAGATGGTATGGCCCGGATGCAAGCCGAAGAGGTGGTTGACGTGGCGGTGCTGATCGGCAGGATCGTCGATGTCGCGGCTCCACTCCATGAGCTGTCCGTAGCGGCCAATCTTGTAGGGAGCCAAGTCGCGGAGAATGCCTTGCCATCGCGCCACCTCATCGGCATCGACGCCGAGCTTCTGGGCAGCACTGATGCAGTCGAGCAGGATCTCGCGCACCACGGCATGGGTAAACGTCGTACCCTCGTCGATAGGCCCATGTTCGGGCGAGGTAGAGGGAGCAGCCGTCAGCGTGCCGTCGGCCTTGCGCCAGAGGAAGTCTTCGCAGAAGAGGGCACAGCCCTTCATGAGCGGGTAGGCCGTGTGGCGCAGGAAGTGCTCATCGCGCGTGTAGTCATAATAGTCCCACAGATGGGTGGCGAGCCACGAAGCCGCCATCGGATTGTAGTTCCACGACATGTCGGCACCCTCGAGCGGTGCGGTGAAACCGAAGATATTGGCAGAAATGCCAGCCGCCCATCCACGTGCGCCCCAGTAGGCCTTAGCGGTGCGTTCACCGGGCTTTTCGAGCAGACGGATAAAGTCAGTAAGCGGCTCGGCACACTCCGTGAGGTTGGTCGAGAGCGAGGGCCAATAGTTCATCTGTAGGTTGATGTTGTTGTGATAGTCCACACGCCAAGGGCCGTCCACGTTGTTGTGCCACATGCCCTGCAGATTGGCGGGCAGATTGCCCGGGCGCGATGAGGCTATGAGCAGGTAGCGTCCGTACTGATAGTAGAGCGTCTCCAAGCCCGCATCCTTCGTTCCGCGGCGATAGTCGGCGAGTCGCTCGTTGGTGGGCTTGGCAGATGAGGCTCCGTCGAGGTGGAACTTCACGCGCGAGAATAGCGAGGTGTAGTCCTTGAGGTGTTCGGCAAAGAGCTTGTCGTAGCCTTTCTTTGTGGCGCGTTTCATCCAGTGCTCAGTGGTCTGCTGAGGGTCTACGCCCACATAAGCTTTGGGGTCGTTGAAGTCGGGATCAAAGTTGGGCGCATAGTCGGTATCGGCGGTGAGCAGAAGCGTCAGGTCGTCGGCACCCTCCACGTGGATGGCTCCGTCGCGATAGGTCACGCTGCCGCCTTTGGCAAGAGCTTTCACGCGCACTACGTACTCCATGTGGTTGTTGTCCAGATGCGCTGTGTAGCAAAAACCGCCCTTTCCATCGGGCGCGAAGCTGCCCTCGCTCACGGGATTGGGAGCGTACTTCACGGTGAGCGTCTGCGCTCCGGGCTTACTTGCTGTGAGGTGAATGGCCATCACGTTGGCAGGATATGAGATAAACGTGCGGCGCTCATAGCTTGTACCATCAGCTGCGGTGAAGCTCACACGGGCATAGGCAGAGTCGACAGAGAGTGCACGGCGGTAGTGGCTCACGCCATCGGGGCTGATGCCTGTCTCGAGCGTGAGTTCGCCCATCGTGGTGAACGATCCGAAGCGAAACTGTGGTTCGCCTGTGGCCTCGTAAGGCACGTTGCTATTAAAATTCTGCGTGGTGAGTTGTGCAGCCTTCTGCCAATCGCCGTCGGTGAAAGCTTGGCGAATGTCCTTTAGCACGTGGGCCGACTGCTTGTTTTGGTTCCAATAGTCCTGTGCGCCCTTGGCAGTATTGGGGCCGCCGCGCCAGAGGGTCTTTTCATTGAGCGTATAGCGCTCGGTCTGGATGCTTCCCATCACGTTGCAGCCTATGCTGCCATTGCCCAGAGGGAGGGAGCGGTATTCCCATTCGTGATCAGAATTGGTGGCAGAGTCGCCAGCTCGCACGGGTTTACGTGTATGGTCGGGATTTCCGCCCCACCAGCATTGCTGCCCGCGGAGGGAAGTGGGCTGGTCGAACCACACCACGTTGGTTTGCGCTTGCGCTGAAGCTGTGGCGGCAAGCAGCATGAATAGGATATTTCTCATTTAAGTAATAAGTAAAAAGTAATAAGTAATAGGGCTGACGCCAGGGGGTGCTCTAGGTGTTCTAGGGATTTTAGGTGTTCTAGGTGTTCTAGGGATTCTAGGGGATTCTAGGTATTCTAGGGGATTCTAGGGGATTCTAGGTATTCTAGGGGATTCTAGGGGATTCTATGTTATTCTAGGGGATTATTAGGGGGGGGCTTGAGGGCTTTGATATTGCGGAGGAGGCCGTCGTATTTCGCCCTTTTCACCGCGCTTTTGCGGAAGAGCTCTCGATAGGTCTCGGGGGTGAGGGATTGCCAGTCGGTGGGGCGCATCTGCATGATGGCAGGGCGAGGCTTCAGAGCATCAATAGAGGTGGGCTGAGCAAATCGCTGATTCCATGGACAGGCGTCGGCACAGCGATCGCAGCCGTAGAAGCAGGGCGACATCTGCTCTCGGGCTTCGGGGGGAATTTCTCCGCGATGCTCTATGGTGAGATAGGACAGGCAGCGGCGCGCATCGAGTGTGCCATCGCCACGCAGAGCGTGCATGGGACAAGCATCGAGGCAGGCATGGCAGTTGCCACAATGATTGGTAGCGGGTGCATCGTAGTGGTCGGCTTCGTGGATGAGGATGAGTTCGCCCAAGAAGAAGTAGCTACCTGCCCCAGGCAGAATGAGCTGCGAATTGCGTCCGCGCCATCCCAGTCCGCATCGCTGTGCCCAATACTTCTCATCGACGGGGGCTGTGTCGACAAAGACGCGTCCATCGCGATGTTCCTCCCAACCCATGCTGAGCATGAGCTGCTGGAGCATCTGCCGTACCACGTCATGGTAGTCGGTGCCTCGGGCATAGCGAGCAAGCTTCCATGTAGCTGTATTTTCACTGTTTTCATCGGCGCTTCTGAGCTTTTCACGATCGTTTTGCTCCATTTCATCGGGCGAGAAGTAATTGACGGCAAGGCTCACCACCGTGTGGGCACCCTCTACGAGCAGTCTTGGATCGAGCTTCTTTTCAACGTTCTGCTCCAGATAGTGCATATCGCCTTGGCAGCCCTCGCTGAGCCACTGACGGAGTTCCTCCGCCCGATTGGGACTTACCGCCTCGGCGGGAGCGAGCCCGCAGGCAGAGAAGCCTAATTGTGCTGCTTGCGTTTTAAGTTTTGCTGAGTCGATGAGCATGGGGGATGAAGAAGTTGAGGAGTTTAAGAGTTGAGAAGTTAAGAGGTAACTTCATAAACTTATAAACTCATTAAACTTACCAATAAAATCGGCTTGCCGATTTTATTGGTACACTAACGTTGTCAGCCTCTCGGGGCAATACACTTCAGCTGCAACAGCTTGCAGTTGGTCAGCCGTTACGGCATCGAGGTTTTTGATGATAGCCTCTATGGAGCGGTGGCGATTGTAGTGGGCAAAAGTCTTGCCCAGAGCCAGCGCATATCCCTCGGAAGCATCGGTAGAAATGCCTATCTGGCCGCGTAGCTGCTTCTTGGCAGCAGAGAGCTGGGTGGGCGTGAGCGGAGTGTCGATGAAACGGAGCAATTCGCGCTTGAGCAGACGGCGACAGCGCTTCACATCGTGGGCGTCGCAGCCGAAGTAGACATTCCAAAAGCCCGTATCGGGATAAGTGTTGAGGTAGGCATCGACACTATAGACCAACCCTGCCTTCTCGCGAAGCGAAAGGTTAAGACGAGAGTTCATGCCCGGTCCGCCCAGCATATTGTTGAGCAGAATGAGGGCAAAACGGCGCTCGTCCGTACCCGCAAAGGTAGGGCCGCCAATGAGCACATGGGCTTGATGGGTGGATTTCTTGACAATGCGTTCATTCTGCTGTGAGCAAGACACGGGGACGTGGCGCTGGAGGGGCGAAAGCCTCGGTAAATCCAAGAAATCAGATGCGGGCAAAAGACGCTCCAAGGTGCGCACCACGCGCTGAGGATCTACGTCGCCATAGACGTAGAAAACGGCGTTCTCAGGTCGGTAATAGCGCTGAGTGAAGCGGAGCGCATCTGCTGTGGTATATTGCCGTAGGCGCTCTGCAGAGCCCAGGATGTCGCGTCCGAGAGGCTGGCCACTGTACATCATAGCTTCGAATTCATCGAAGATAAGCTCCGATGGAGAATCCTTATAACTATCGATTTCATCGCAGATTACCTCCACCTCTTTGTCTATCTCGGCTTGCGGATAGGTGCTGTGGAATACGATGTCGGTCAGGAGGTCGGCAGCACGGCTGAAGTCGTCGCGCAGGACCGTAGCATAGTAGACGGTCTCTTGCTTAGTGGTGTAGGCATTGAGGTCGCCACCTACGCGCTCAAGCCCATTGGTGATATGACAGGCTCGACGGCGGTGGGTGCCCTTAAATGTGGTATGTTCTATAAAATGAGCCATGCCCGAATCGGCACTTTCTTCGTGGCGCGTGCCAGCACACACTACGTAGCCACAGTAAAGCACAGGCGATACTCTGTGCTCCACGATGAGGCGTAGGCCGCAGCTTAGGGTATGGGTGAAGTAGTTGGTCATTGGGGGAGGGGGATAGGGGGAGTAGATGTTCTAGGTGTTCTAGAGGTTCTAGGTGCTCTAGAGGTTCTAGAGGTTCTAGGTGCTCTAGGTTTTCTAGAGGTTCTAGGTGCTCTAGGTTTTCTAGGTTTTCTAGGTGTTCTAGGGGGGCTAAGGATTATAGGATATTACTTGCGGAAGTATTTGCCTATGATGGGGAGATTCTTGAGCGGGAAGTCATAGTGGACTGTATGCGCTATGAAGAGTACGATGCAAGCCGTGTTGATAAGCAAGCGAAGCCACAACTGCGGTACGTACTGCGCATCGAGCTGCATGATGGTGAAGAAGATTGCCGTGATAAGCACGTATGCGCCGATGCTCTTGAGCGGATAGTTGATAGGATAGTAGTGCTGACCTACAAAGTAGCTTAGCACCATGGCTGTGGCATAGCCCGCAAATCCAGCCCAAGCACATGCCATGTAGCCGAAGTGGGGGATGAAGATGATATTCACCGCGATGAGCACCGCACAGCCCGCTCCCGAGAACCAAGCACCCCAGATGGTCTTGTCGATGAGTTTGTACCAGAAAGAGAGGTTGAAGTAGACACCCATCATGATTTCAGCAGCCATGACGATAGGCACCACCTTGAGACCATCCCAGTAGCTGCGACCAATGATATGCTTCAGCACGTCGATGTAGCCCATCACCATGAGGAAGGCTAAGAGCGTGAAGATGAGGAAAAACTTCATGGCTTTGGCATACGTTTCGCGATTGTCCTTATCCTTCTGTTTACCAAAGACGAAGGGCTCGTAAGCGTAGCGGAAAGCCTGCGTGATCATGGCCATGATCATGGCAATCTTGACGCTCGCACCGTAGATGCCCAGTTGCACCTTGCCCTCATGGCCCGACATGACACGCGGAAAGATCATCTTGTCGGCAGTCTGATTGAGTATGCCCGCAATGCCCAGTACGAGGATGGGCCAAGAGTAAGAAAGCATGCGGCGAGCCAAGGCGCGATCGAACGTCCAGCGGAAGCCCGTCAACTCCTTGCGGAAGAAGAAAGTGATGAGCGCTGTGCAAGCCAAGTTGATGGCGAAAGCGTAGCCCACGCCGTAAGAAGGGTCGTAGATGTGCGCCACGGCATCGTGGAGCGAGGGATGATTGTAGAGGGCAGGAAGCACCAGGAAATAGAGGATGTTGAGCCCAATGTTGAGGAAGATGAAGAGCAACTTCAGCGCGGCAAACTTGATGGGGCGACGCTGGTAGCGAAGGTAAGCGAAGGGAATGCACTGAAAAGCGTCGATGGCTACGCAGACTGCCATCATACCGAGGTATTCGGGATGAGCCGCATAGTCGAGCGCAGAAGAGATGGGCCCCAAGAAGCCTAACACCATGGCGATAAAAGCCAAACCCACGGTGCCCACCATGATGAGCGTGGTGGAGTAGACACGGCGAGGATCTTCCTCCGTCTTGTTGACGAAGCGGAAGAAGGTGGTCTCCATACCAAAGGTGAGAAGCACGAGGAGCAACGCCACATAGCTGTACACCTCAGTAATCACACCGTAGCCACCCGTGCTGGCGGCCAGCTTGGCAGTGTAAAGCGGCACGAGCAGGTAGTTGAGAAAACGGCCTATGATGCTCGACATACCATAGATGGCCGTATCTTTGGCCAACGATGCCAAAGCCCCACCACGTGAGGCTGGCTTAGATTGTGTCTCGTTCATATATGTAGAAGTTGAGGAGTTTAGGAGTTGAAAAGTTGAGAGGACGCTTCAGCGTGTTGCCAAGCGATAGCATATTATCACATTGTCATATTATCACATTGCCATATTATCACATTAAGCATATTAGCCAAAGAATAAATAGGCAATAAAGATAGCAGCGATGATGCCAGCGAGGTCGGCCAATAAGCCACAGGCCACAGCGTGGCGCGTACGTGTGATGCCCACCGAGCCGAAATAGACGGCAAGGATATAGAAGGTGGTATCCGTAGAGCCTTGGAAGATACAGCTCAGTCGGCCCACGAAGGAGTCGGCACCATAGGTCTGCATAGCATCGACCATCATGCCGCGTGCTCCGCTTCCCGAGAGCGGCTTCATCAGCGCTGTGGGGAGCGCACCGACCCAGTCGGCATTGCAGCCCGTAAGGCCTACCAGCCACTTCACACCATCGATGAGCCAATCCATGGCTCCCGAGGCACGGAACACACCGATGCCGACCATCACCGCTACCAAGTAGGGGATGATGCGCACAGCCGTGTGGAAGCCCTCCTTGGCGCCCTCGACAAAGGCATCGTAGACGTTGATGCGCTTCCTGACACCCGAGACGATGAAACAGATGATGATCAAGAAGAGCAACACGTTGGCAGTAGTAGTGCCCACAGTGTTCATCATCGTGCTATCGAGCTGGCTAAAGCCCCAGATGATAGCTGCTACGGCAAGCGACATACCGCCCAGCGTGGCAAGGAGCACTGGCTGCAACAGATTGATGCGCTGATACAGACTGGTGATGATGATGCCCGCCAGGGTGGAGAAGAAGGTGGCTATAAGGATGGGTATGAAAATGTCGGTGGGCTGAGCAGCTCCCATCTGTGCACGATAGACCATGATACTTACCGGAATGAGCGTTAGGCCCGAGGTGTTGAGCACCAAGAACATGATCATAGGGTTCGACGCCGTATCCTTCTTCGGATTGAGCTCTTGCAGACTCTCCATGGCTTTGAGGCCGAGCGGAGTGGCAGCATTGTCGAGACCGAGCATGTTGGCAGCAATGTTCATGAATATGTTGCCATAGACGGGGTGCCCCTTTGGCAGATCGGGAAAGAGACGTTCAAAGACGGGACTGAGCAGCCGAGCCATACCATTGACCACGCCTCCGCGCTCACCAATCTTCATCACACCGAGCCAAAGCGAAAGTACACCCGTAAGGCCGAGTGAGATCTCAAAAGCCGACTTCGAACTCTCGAAGGTGGAGTCCATGATGGCGGGAAATACCGTCACATCGCCCAGTATGAGCAGCTTGACCAGTGCAATGACGAAGGCCACGGCAAAGAATGCGATCCAAATATAATTGAGTACCATAAGAATGCTTGCTTTATTTATGCTGCAAATTTACTCCAATGAAACCACAAATTCGTGGAAAATGCCTAAAAACTCCTCTAAACGGGCTAAACTTTGGCCTTGTCGTGCTATTGGGTACACTTTAAAGATTGTTTATTCAGTATAAAGATATTACTTTGCACTTGTAATAATTCTAAGCTGAACAATATTCACCTTATCTAAAAGTACCAAAAAGTATGAATATTCATATCGGCAAAGAAATCAGAAAGAGGCTCGACGAGAGCAGAGGATGCTCCGTAGTTTGGTTCGCCAAACAGCTATCATGTAGCCGAACGAATGCTTATAAGATTTTTGAGAAAGATCACATCGATACGGAGATGCTTTGGCGTATCTCAGATGTGCTCAACTACGACTTCTTTAAGCTAATTTCTGATCAATTTGCCAAGAACAACAGACACTAAGTGCTACAGTCATGCATCCCTTTAGGGTGCAGCGGGGTATAAAATCCCCTTTTAATACGAGAGAGAGACCTTTTGCCGAGCATCAATAGATGTATCGGAAGAACAGAAAGAATACTGTTGCCTGCGGGTGGCAGTATTCTTTTTTCATATCAGCAAAGCCTGTAGAGGCTCATTCAAAGCTCTTTACAGAGGATTTCGTACACTTCCTTATGTACTTTTTTACTTCATCTTTTCGCTACATTAGGGCTTCATCTCGCTAAGAAACACTACCTTTGCATACCTATGAACGAAGATACTTTTGACATACGCGCTGAGCAGCAAGCTCCCACTCCTTCGGAACGCGACTTTGAGAACGCTCTCCGTCCGCTAAAGTTCGACGACTTCAGCGGTCAGCGCAAGGTGGTGGACAATCTGCGCATATTCGTAGAAGCAGCCAAGTATCGTGGCGAACCGCTCGACCACACCCTCCTACATGGCCCTCCCGGACTGGGAAAGACTACACTCTCCAATATTATTGCCAACGAACTGGGTGTGGGATTCAAGCTTACCTCGGGCCCTGTGCTCGATAAGCCTGGCGATCTGGCAGGATTGCTCACAAGCTTGGAGCCACACGATGTGCTCTTCATTGACGAGATTCACCGACTGTCGCCCGTGGTGGAGGAATACCTCTATTCCGCTATGGAGGACTATCGCATTGATATCATGATCGATAAGGGCCCAGCTGCGCGTAGCATCCAGATAGACCTGAATCCGTTTACGCTCGTGGGGGCTACCACCCGCAGTGGTTTGCTCACAGCTCCTCTGCGTGCCCGATTCGGCATCAACCTCCACTTAGAGTATTACGACGCCGATACGCTGCAGAGCATCGTAGAACGCTCGGCAGGCATCCTTAAGGTGCCCATCGCCCATGAAGCCGCTGCCGAAATAGCAGGACGCAGTCGTGGCACGCCTCGTATAGCCAATGCACTGCTGCGCCGCGTGCGCGACTTTGCACAGGTGAAGGGCTCTGGCCGTATCGACATGAACATAGCCCAGTTTGCCCTCGAAGCACTCAACATCGACAAGTTTGGACTTGACGAGATAGACAATAAGATACTGCTTACGATTATCGATAAGTTTAAGGGTGGCCCCGTGGGTATCACTACGATTGCTACCGCGATAGGCGAAGATGCGGGCACTGTGGAAGAGGTGTACGAGCCTTTCCTCATTAAAGAAGGATTCATACGCCGCACACCGCGCGGACGTGAGGTGACGGAGTTGGCTTACAAGCACCTTGGCAGAAGCGTCATAGGATCCAACACAGCAGAGCCCTCACTCTTTGATATGTAAGAAGGACATCGTCCTTACCACAACGAAAGAAAACATGATAACATACAACGTAATAGACATTAAGATGCCCGATATTTCGCATCGCGAAACGACGGCATGGGTGCGCGCCGTAGCGGCTTCGTATGGCAAGCGCGTAGGCGAGGTGGCCTATGTGTTTTGCAACGATGAGAAGATACTGGAGGTAAATCGCCAATATCTGAAGCACGATTATTATACAGACATTATCACCTTCGACTACTGCGAGGGCGACCTCTTGAGCGGCGACCTCTTTATCAGCCTCGATACGGTGCGCTCTAACGCAGAGCTCTTCGGTAAAACTTATGAGGAGGAACTCCATCGCGTAATCATACACGGTATTCTCCACCTCGTAGGCATCAACGATAAGGGACCCGGTGAGCGCGAGATCATGGAGGCTGCCGAGAATAAGGCGCTCGCACTGCTCAGCGAGATGCGAGAGGGAAATCGCTGATTTTCTGTTGGCGAAGCAGAAAGTACAGAATAGCATACGATACTGTATAAGATAAGGCTTTCGGACTATCGAGAGTGGAGCCATGTGGCTTCTCTACGATAGTCCGAAAGCCTTTTTTGCATGGTTGCTATTCGGATTCCTATAGCATCTTCCCATCGCTACATGTGCGTCAAGCCGTTTGCGAATGAGCATCTTGCCGTTTGCGAATGAGCATTTTCCCATTAGCGAATGGAAGTTCTTTCATCGTACACCGGGCGGTGGCAATGCTGCCACCGGGCGGTGGTAATGCTGCCACTGGGCGGTGGCAATGCTGCCACTGGGCGGTGTACGATGGCATAATGGTTATGAAGAGACGGAATAGCCTATGTATAGACGTGGTAATAAAGCAATCGGGAGACAGATTGCTCCAAGGCTGGGATATGTTCTTTACGAGGGGAATAGAGAACTTACTGGCTGTTATAGAAAGTTCTTGCTGAGCGAACAAACATATTTTGCACCTTAGTGTAGAGAAGAGATAATGCAAAAATCCCTTGCAACCATGAGATTGCAAGGGATTTATTAAGAGAGCGTATGTTTAGAACGCGCTTTATTGTATGCGCTTCTTACCATTCTGGATCACGGGACCGTGGGCAGAACGATTGGTGCGGATACCCTGAATGTTGTAGATGGGTGAATCTGCACTGTTCGTATCATCTACTGTAGCATCGTTGATGCCCGTAGTAAGAATGCGAACCACGTTGGAGCCAACCTCGCCGTAGCCAGGATAGATGGCCTTCACTTGGTATTCGTAGTAACGTCCGGCATGCTTTTCAGCATCAAGATACTGAGTGGCGCTTGTAGAAAGCACCTCTGCGTTGATCTTCTCGCCGTTGCAGTAGATGTTGTAGCCATCGAAGAAGGAAGTTGCAGCAGGGGTGTCGAGCGATGTGCCAGAGAGCGTCTGCTTCGTGCTTGCATGGCGCACGTACTTGTCGGCAAAGGCACTAACAGCCTGCGTGGGTGCTACCTTCGAATTGTCTGCATAGGGCTGGAGACAGAGCGTAATGTTCCAGTTGCCCTCAATCTCGTTGTCGCTCAGTGTGCTCCAAGTCACGCCGTCGGTAGAGTAGAGGTTGCCGCGGCCACCCTGTGCAGGACCGGCATCGTAGCCAAGAGGCACGGTGATCTGGTTGTGCTCTACGTAGATTACAGCGCGCAGACGCTTGCTTGTGTTCACCTTAATGGGCTTGTCCAAGCGAACGGTGTTGAAGGAGTACTGACGGAGATCGGCTACGTATTTTTCAAATACGAGGTCGTCGCCCTCAAAGAGTTGCACGTAGAGCACATCGGGCACCTGATTGATGTAGAACTTCACTTCAGAGATGCTCAAGTTGCTATAGGGAGCAAGCTCGTCGCTGTTCCACTGTACACCAGCGTAGTAAGCACCACCGCTGGGCAGACCTGCAGCATTGTCGCATACGCCGTTGTGCCAACGCAGTTCGGTCACGCCACCCAGTGCGGGTACTGACCAATTGAGGCGGTTGCCTTCGGGCGTCTGAGTGACAGAGAGCGTACCCGGCTGCTGATAGCCATTGGTGTAGCTTACGCTTGCCTGTACAGGTTCTGAGAGCGGGCTGATGCTTGAGTCGTCGTAGTAAGCACGTACTTGGTAAGTGTAGGTGCCGGGGAGCACGTTGTGGTCGGTATAGCTCGGACCAGCCACGGGCTCGTCGTTGAGCTTCTCACCGTTGCGCAAGATGTCGTAACCATATACTTTGCCCACCTTCGTGCTATTGATGCTGATGGCATCGATGAGCTGGGCAGCATAAGCCTTAGCCACACGGATGAGGATGTACTTAGTGCCAGCGGGGAGAGTCAGGTCGCATTGCTTCCAAGCCTCGGCAGTGGTGAATGTGCCGCGGTTGGTGAAGTCGGCGTAGCTTGTAGTGTAGTCGGAGGTGAGCACCTGAATTTCGCCATCGCCCTCGGCGCGGTTGGTATTGCGTGCCATGAAGCTGAAGGCGAAGGGTGAGGTGTAAGCCTTTGCTACGGGGATGATGAGTTCGGCTTCAGCCTCGGGAGTGGTGGTGAGAGCGCGGTTGCCGTGTACGGCATCAGTGCTTGTCACCTTGAGACGACCGTCGAGGTTGGTCCATCCTTCACGAGCGAAAGATTGATCAGCGGCTTCGCTCTCGAAACTTTCGTAGAGGTCGGTGCTGAGGCTCGTGGGGTCGATCATCGATACGTTTACGTCGTAGCCATAAGAGGCCATGCGAGCTTTCACATCGGTAGGTGCTTCGCCATTGCCAGCTTCGATCACCTCGATGCTCACGGGAGCACTCTTCTCAGACACCGTCTGGTCGATGTAGATCGTCTCTACCTGATAAGTGTAGGTGCCCGGTGTAGAGAGTTCTTCGCTATATTCGCGAAGCGACAGCGGAGCATCGTTCACCTTTACATTGTTGCGGTAGACGTTGTAACCACTCAGACCTTTTACAGTGCCGAGGTCGAAGTAAATGAAACGTGTGCCAGCGGGCTCTTGCAAGCCAAGGGCGAGCAAGTGGAGTCCTTCCTTCGTCTCGATGATAGACATACCACCTGCAGAAGCGCTGAGGTTGGGGTTGATGATGCCATACTGGTCGAGGCTCTTGTGCCAGAGCTGACGGCCGGTGGCGTAGTCGTAGGCACAGAGTTCGTAGTTGTGCTCGTAACCCTGCTCGAAGCTGTAGATTATGCCGTTGTAGAAGGCCGTACCTGCAGCAGCCTTCGGCGTAGGACCATTGCCAATCTTTGCACCACGCATGGTGGTGTAGATGCTGGTGCTCCAGTCGCCGATCTCGAAGCCGCCACGGCCATTGTCGAGAGAGGGAATGTAGGCGATGTGACGAGCAATCTCAGAGATAGAGATGCTTGATGTCACGGTGCGCTTATCCATGTCGATCTGGTAGATGGCAGAGCTGTTGGCTGTGGCATAGAAATGGCCATCGGCGTAGATCAGGTTGCGGAAACCCGTAGAGAGCGTGTCGGTCACGGAGAAGCTGGTATCGAATGTGCCGTCCATGGTGTAGCGGTTGATGATACCTGCTGCGGAATACTTCGTGGTGTAGATATAGTTGCCGTCGGAGGCAATACCCATTTCGCCAGCGTAGGTGCCCTTGAACTGACCTACGTATTCGGGCATTCCCTCGGGTGTAATGCCAGCTTGTACGGTGAGGTCGATGGGAAGTTCAGAAGTCTGAGCTAAGGGGAAGTCCCAGCGGAGGTTGACCTTGCGGTTGCGCACGATGTCAGCCTTCAGTGTGTGGGGAGCTTGAGGAGCGTCGAGCTGAATCTTTTCAACTTGTGCTTCGCTTGAATGAGCAGAGAGATGGCCTCCTGCATATTCTGAGGCTACGCTGTAAGTGTACTGACCTGCGTCGGTCAGCTCTTCGCTATAGCTGAGCTGCTTAATCGCAGTGGGAGTGATGCGCTTGCCATTGCGGAAGACGATGTAGCCTGTAGGCTCTTCTTCTGTATAGCCGGCAGTGGGTGTGAGGTGAGCAGCGATGTTGAAGTTGGTGTTTTCGTAGCCCACGTATGAGATGGGATACCAGTCTTTACCATTCTCCGACATGAGGTTGCTCTTACCATCGAGAGGAGTTGCGGTGTGGATACCGAGCGGACGGAGGTTGGCATCGTGAGTGATGAGCAACGCTACGTAGTAGGTGCTACCGCGCTCGATGGTGACGGGAGTATCGAGTGTGAAGTCGTTGAATTCACCATACTTGATATCAGCGGTGTTGATGCGCTGGTTGCTCACCATCTTGCCGTCCTTATAGATACGTGCAGAGAGTGCTCTGGGGCTTTCCTTGATGAATGCCTGTATCTTGTCGATCTTCATGCCACGGTAGGGGGCAAGGTCGTCTGCATCGAGCGCAATGGCTGCAAAGAAGTAGCCACCGCTGGTGAGACCTACGGCATCGTCATTGATGCCATTGTCCCAACGGAGTGATGCTTCGTGTTTGAGCAGAGCAGAGGGCTCGTTCCAGTTGAGGCTCACTTGCTTGTTGTGAGCGAGCGAAGCGGTAAGGCTTGTAGGAGCGAAATAAGGTTCGCCTACGTTGATGCTTACGCTTGTCGTATCACTGAGCGAAGAGGCGTGGTCGCCCTCGTAGAGAGCCTGTACGGCATAAGCATAGGTGCCACGAGTCAGGTGGTCGTCTGTGTAAGTAGTTTCGGTGCTTTGACCTACCTTCTCGCCGTCGCGGTAGATAGCGTAGGCTGTGGGCTGCTTGCCTTCAGCTGCTTGCCAAGAGAGCGTAGCGCTACTCTCGCCTTGCGGTGCTGCTTGCAGAGAAATGGGACGTGGATAAGCTGCGGGAGCGTTGGCTGTGAGGCTCACGCTGATGTCGCTATCGTCGGTCTGAGGCATGCTGCGGAGTTGCAGCGTAGTGTTGAGCGTCTCGTTGAGCGAAGCATGGCGAGCATCGAAGTCAAGACGGATCTCTGCTTTCTCGCCCGGCTTGATATCGCCTGCGAACTGTGATACGTTGAGCCAAGGGTTGATATCGGCCAGATTGTATACGAAGATGCGCGAAGGCGATTGCTGCAAGATACCGACCAGAGAGAGCTGGCCATTGATCAGAGTGGTCGTTGCTTCGATACCACCAAGATCGTTTTCGCCAGTGTCGAGAGAGCCCGTCTTGTAGCCGGGGATGTCTACGGCAGAGTGAGTCAAGTTGGTGAAGCGACGATTGTTGAGGTCGTACTGACGGAGAGTGACTTTATCTACGGTGTTGAAGCCCGTCTGAGAGAGGTCTGCCATCCAGAGGTAGGGACCACCTTCTGAGATATTGTCGAAGGCTGTGCCTATTACGCCCATGCTTGAACTGCTATTGAGCTTGTAGAGGCTTACGGTGACTTTACCCGTACGGTCTACACGGCACATAGTGTTGAAGTCGCCCACCCAGAACTGGTCGCTACGCGGGTCGTAAGAGATGTGTGTCACGCAGAGCGAAGGGATGCTCTTGATGTCGATTGTCTTAACGAGTTGACGATTGCGGAGGTCGAGCTGGAAGATGCGGTTCTTACGGTCGGAAGCGTAGAAGTAGTTGCCGTCGTAAGTGAAGTCGTAGAGGATGTAGTAGATGCCAGGTACGGAGAATTCTTCGATGAACTGGCCGTCGCGGCTGTACTTGTAGAACTTACCGAGCAGGAAGTTGGAAGTGGTGTAGAAGTTTTCACCATCGAATGCTACGCTGCTTTGCACGTCGCCTGAAGCGTCGAAGGCTTGGGTCACGTTCCAGCGGTGGTCGGCGGTGCCTGTACCAGCTTCGGGAGTGGGGTAGAGGTTGAAATGAATGTCGCCATCGCCAGTGTTTTCGAGCGTGATGACCTTTGAGGTCTGCTCTTCCATAGCTGAAGTCTGGTTGACAGTCTGTTCTGAGAGTTTGAGCACGGGGTGGGTCAAGGCAGCGTTGAAACTTGCAGGACCATCGGCTGTGAGTGTCCATTCCGCGGTGAAGCGGTTGTAACCCTTCAGCTCGCCTACCACGCTGTAAGTGCCTTCCTCCATTTCGGGGAGGCTGATGTTGCCTTCAGCATCGGTAGTGTCGGTATAGACGGCTCCGTTGTCGGCAGTAAGCGTGAAGACGCATCCTGCAACAGGCTGACCAGCATTGGTAGCCTTGATGCTGACGGGGTGGAGGTTGGGATTCCACACCTTGATATCATCGACGAACCAGTAGTTGATATACTCGGCGTTGTCGCCTTCGGCACGGAAGCGGATACGGAAGAGCTCGCTGCCGTTGAGGAAGGATGAGAGAGGATATTCGTAGGTGCGCCAATCGAAGGATCCCTCTTTGTTTTCAAACTTGGCAATTTCTTTCCAAGTCGTTCCGCCGTCGTTGGTCACTTCGGCGTGGAGGAAGCCACCGCTGTACTTCGGTCCGTTGTCGAGTCGGAGTTGGAAGCGAAGTCGCGTCTTCTCCGGTGAGAGAGTACGCAGTTCGCGGCTTACGAGGCTTTGGTCGTAAGCTCCGAGTGAGTAAGAGTAAGAGTAGCAGGCAGAGTAGTCTACGAGGCCGTAGGGATAGTAGTCTGCGTGCCACTTATTTTCGCGTCCTTGAGCGTCAGTGGGACGTTCCCACATATCCTCATCGATCGTGTTGCGGTCGAAATCATCCTCGAAGGGAAGCAAGCGGATATCGGGCACCTCTACGCTTAGGGGGTCGGACGATTCGCCCAGAGAGCCATCACTCATGACGCTCTGTACCTTATAATTATAAGTAGCGTAATCGGGCACGGTATCGTTGGCAGTGACCGAAGTGATGAGTTCCTTGTTGACCTTGACATCGTCGCGATAGAGGTTGAAACCAGCCAGGCTCTTTTCGCTCGAAGCTTCTCGTGAAGCAATGCGCGGACGCACCTTGTTGGTTCCTACGAAGATATCGTCGACCATGAAGATGAATGCATCGTTTGATACGCAATTGATGCACACGTACTTGGCGTCTTTGGGGATGGTGTATTCGTAGAGCGTCCAAGCCGTAGGAGCCTCTTCGTAGTCGCCGCTTTGTACGAATGTAAAGTCGGAGGGGCGAGAACCTGTGGTAGAATATCCCACCTTGAAGCGTTCCTTGCCCCAAGTGTCCTTATAGGAGCGAGCGCGGAAGCTAATCTTGAAGTCGGAAGAGAAGTTGAGTTCGGGCGAGATGATGAAGTCGTTGTTGCCACCATCTACGGTGAAGTCAACCAGCATCTTACTGCCCGAATAAGGTTTGATATCGGGATAGTCGGCAGTAGATGGAGATGTCTTCGAAGGATTGAATACCATGAACGCCATGCGCTCTGCCTGATGGGGGAAGGAAGCTGCGGTCCAGGTGTAGGTATCCTTGTTGTCGGCATCGATATACTGCCAGCCGATGGTGCCCGGAGAGTTTATTTGGAAGTCGGGGTGTGCTTCGAAGTCTTCGAAGAAACCGTTGATAGCTTCGGGATTGTTCCATCTGAGCGACACGGCTTTATTATTAATGCCAGTGAGCTCGGGCACAATCTTGTCCAAAGCAGCGGCCTTCGCCTTGGCTTTAGCTGAGGCATGACTCAGCGTAGCGTGTACGGCAGCGGGAGGTGAAGTGGGTTGAGGCTTCACCTTCGTCACCTGCTGGGCCAGCAAGGGTGTGGCCAAGAGGCTGAGGATGCTTATGATAAGATGTTTCATTAATTATTGTATGAGATGAATGAAGCGTGAATCTGCGTTGGTGCAGAGTGCGGGAATGAAAGTGTGCTGTGCCGCAACACAGATTCACGCGGTGTTAGTATCACGAAAGCGGTTGGTGCTTACTTAATGATGACTACTCCATCGTAGCCTTCCAGCTTCACTGCAGCAGTGGTAGAAGTCGGAGTGAAGCGAAGGAGCAAACGTCCGTCGGCAGCATAGAGTGATACGCTACGGCCGGGAACGAGTCCTGCCATGCGCACGATGCCCTGTGTGCAGAGAGCGCGTGCGGGGTTGGTGCCAGAGAGGGTAGTGGTAGTAGCTTCGCTGATGGCTGTGGCTTCCTTAGAGTAGTAAGCTGGGGCTGATGCGTCGTAGAAGAGCAAGCCGTCGCCAGCGTATACGCGGAACATGTATTTTCCGCTATCGAACTCGTCGCTGCTCTGCAACGGGCTGATCTCAGTATGCGTCAGCGATGACGAACCTGCTGCGAGTGTATCGAGCACCGTGCCATCGTCGTAGGTGATAGAGAAGTTGCGGATGTCGACCATGCGGCCGTTGAATTCGCAGCTTAGGCGCAGGCGGTTGTAAGTCTTATCCTTAAGGTACGACTTCAGGTCGACGTCCTGACCGTCAGAGTCGACGCCTGTGATTTTCTGCAACTCACCGATGCGTGTCCACTGCTGACCATCGTTGCTACCCTCTACGCTGAAGGTGGAGGTGCCACGAGGGCCGCCCGACTTGAGCACGTACTGTATGCCTGTGATATTGCCGGGGTAGGCAACAGACTCTACTGTGCCGCTTCCTGTGAAACGGAAGGTACCCGTGCCGAGTTCTACGTCGCCCACGGCTTCGTTGATGTCGTCTTCGGGTAAGTACTTCGTGGTGCTCTTAGCCTTGTCGGTCTCCTTGAAGAATTCCAAGTAGTACTTCTGAGCGCCGTCTACGGGAGTCCATTCAGCGGCGAGCTTTTCGCCGTTGCGCTCAAACTTCGTGATTGTAGGAGCGTCGAGGCGCTGTGTGAGCATGATGCCCCAGAGCCAGAGTGCATTTTGCAAACGTTCTGACTTGCAGACGAGTGCCACG
The DNA here is from genome assembly GCA_937898715.1 of uncultured Prevotella sp. Lineage (GTDB taxonomy): Bacteria > Bacteroidota > Bacteroidia > Bacteroidales > Bacteroidaceae > Alloprevotella. The sequence goes on from CALEKA010000064.1 coordinate 19,346, forward strand.
TAGACGTCTTTACCAGCGAAGTCGGAGAGATCTGTCTCATCTACTGCCATTTCGCCAAACTGGTCGGCGAGAGAGAATGACTTCACGAGGTGGAAATCGCTCACGTTGCGCGACTTGGTCGAAACGTATATGTCGAGTTTTTCTACCGAACTTGCGTCGTTCACACCGCGCAGTACGTAGAGCGAGCCGCGTTCGGGGATGTGCATCTTTTCGGAAACGAGCCAATCGTCGGCGTTGTTCCAATAGTCGGCATTGTATACCATGCCTTGGATGGTCTTATCGTAAGCCCAGGTCACGCCGTCGCCATTGTTGTCGACGATGTTCCAGTAAGCCAAATCGCCGTCGTCGTCTTTATCGTCGAAGGTCAGTTGCAGGGGAGCCTTCATCACTTCGTGCTCAGTGCGCACGGGGAGTGCAGCGCCCATCACGGTGGTGCCGTCGGCGAGCTTCATGTAAGCTCTCACGTAGTAGAGCGAGGCAGCGTCGAGACCATCGATGGTAGTCTCAATCTGGTTGGCTGTAGCAACAGCGCGGTGTTGGCTATCGTCGCCAAGTGAGGGCTCTTCCGTTTCGTCGCTCCAGCAGAATCCCATCTCGGTGATGTCCTGAGTGGCTTTGCCAAGCTTGGCTTGGATGCGGATGGACGATGAAGAGATGTCTGCCAGGTCGGGCTTCTGTGTCAAGATGCTTGAGCGCTCCGTCTGGCCGCCTTTCACTTGGAAGTAGATCTTGCCACCTTCTTCGCGAATGTCGGTGATCGGTGTGCGCAGTTTCTCGTCGAGCCAGTTGCGAGCGGCGGGTGTAGAGTCGTCGGTAAACTCCGTGTTGCCCGTGGTGCCGGGATAGGTATCGCCCTTGCGTGAGTTGTCATCGTCAACGCCGTCGGCTGCCATGATGTAGAGGCAGCGGTGGCGTGCATTGTTGTTGGGTCCGTTTACGCTCCAATAGTCGGTCTGCTTGTCCTTCGTATAATCGTAGTGAGTGATCAGCAGTCCGTGGTAGGGGATGTAAGCATCCCATCCCGTCTTCTGTCTGTTCTCAAGCACGAACCATTCGTGGCCATCATTGGGGCCGAGGTTAGGCTGTGCGTTGATATAGGCTGCGGCATTGTTGCTGAGTGTGTCGAGCACCACGTCTTCAGCCTTGTTGAGAAGGTGCATATCCTCCGTCTTGAGCCATCCCATCTGATTGCGTTCGAAAGCCATGAGGCAGGGCGGCGTGCGGCTTGAGTTGTTGTAGCTACCAGAGGAGTAGAGGCTGAAGTCGCCCAGGTCGATACCCAGGCCGTTGTCGTAGTCATCGGTGTCGTACATATCCTTCAGACCGAGAATGTGGCCAAACTCGTGTACGAACGTACCGATACCATCCATATTGACTCCCTCGTAGCCCACGAGCTCAGCGCTTACGGAGTAGTTGCTCACGGTGATGCCGTCGACCTTCAGTGTGTCGGTGTCCAATCGTGAGGAGTGGGGCCACATATCCTTTGCATCGCCTGTAGAGGCTTGGCTGTAGCCACCGATGATCACGTTGACGTTGTCCATATATCCGTCGTGATCGTTATCAAACTTTGAGAAGTCTATCTCGGGGTGATCGGCCTTAGCCTTCTCTACGGCTTCGGTCACGGCAGCGTAGGGGTTGCAGTCATTACCCGTACCGTTTACGTCGGCAGCGTAGTAAGTGCGCTCGTGATCGAGCGTGTAGGGGCCCACCACGGTGAAGTTGGGGATGAAAGCCCCCATAGAGTTGTCGCGATAGTAGTCTTTTACAGATCCCGTACCGCCATTGACAGCGTAGCCTTTCTCGTTGAGCCAGCGGTCGAAGTCTCTTGCAGCGAAGTGGAACTCGCCGTCGCTATACTTTACGAGCACCACGAGGTATTCGCTTTCTTTCGACTCTCCTGTCTGAGCCTCGACCTTGCGATTGGTCACGCTTGCGGGCAGGATGCGGCTGCTGAGCATAGGCTTCGTATCGGCCTGAAGTGAGGTTTTGAGCCATTCGGCGTCCTTGGCGCGTATGGGCTTCAGCGTGTTGGTGAAGGCTACTTCTGCGGCAGAGCGCTTACCGATGTTTGATGCGCGCTGCTTGCTGAGTCGGCGCACTCCCTTAGAGGGTTCCGTCTGCACGTACTTGAAGAAGCCGTCGGCGTCGCGCTGTATGAGGAAGCCGTCGCCCGTGGTGATGTAGTGGAAACGTTCATCACCATGAATGCGGATGACGAGCTTCGAGCCGTCGGGCTGAGTCACGGTGACAGCATGCGGAGTTGCCTTGATGGCCCATGCATGTCCCGTTGCTCCGAGTGAGAGCGTGGCTGCGAGCAGATACCGGATAAGGTGTTTGTTCATGAATGAATGATTGTGTGAATGTAAAGAATTGAATGTATTTGGTTGATTGTCCGCTGTCAGGGTGCGGGTATGTGGCGCTTGTGCCACTGGTAGAGGGACGTGAGAAGCCCCCGTCTGAAACTGACAAGTTGACGAGCCCAAGCGAGCATTGAGTGCTCTCTTCGGTTCGTCAACAAGGTTAATAGTAGTATTCTGTTTGCCTATTAGGCAAATTTAGGAATCATTACGTCTTTTGCAGAGTGAGGGTGGAAGTATATTATCGTGTTACTTCACGCTCACCTTGAAGCTCTTGCCACTTGTGCGGACGATGTATACGCCCTTGCCTACGTGGATTGTGCCCTGTCCTTCAGCCACCTTACGTCCGCTGAGGTCGTAGATGGTCGAGGGTGAGTTGGTGTTGATCTGTCCGTTGCCGGTAGTGATGGTATCGCTTGCGGAAGCGATGTTGTAGATGGCAGTGGTCTTGCCCGGGATGGTCACTTCTACGGCGATCGGAGCATTAGCTTCGTTCACCTTGAGGATGTACTTACCCGGCTGAGCGTTGTACGTGAGTGAGCAGTTTACGTCGTAAGTCTGCGTAGTCTCGTTGTACGTATAGTTGTTGTTAGAGTAAGCCAGTGCGTAGCCCGTAGTCATACCCTTGTCGTCAGTAGCATAGAGTTCGCTGCTGAAGTAGTAGTTGACGTCGTCGATCGATACGATCTTGAGTTCGCCCTCTTCAGGCACCTCGATGCTGTACCACATCGGTACCAAGCGTGTAGCCACGTCGATGGTGTTGGCACCAGCGGTGAGGTCCTTAGGAGTAGCTTCAGATTCGCCCGGTTGGGGATCGGCGATGCGGAAGGTCACGCTCTTGTTTGTACCGTCTTCGTTCTTCTGAGCGTCGTGGAGCACTACGTGAACGTATACTTCGTCGCCTTCGTTTACCATGATACTACCGCCGAATGTTGTAGCAGAAGAGCTACCGCCTTCGCCCGTTGTAGTAGCGCGGAAGTACTGGTCAGAACCATGCAAGCCGTTGCGTACGATGAGTTGGTTGGGGTTGCCATCGAGGTCGGCCATATCCGACTCTACGTAGAGGCGGCCAGCCTTCGTAGCTTTGTAGAGGTACCAGTTGTCGGTAGCGGCTACGGGAAGCTCTACGGAGTTGCTTGTTACTTCGATCGGATTGTCGATGCTTTCGCCCTTTTGGAAGTCTTCGATGCTCAGGGTGAAGGTGTTGTCTTCGCTGATGCCAGCAAATTTGATGAGGTAGCGGCTACCTGCAGTGACCTTCATCTTAGTGGTGCCATCGCCCAATACGGTAGCGTCGTTGTAAGCATATTCGCCCTCGTTGGTGGGGAATGTTACGGTGAAGTTGGGCTCTGTCACGATGGTGAGCCATCCGCTCTTTTCGGGAGTGAAGTAGTAGTACTGCTTGTCGCTCTCCTTGAGGTTATTCTCGCCGAGCTTAGCCTCGATAGGATCAGAGATGAGGTCGCCCTGGGCAATCTTGTCGAAGCTAATGGTGAAGGGGATGCTGTTAGTACCCTCATCGAGCTTCCAAGAGAGGATGAATGAGCTGTTCGGGCCTACCTGGTAAGAGAGGCTGCGCTTGCCCGAAGCGATAGAGTAGCTACTGCTGTAGCTGTAGAAGAGTGCCATCATGGTGCCGCCGTCGGCATTGATGTAGTGATCCTCGGGCACGGTGATGTTGAGCATATAGTTGCCATCAGCGGGCGAGGTGAGGCTGTAGTAGTAAGTACCATTGTCGGCGGGAGTGGTGTAAGAGCCTGCACCATCGAGTGCGATAGGATTGTCGAAGGTATCGCCGGGCTTAGCTTCTTCCACCTTGAGGCTGAAGGTCTCGTCGGCATCGGTAGCTTCGGTCTTCTCTACGCATATATAATAGGTAGAGTAGGCATCGGTCTCGAAGCGGAGAGCGAGTTTGCCAGTTACGCTGGTCATAGAGTAGCCGCTGTTGGCATTGTACTGACCGTTGTACACGTTGACAGTGCCCGAGGGGAGCGATGCTTCTGAAGTGATTTCAGCAAAGCCCTTCTTGCCGGGCTTGAACTCGTACCAGAACTTGCCTGCACGCTTAGGCAGTGTCACTTCGCCCTCAGCAGCGTGGAAGGGGAGGTCGAGGCTTTCGCCCTCTACCATCACGATCTCTTCGGCAGTGGCAAAGGCGGGCTGGCTAAAGTTGGCCTTGATGAGGTAAGTCTTGCCTTTCTCTACGGGAGTCTTGACAATGTAAGTATTGTTCGTACCGCTGGTGTAGTTGAGCTGAGTCTCAGCAGCACCCTCTACGCCCCATTCAGAGATGGTGGCTTGGCTGGGCGAACCCGACTCGAAGGTCAGCTGCAGCACGTCGCTTCCAGCGGCGGTATACTTCATATAGGTAGGCTTCGTGGTGTAAGTGGTCTTGTCCATACCGCTGGGTATGAAGAACTTCTTGCCAGCCTCTACCACGATAGGCTTTTCGGTCGAAACGCCGCTTTCTACGTCGGCTTCTTCTACACTTGCCGAGAACTTAATCTCGGTGCCACCATATACGGCTGCGCCTACGTAGACCGTCTGACCCGCCTTGACGGGGAATATCTGCGTGAGGTAGCTGTTCTGGCTGATACCATCGATTGAAGTCTGATAAGTACCATCAGTGGTCACCTGAAAGTTGAGGCTTGTCGAAGCCTTGGTGAGCTTCAGCAGTACGCCGTGGTCGGCAGGTGCTGTGTACGAGAAGTACGTAGCGTTTTGTGTGGCTTCAGCCAGCGTATAGCTGTTGTCGCCTTCTGTCATGGGGATGGCTGTCTGGATGGTCGACTGAGCGAAACCAAACAGGCTGCAAAAGCCCATGATGCCAATGAGTAAAGTCTTTTTCATAAGCATATTGTTTTTGAGATGTAACTTTCTGTAGCAATTTGACACTGCAAAGATACGGCTTCTATGCGCGCACGTGCAAATCCTTAAGGGGATATAAAGGGGATGTATCTCTTCGCGATGAAAAGTGCGGTGGCTTGCATAATTCGCTGAGAACCACGCGTTAATGATAAATTCCACGGATTATTCAAAAGGGGATATATTCGCTTTATTGTAACGAAAGGGCTCACAATGCATGGCAGATGTCAAAATGTTGATATAGCGCGCATAGGCTACCAAAGTGTAAATATCGGTGCAAATATTCTCTCCATTCGCAAAATATGTATACATTTGCTCCGAAAAGCAAGATGCTTAGCACAAAAAAGGCAAAAAAGCACCTTTTCATCGAGGAATCTATCCCTTCAGAAGTAACAATAACTGAAGTTCCTGATTTAGAATGGGCGGGCTGAAAGCCCAATGAATTCCATAGCCCAAGGCAACGCCTTGGGTAGAGATAATCAAGAACGATACGCCCTGTAAGGGCAGAAGTAAGGACAATATATTTCTACTTTTGCCCTTACAGGGCGAAACAATACTGCTTACGGAATACCCAGGGCGATGCCCTGGGCTATGGAATTCATTGGGCTTTCAGCCCGCCCATTCTAAATCCGAAACTTGAAACAATAAGCTTTCAGCCCGTTCTGTGGGCAGTTCTGTGGGCGACGCGTCCCGCGTCGGCATGAGCAAGCTTTCAACCAATACCGGGGGCGACGCGTCCTCGCGTCGGCGGCATTGGGTGATGAATAATACTTTTCCTCTTATGTCGCGAGGACGTGTCGCCCCCCCCCCCCCCCCCCCCCCCCCCCCCCCCGGCCTTTTTTCTGTCGGGCACCCGGCGCGGGGGCCCCCCCCCCCCCCAGTACTGGCTGGAAGGCCTCTTGTTCGCAGTTGAAGCCGACGCGGGACGCGTCGCCCACAGAACTGGCTGAAAGCTTGCAAAACTGCTTGAAGCTTGCAGAACTGCTTGAAAGCTTGCAGAACTGCTTGAAAGCCAGCAGTAATCCCATCGCCACAAAAATCATTATCGCATGCACATCATCCCAATCCTCCACAAAACGCTCCGTCGCTGCGCCCTAATGGGCTTAGTAGTGATGGGACTTGCTTCGTGCTCCACGGCGAGAGCAGAGGTGAGCCCCGAGGCACGCCAACTCGTGCGCCAAGCGGCTGAGGCGGCTGTGCAACGCGACTACCGACGCTCCTCCGACCTCCTCTATCGAGCACGCAGACAGGCAGAGCAGGCTACTGACTATGAGCAACTCTTCTGGGTATATACCAATCTGGGCATCAATCAGGCCGAACTGCTCAACTATGCCGATGCCCTCCTCTACTTCACCCAAGCCAGCCAGATAGCGCGTGAACATCTCGACAATCGTCGCGCTTTGAGCATTCGCAACAACATAGCAGGCCTCTATATGCTCAATGGTGAAAAGGAGAAAGCTCTCGCGGAGTATCGCAAGGTCTATCGGGGTGCGCGCCAAGTGCGCGACAGCGTGCTCACAGGTGGTACGGCGCTCAATATGGCATTGCTGCTGCTCGACTTCCATCGCTATGCAGAAATGGTGCCCTATATGGAGGAGGCAGAGCGACTTCTCGGTCGCGATGAGGCCAATAAGGTGGCGCTCGTGAGCCTTCGTGCCAACTATCTGATAGAGACCCATCATGCCGAGGCTGCCTATGCACTGGTGCAGCGAGTCCGCTCGCGAGGAAGGCGATGGGCACAGGATGTGGAGTTGCTCTATGTGCTCTCGCGTGCCTCGCAAGCCACCGATAGCCTTAGCGAAGCTATCGCTTATGCCTCGGAAGCTCTCCAGAGCAAGGGAGCAGATCTGACGATGAAAAGGGCGATTTTTGAACTTCTGTCGCAGCTTTACACCTCGCAGCACGACTTCCCATCAGCGCTTCGTTGCAAGGACTCCGTGACCGCCGTGGCAGATAGCCTCTCTGCTATCACGGGACAAAAGATCTACGAAGCCCGCCAAATACAGTTCGACAACTGGCAGAAGCAGCAGGAGATCGACAATTATCAGACGCGCCACCGCCTCGAGTTGGCGCTTCTCGTAGTAGGCTTCTTGGCGGTGATTGTGCTCATATGGGCGCTTCTCTCGCAGAAGAAGGCGGCTCGGCAACAACGATTGCTTGCCTCGATGGAACTTGAGCGCGAGCAGGAACGTCGCGAGCAGCTGCAGCGCCGAGTGGCTGAGGAGAAATCGGCGATGGAAGCAGAGCAAGCGGAGAGTCAGCGCACGATAGAGCAGCGCGGAAGGGAACTGATGTCGAAAGCCCTGCAAGCTGCCAATCGCAATGATGCTCTGCGCGATGTGATCCATGCATTGGAACAGACTACTGAGGTGAGCACTTCACAAAATCCAGCCCTCCGCCGTTCGATTGCGGCACTGCGCCATCAGCTCGATTCCTCGGTGGAATGGCGCGATTTTACCACTTACTTCGAGCAAAGCAACGCCCACTTCGTCGGAGAACTCAAGCGCCGTCACCCCTCGCTCACTGCCAACGAGGTGCGCTATCTTTCGCTTGTCTTTATCAACCTCTCCGCCAAGGAAATAGCTCTTCTGCTCAATATCACTCCCGAATATTGCAAAAAGAAGAAGCAACAAGTGGCGCGCAAAATGGGCCTCACCGATCCGCGCGAATTGTATGCTTATCTGGCAGGGATGGCAGAGTAGGAGCGAGCAAGAAGCCTCTCAATCAGTTCTGTGGGCGACGCGTCTCGCGGCATAATCAGTGAAGAAATCGAATGATTTCCCTCTCATGCCGACGCGGGGACGCGTCGCCCCCAGTACTGGCTGAGAGGCTTCTTGCCCGCTCATGATGCCGACGCGGGACGCGTCGCCCACAGAACTAATTTATTCCTCTCTCACGTTTATTCCTCTCTCACGCAAAGTTCAGCATTATTTCTTACCTCAGCAAAAAGAGTGAACATTCTGTACACTTTTTCTGCCATTTCCCATCTTCTCGCGTGCGTACGTGCGCACACATTACAGCCAATTTTTTCGTTGGTTACCTGCACTGAAGCGAATCTTATAACGTATAGTGCTCATTATCAGTCTGCTTCTTATCGCACACTGCTTGCATTTTTCCTACACTTTGCATGCATTCCGCTTGCAGTAATTAGAGTATGGAACAGAAAATCCTCTTCCCACCACTAATTTTTACTCCTTCCACCACTAATTTCTCCTCTTCCCACCACTAATTTTTCTTCTTCCCACCTTCTGAGTTCTTTCCGTCGGACAGTCACCACACAGAGGGAGAGCGAAAATAGAAAGTGGAGGCAGGAGTGTAAGCAAGGTGCAAGCAAAATGTAGGCAAATGACGACGAAAAGGTATTGATAATCAATAAGAATAGGTCCTTCGTGTGACGGATGAGGGCAAATAGCAGTAAAACTTAATGGAGCGTGCGTGCGCGTATGCGCGCGTGAAGTGAAGGGAAAATGCACGATGAAGCAGGAAACGGCAGAATCGGTGAAAATGACGAGAGAAAAGGTGGTCTTCACGAAAAGTTAATCGCATAAACGTTGCAAGTCAATGATTTAATCCCTACCTTTGTGGCAAAGTTAAGGAACGGCAGAACTTTGCAAATGATGTGAGCAGACGCAGGGTAATGCCCTCCGTAACAACAGAATTCTAAAAAACAACTTACTTAATAACTAAAAACTTTTTTGAGTATGAAGAAAATTTTACTCTCTCTCATTACCCTTTTTGCTGCAACCACCTCAGCATTTGCAGGTGACATCATCACCAATGGTGGATTCGAAAGTTGGACAGACGGCGCTTGCGATGGCTGGAAGTCGACTACTACGGCAAGTAGCGCTACGCTCATTCAGAGTGAAGAAGCTCATAGTGGTACTTATGCTGTGCAGATCAATGGCGGACTAACAAGCAACAAGCGACTCGGTTCGCAAGAGTATACTTTACAACCAGGCCTCTACAAAATGAAGGCATATGTGAAAGGTGCTGATGCAAAGGTCGCACTTGGTTATGTCAATGTTAAGGACAACGGTGCAGTAGGCAGTTATTCTTATGGTGGTGAATTTGAGACTACCGGTGAAGAATGGACTGAAGTGACTTACGATTTTTCTATTACTACTGAAACAAAGGTGAACTTCGTTCTCAATAATAAAGGTAGTAAGTCACAAAAATCAGGTACGATCCTTATAGACGACTTTAGTGTAGACTTCTCTGAAGTAGTAGCTCCTAATCCTGAGGGTGAGGGAACATTAGAGAATCCTTATAATAGCGTAGCTGCTGCTAATGAGGCAGCCAAGCTTGCTTCTGGTGCATCATCAGAAAGTGAAGTCTATGTAAAGGGTAAGGTGGCCTCTATTACAACGGCCTATAGTAGCTCTTACAAGAACATTAGCTTTACTGTATCTCCCGATGGTACAGCCAATGGCGCTTTCCTCTGCTTCCGTGTAAGCAGTGAAGAGGATCCTAACCTTAAAGTTGGTGACGAGGTTGTTGTATGTGGTAAGTTGATGAACTACAGTGGTACTCCCGAGACTGCAGCAGGTGGTACAATCTACTCTATCAATGGCACTACCACTGGCATCTCAACCGTAGCAACCAGCGCCAATAAGATTCAGACTATCTACAGCCTCGATGGCCGCCGCTTGGCAAAGCCCGAACGCGGCGTGAACATCATCAACGGTAAGAAGGTGATCGTATTGTAATATACAGACTGGCAAAGTCCCTACAGCCCCTCCCCCTAACCCCCTCCCCCTGACGGGAGAGGGGGAAGGGATGGACTCAGACTTATAGAAAGCCTCTCAATCAGTTCTGTGGGCGACGCGTCTCGCGTCGGCAGTAATCAGTGAAGGAAACGAATGATTTCCCTCTCATGCCGACGCGAGGACGCGTCGCCCCCAGTATTGGCTGAGAGGCTTCTCTTTTATTTTGACATCTCCCAATAAATCAGTACATTTGTCAGCACAATATTACTACACAACTAATACCTACTCGCAAGCATGACTATCACCTTACGAAAAACACTGATAACCGCTGCTGCACTCCTCCCCCTCACACTATGGGCACAAGAGTATGACCGCAGCCGCTATCCCGACTATTCCACACGCATCAATCCCGATCCTTCGCTCATGAAGGTCGTGCGCAAGACCGCACAGCAACGCCCCGACCATGTGAACAATGCCGAGACACGCTTCTTCCCACCCGTGGTGAGCCAACAAGGCGGTTCGTGCGGCTCGGCATCGAGAATCTGCTACATGTTCTCCTACGAGCTCAACTCCTTCCGTGGCACCAATGGTAAAGACCCCAACTACTACTATCCCTCCCACTTCGTATGGCTACTCACCAATGGCAACTCGGGTAAGGACGACTTCGTACAGTTTGTAGGGGTGCCATCGGCAGCTACCTATGGCGGACAGACCTATTCAAAGCTCTTCGGCTATCAAGAAGAGAAGGACAACGACTTCGGGTGGATGACAGGCTACGACAAGTGGCTATCAGCCATGAGCAACCGTATGCTTAAGCCCTCCAATTTCAGCGAAAACCTCGGAACGGAGGAAGGCCGAGAAGCCCTCAAAAACTGGCTTTGGAATCACAACGGCGACACCGACTTCCACTCGGGCGGCGTAGTGGGTATAGGCCTTGCAGCCAGTGGCGCACAATATAAAGACGTGCCCAAGACGACCGCCAACGATGCGGCTGGAGCTTCGGGCAAGGGCTACGTGAGCCGTTGGGGCGTGACCCCCGACCATGCCATGACCATCGTGGGATACGACGACCGCATAGAGTTCGATCTCAATGGCAACGGCATCTATGGCGAAACGGATGCCGATGAACGCGGAGCATGGATCATGGCCAACTCATGGGGTAGCGACTGGGAGAGCCAAGGCTTTATCTACTGCCCCTATGCCTACTCCGGAGGCACGTTTACGAGCGATGGCAAGTTCTCGGGCAACTGGTGGAGCCCCGAGGTGTACCGCGTAAGAAAGAACTACCGCCCCCTGCGCACCATCAAGATCAAGATGGACTACTCCCGTCGATCCGAGATAGCACTGAGTGCGGGCGTGGCAAGCGGCAAGGTGGCCACGAGCGCACAGTACGAGGTGCCCTTCCACCACTTCCAGTATGCGGGCGACGGCAACTATGGCAATACCAATCCAGCCCCCGAAGTGCCTATGCTCGGACGATGGGCCGACGGAAAATTGCATACCGAACCGATGGAGTTTGGCTACGACTTGACCGATCTGACCGATAATCTCGACCCCAACGACGACCTGACGTACTTTTTCAATGTGAATACCAAAAGCTGGGCACAGGGCAAAGGTACTATCTACTCCGCCTCCATTATCGACTATTCCGAAGATCCCAAGGGACAAGAAATCCCTTTCAAAATAGACCAAACAACGGGCACCGCTATTCAGAGTGGTGGAAAGACTACTACGCTGCGCGTGACCGTGCCCGGAAGAGGCTACAGATCGCCACAGAATGTAAGCATTGCCGACGGCACCCTCACGTGGAGCGCACCGCTGAGCAATGCCCATCAACTCACCGCTTACCGCGTGTATAAGGGCGGAGAACAAATAGCCGAACTTCCCACTTCCGCCACGAGCTATACGCTTCCTGCGGATGCCACCGGAGCGTATGCCATAAGTGCGATGTATGCCGACCGAGAGTCGGGACGCATCAGTGCCACCGTACCAGCCGATGCTACGCAGAAGGCTGCCATGAACTTCGTGAAGTGTGGATTCAGCATACCAGGCGTATTTGCCACAAAATATCCTCAAGCCACAATCGAATATTTCATCAAGGTCAATAGCTTGAAGGATTGGAATCAAAGCGCTGGACCAGGGTGGGGCACCTTCATGCTCCATGGCAATGCCAACGGCACGTTTACTGCCGGATGGGACACAAGCAATCGTATCAATGCCACAAGCGCTCTGACACGTAATATCTGGAAACACGTGGCCATTGTCGTGAAAGACGCCCAGATGTGGGTCTACGTGAATGGCGTGCAGAAGGGCACGATCATCTCAAACAAGTATAGCGGACTGGGTGGCTTTGGCGACCTTGTATTCAATGGCAGTAGCAATGAGAATAATAATCAAGACGCTGCCTATGCCGAAATACGCATCTGGGACGTGGCACGCACAGCAAGCGAGATCAGTGCCGACTACCACCGCAAGTATGCCGACGCCAGTCTGCCGCAAGACTTGGTGGCTTACTACAAGGGCGACCTTATCAGTGTAGACGGAGAAATGCGCCTGCGCGACCATACCGCCTATCAGCGTCATGCCACAATTATCGGAACGGGAGCCAAGGAATTGACTTCAGGATTCCCCTCGCTCAGTTATGACACGCAGACGAAGGTTTCGCTCTCCAATCTCGGCACAGCCACGGCAGGACAGCCTGTAACGCTGCATGCTTCGGGTACCACCAATCTGCAGAAGTACGTATGGACTGCCGAGGGTGCGGGCATGAAGGATCTCGTGACCACTGCGCCTACGGTGGTCTTTACAGAGGCTGGCGAACAGACGGTCAAGGTGGTTGCTACCAGCGTAAGTGGCACTGAAGTCGAGGCTACGGGTACGATCCAGGTAAAGGAAGCTCCCGCTCCCGATGCTACTTTCGACATGAGTCAGACAAGTGCTGCCACGGGCGAAAGAGTGAGCTTCGTAGCGCACAACTTGATGAATGGCTATCGCTATCATTGGACGGCAGAGGGTGCTACGAGTGGCAATGCAGATTCTCCCAACATGACCGTAAGCTACAACAAAAGCGGCACCTACCACGTGACCCTCACCGTGACCGATCCGCAAGGACGCACCGCTACCACCACTCAGACCATTGAGGTGAAGATGGTGGCACCAGAGGTCAACTTCGACGTGACTCCCGCCGTAGTGAGAAAAGGAGAGAAAGTGCGCCTTACGGATCAGTCGCTCTACGATCCTGCTTCGTGGGATTGGACCCTTCTTAGCGGACAAAGCGCGATGACTGGTACGGGTAAGCACATTCTCTTCGAACCCACCGTGCCGGGCATTTACGACGTGACGCTTCGCACTTCCAATGCCGTGGGTAAGGCTGAAGCTACGCATACATCGGCACTCATCGTGTGCAACGCTGATAGCAAGACAGGACTCAACTTCTCACCCTCAGAGACTGCACGCGTCACACCCGAGAAACTACCGCTCACAAGCGGACAAAACAACTTCTCAATCGATTGGTGGATGCGTCCAGCTGCACTCGACAATATGGGCAACGGATTGGGTGAAAGCACATCCTCCTTCATGGTCTGCACCACGCAGGACGGACGCATGCGTCTCTATGTAGGTGGAAAATTTGCAAAGTCGCCCGAGGCCTACGTTATTCCCAACGAATGGCACCACTATGCGGTGACGTTCTATATGGGCTACGTAGTATTCTTCCGCGATGGCGCAGTGATAGGACGCGGCAGTACTTCTGCCACTTCGCTTCCCACCATGACAAAGTTTAGCCTCGGCACGGATGAAGCTCCGATGAATGCCACGATTGACGAGTTCCGCGTATGGTCGAGATCTTTCAGTGAACACAACCTCACTCCGCTCCACTCCTATATAGTAGCTCCGCTCGAGGGGAATGCACTCAGTCAGGCTCAGACGGCTGGACTCACGCTCTACTATCGCTTCGATCAGGCTTCGGGCAATGTGGTAGATGCCTCTTCAAGCAACAATACGGGCATTCGTACGGGCTTCGGTCCCGATGGTGATGCTTGGACCAATTCGGAGGGCGTATTCGCACTGAGCTTCGATGCTGGGGCATCAGATGTGACTTCCACTTATCTGAAGAACTATAAAGCACCCTTCGAAAACACCGGAGAGATGTTCAACTTCCTCGTGCCCAACCGCTTCATGACCCTTGCCTCGTGGAACACCGAAAACGTGAATACCACGCAGATTCCCACGGGTGCACACACCGACGTGATACAAGGCAACACTCTCTCTATCACAGTGGGACAGAACGGATTCTATACAGAGCTTACTAATCATAAGCTCTTCCAGACCATCGATTTGCCCGCCGGAGCCTACGTTTTCACCGCCAACTATGGCGACTATAGCGGCGAAGCAGATGGTTGCTACCTCGTGGCAGCAGCGGGAAACACCCTCCCCAATACCGATGACCTTGACGCGCAGTCGATTGCATTCGCCCCGATGGCATCGAAGAGCGCCACAGTAGCGAGCAACAGCCTCTTCTTCGCAGTGAGCGAGCCTACTACGGTAAGTCTCGGTATATTAGCATCGATGAAGGGCGAGCAGAGTATAACCTTCGATTCGTTTGCCTTGACAGCCTATACACTCACGCAGATAGAGCCGCTCGACGATCCTGGCTACGTGGAAGGCATCACTCCTATCACCATTCAGCCTGCCAATCAGCCCTTCGGCTCTCTCGGTCAAGACAAAATCTACGACCTCAGCGGACGCCGTGTGACTATTCCCGGAAAGGGCATCTATATCATAGGTGGACGCAAGGTGATGGTGAAGTAATCCATTTCTCTCATGAGATAATCCATTTCCCCTCATGAGGTAATCCATTTCCCCTCATGAGATAATCCATTTCCCCTCATGAGATAAGCGAACCTCTCACGATCAACATCACAAAAAAAGCATGCTTTGCATAGCTCTGCAGGAAGGACTCTTTCCGCGAGGCTGATGCAAAGCATGCCTGTTTTTATTAGAAAGCGTAAAAAAACAGCCTAAAGTATTGCAGATATGAGGGGAATGTAGTATTTTTGCACTCGCAAACTGCGGAAACCGCAATGAGCAATCGGACTTGTAGCTCAGTTGGTTAGAGCAACAGACTCATAATCTGGAGGTCCTAGGTTCAAGCCCTAGCTGGTCCACACATATAACGTACATGGAAACCTCTTGCAACGATGGAATGCCTAATGGTAAGAAGTCGGTTAAGCAAGAGTTTCATTTTGCACTGAAAAGATTGCCAGGGGCGTAGCCCAGTTGGTTTAGAGCGCTGCAGTCACATTGCAGAGGTCATCGGTTCGAGCCCGATCGTCCCTACGCTGACATCTTCAAGTGCAGAAAACAATATTCGATACAGATACAGAGGACAGATTTGGCTGCTTGCAACCTCTCAAAAACAATGCTAAAACTCGCTGATTATGGTATGCCCACACACATGATGCCACACTTATATTATATAAGGAAGCAAAGTAAGGGCGTCCGTACAGCTTGCAATCCGACATTTAGAAGCCGAATCCCACTCTGCCTGTTTCCAACTATGCGAAGCAGGCATTTGTTATATTTACACACCAACACATTTTCCAACACACAAAAAGTAAGATGGGATACTTATTTACATCCGAATCGGTGTCAGAAGGACACCCCGACAAGGTGGCGGATCAGATATCCGACGCCGTGCTTGACCAGTTGCTGGCATTCGACCCCAACTCTAAAGTAGCTTGCGAAACGCTCGTAACCACCGGACAGGTGGTCGTAGCAGGAGAAGTAAAAAGCGAAGCATACGTCGACCTGCAAGACGTAGTGCGAAAGACCATTGCCCGCATTGGTTATACGAAGGCAGAGTATAAGTTTGAAGCCGAAAGTTGCGGTATCTTGAGCGCCATTCACGAGCAGAGCGCCGACATTAATCGCGGCGTAGATCGTAAGGACGCTGATCCGATGGCGCAAGGCGCTGGCGACCAAGGCATGATGTTTGGTTATGCCAACAACGAGACCGATACGTACATGCCGCTTCCCCTTTCGCTTGCTCACGACATCGTATACGTACTGAGTGAGATACGTCGCGAGGGTAAACAGATGACTTATCTGCGTCCCGACTCAAAGAGTCAGGTGACCGTAGAATATAGCGACGACAATGTGGCTCAGCGCATCGATACCATCGTGGTGAGCACACAGCACGACGACTTTATCAGTGCCGAAGAGGCTGGCTCGCAAGAAGAAGCCGACCGACAGATGTTGGCACAGATCCAGAAAGACGTGGAAGAAATCGTAATTCCCCGCGTAGTAAGCGAACGCGTCAACACACCCGAGATCAAAGCCCTTTTCCACAAAGGTGCAATCAAATATTACGTCAATCCTACTGGAAAATTCGTAATCGGTGGTCCTCACGGCGATACTGGCCTTACAGGCCGAAAGATCATTGTGGATACTTACGGCGGTAAGGGCGCACACGGAGGAGGCGCATTCTCTGGTAAAGATCCTTCGAAGGTGGACCGCTCGGCAGCCTATGCCGCACGCCACATTGCCAAGAATATGGTAGCAGCAGGCATTGCCGACGAGATGCTCGTGCAGTTGAGCTATGCCATCGGTAAGCCCGAACCTATCTCAATCTACGTAGATACTTACGGACGTAGCCACGTAGATCTCACCGATGGTCAGATAGCAGAGAAGATCGGAGAGCTCTTCGACCTCCGTCCGGCAGCCATTGAGCGTAGCCTCAATCTTCGCCAGCCTATCTACGAAGAGACAGCAAGCTATGGCCACATGGGACGCACTCCTGAGAAGGTGGTGAAGACGTTCTCTGCTCCCGGTCAGGGCGAGAAACAGATAGAAGTGGAGCTCTTCACATGGGAGAAGCTCGACAAAGTAGACGAAATCAAGAAAGCTTTCAATAAGTGAAGATAACAGTCTATAGCGCATCGAGCGGGCAAGTTCCCGCACAATATATAGAGGCGGCCCAAGAGTTGGGTCGCCTCCTTGCAGCAAACGGCGATACACTGGTGAATGGTGCAGGCCGTACAGGATTGATGGGCGCTTGTGCTGATGCTTGCCTTGCAGCGGGCGGACGCGCAGTGGGCATTATCCCAGAGTTTATGGTGGAGCAAGGGTGGCAGCATACGGGCATGAGCCAGTTGATTGTGACTCCCGATATGCACCGCCGTAAGGAACTTATGGCCGAGACGGGCGATGCTTGCATCGCTCTCCCCGGTGGTGTGGGAACGCTCGAAGAGTTGCTCGAAATCATCACTTGGAAACAGCTCGGCCTCTACCTGAAGCCCATCATCGTGCTCAATACGGATGGTTACTATGATGCCCTCCTGCAGCAGCTCCAGCATGCAGTAGATCAGCAGTTTATGCGTAAGGAACATAAGGCGATATGGCATGTAGCGTCCACTCCTGCCGAAGCCATTAAGTTCTGCAAAAGCACTCCGCTTTGGGACCCCTCGGTGCGTAAGTTCGCTGCCATGTAGCATGTAGAGTGTAAAGAAGAAAACAAAGTAGCCCAAGAGTATGCAAGAAGTCAATACTTATCATACATCGTACGGGGCAGCTGCTGAGGCTGCTACGCTTTATGCTCCTTTCCATACCAGTGGAGAGGGTGGGGCAGTTGTGGCCGATTCGGTGGCGACGCACCAAGACGGTGCTGTTGAGGCCGAGGCAGAAGCGATGGAGGCAAGGCCAACCAATCGCCGTTATCATCGGCAGCAAGCCGAAGCAGACACCATTCCGCCCGATCCTCGCGAGATGAAACCTTTCGCTCCAGGCACACCGCTTACGATGAAGCCCGAAATGCTTGAGGGCAACTATTGGAAAGACGGCTTAGTGCATATGCAGAAAGGTCCCTTCATGCAGGAGCTTGACAGCGTATGCGGCCCCATCTCCGATTCGTGCCGAGCGCTGATTAAGCCGCAAGGCATGGCGGGCGACCCTGTGCCCTACCTATTTCGCACGGATAGCTTCGTGACCATCGTCCTGATGGTGAGCTTCTTCCTTGTGGTGTGGGTGATCTCTCGTTCGCGCCACTATCTGCGTGAACAGGTGAAGGACTTCTTCCACCACCGGCAACGTGAAAATCTCTTTGCGCAGCGCACTCAGACGGAGCTGCGAGGACAGTTGTTCCTCATATTCCAGACGTGCTTCGTGCTTGGCATACTTTTCTTCGATTATACGCAGGAGTGTCAGGCCGAAGTGTTCAATCAAGTGTCGCCCTACCTGATATTAGCCACGAGTGTGAGCATCTTCTGCTTGTATTATCTGCTAAAGATAGGTGTCTACTCCGTGGTCAACAACGTATTCTTCGACCGGCGACAATGCGAGCAATGGAACGGGGCATACCTCCTGTGTGTGCTTGCTATGGGCCTCGTGTTGCTACCTCTTGCCCTCCTGGTAGTATACTTCGATATGAGCCTTCGCAACACTGCGATACTCTTCGTTTGCTTCCTTGTAGTTGACAAAATGCTACTCTTCTATAAGTGTTCGCGCATATTTTTTAGCTACCCGTTCGGTTGGGTGCATCTTTTTTTGTACTTTTGCACCCTCGAAATAGCACCTATTTTCATGTTGTTTCGCGTACAGACGTATGTGAGCAACCTATTATTGACAATTAACTAATCCTATACAACCCCGAGCGGTACACCTATCTGCGTCACCGCCATCTGCTGAACTAAAAAGTAGTCATGATCAAGAAGATTCTTGTTTCGCAGCCGAAACCTACTTCCGAAAAGTCTCCCTACTTCGAGATTGAAAACAAGTACAACGTAGAGTTTACGTTTCATCCTTTTATCAAGGTCGTGGGACTCTCTGCCCGTGAGTTCCGTCAGCAAAAGATACAAATACTCGATTATACAGCCATCGTATTCACGTCGCGCCATTCCGTAGACTACTTCTTTACCCTCTGTAAGGAAATGCGTGTGGACTTGCCAGAAGACATGAAGTACTTTGCCCTCTCAGAGGTCGTGGCGCTCTATATCCAGAAGTATATACAGTATCGCAAGCGCAAGGTGTTCTTTGGTAGCACGGGTCACTGGCCCGATCTGATCACCGTGATGGGCAAGCACAAGACGGAGAAATATCTCGTGCCCCTTTCAGATGTGCACAACGACGACATCGCCAACATGCTCGATGCCAAGAAGCTCAAACACACAGAATGCGTGATGTACCGCACAGTGAGCGACGATTATCCCAAGGATGAGCCTTTCGATTTCGATATGATCGTGCTTTTCACTCCTGCTGGAGTAAAATCGCTGCTCGAGAATTTCCCCGATTTCAATCAAGGAGATACGCGCCTCGCATGCTTCGGTAAGGTGACCAAAGACGCTATCGAAGAAGCAAAGCTCCGTTGCGACCTCTCTGCACCTACGGTGAAGGCCCGCTCTATGACCGCCGCCATCGAGATGTATCTGCAGGAGAACAACAAGTAATTCACCTCCATCCCCATACTCATTTCTACTCCCAAAAGGTAAAAGTTGAGCAGCCTCTTGCTTTCAGCTTTTACCTTTTGTGCTTTCTGAGAGAATAATGTAACTTTACTTAAGTTTCGGATTTGGCTTTTCAAAGTCTGGCTCTGCACGATAATTCAGCCTGATCCGTGCAAAATACCAAGGATATTCCTAAATCCGAAACTTGAGTAACTTTATAACCTTATAACCTCCAAACTCCAAACAGAGCGCGTTGCGCTCTTATAACCTCCAAACTCCCTCCCTTATGCCACGATACACCTTTCGCAAGGCCGAACACATCTGCCTCAAGACCGAGATAGAGTCACTCTTCAGCGCGGGAAGCACCTCCATGAGCGCTTTTCCTCTGCGTGCCACCTATCGTAAGCTCACTTACGATGGACGGGGGCCGCAGGTGAAAGTATTGCTCAGCGTATCCAAGCGTCATCTGCACCATGCAGTAGATCGCAATCGTGCTAAGCGCCAGATACGCGAAGCCTATCGCTTACAGAAGCACCTGCTGATCAGCTCGCTTCCTCAAGACGTGGCTATCAACGTGGCCTTCATCTGGCTTGCCGACCATCCCATGCCCTCCAAGCTCGTAAGCAGCCGTATGAACCAGATCTTGCAGCGTATTCGCCAGAATGTGCTGCAAGCAGCTCCCCAAACAAAGGAAGAAGATGCAGCGTCTGCAGAATAATATTATGTGCATCTAAAATCTTAATGCGATTTTTCCTCAAGGCAGACTATTCCACATACAATCAGCAACTCTGTCTGTGTCGCAATCTATCTCAACATAGTAGCATGTTAACCCGCTTATTAATCCTTCCCATCCGCTTCTATCAGCGATACATCTCCCCCATGCTACCGCCAGCATGCCGTTTTACTCCCACCTGCTCGCAATATGCAGTAGAAGCTCTGCAGAAATATGGTCCCGTCAAAGGTCTGTACCTCGCTATTCGTCGCATTCTGCGTTGTCATCCTTGGGGTGGTAGCGGGTATGATCCTGTACCTTAGAGAGAGGGGTAAGCAATTTAAATTTTCTCTAATAATTCATGAAAAGGACGGCAAATCCGTTCAAGACCATTCAATGTCTGTCCAATTCTTGTTTAATAATGGTCCAATAATAAGCGTATTCTTTCTGATTTCGTTCAAAAAGTGATTAGCCCCTCTTTGAACTGCACTTTAAGCGAGCTTAGAACTGCACTTTATAGCTCGCTTAAAGTGCAGTTCAAAGAGGCTATAAAGTGCAGTTCAAAGAAGCTATAAAGTGCAGTTCAAAGAAAGCTTAAGAAAAATATAAGACGCACCATACGCACCCGCGGAATAGCAAGCAAGTAAATTCCGTGGGCGCGTATGGCATTGGTATATAGGAGAGGGAGGAGGAAAATAAAAAAGCAGTGTCATATAGACACTGCCTCGGGAAAAAAGAGCCCTGCTATAAAATGGGGATGGAGCGAGCAGGGCTCAGGGGAAGGGGAAATGTTGTTCCACTCCGATTCGAACGGGGACTGAGAGAACCAAAAACTCTAGTGCTGCCATTACACCATGGAACAATCCTTAATTGTATGAAAGCAATCTTTTCAGAATGCGGTGCAAAGATAGAAAGTAAAACCTTAATGAGCAAGCGTTTTGCCAAAAATCTTCGCTATGCATCCTTCTTTTCTTTCGATATCTACAAATTACTGAGTAAATCGTCTACAAATTACTGAACGAATTGCTCACAAATTACTGAATAAAATGCTCATAAATTACTGAATTCAAGTTTCGGATTCAGAAATATCATTGGGTATTTTGCAAGAATCAGGCTGAAAGCCTAATTCGTGCAAAACCCGACTTTGAAGGGCTAAATCCGGAACTTCAGTTAATTAAGGTCTACAACTTCCACCATTATGACTTAAGTTTTGGATTTAGAACGGGCGGGCTGAATCCGAAACTTGAATAAAGAAACTTCTCAGTACTTGATGATTATATCCTCTACGTGGAATTTGACGATGGATATAAGGTGGTGTAGGGGTCTAACGGGAATTGCCGATTTTTTATGTTATGTGGCCTTGCTGAGCTTAGCCCTTGAGAATGTTTGCTCATTCTCTTCTATTTCATTCGAATGCGTACAGGCAGTGTGAGCCAGGTGCGGACGGGGACCCCTTTCTCCTTGCCGGGGGTGAATCTCTTTAGCTGCTTCACGGCGGCGATGGCGGCGGCGTCACATGCGGGGGATAGGGAACGCATAATCTGTACCTTGCCGATGGTGCCTTCTCTTTCTACTACGAACTTGAGGATGATCATTCCCTGTGTCTTTGCTTCCCGCTCTTGCTTGGGGTAGACGTAGTGGGAGAGAAAGTCTTTGCTGACGGCTTGGAGGCCACCGGGGTATTGCGGAAGTTCTTCTACTGTGCTGTAGATGGTGTCAGCGTCTTCTTGAAGTGAGGCTTCGCGCTGCTGAGCAAAGCAGGTGCTTAGGGTGAGGGAGAGAAAGAGGGTGAGGATGTACTTTAGATGTTTCATGGTGAGTGATGATGGGGGTGTTAGTAACTAATTGTTTGTATGATTGTTGATGTTCTTCCCGCTCTGTGGGCAGATTCTGTTAGGCTTTTGATTCGGAATGTGGTGTGAGGATGTCTTTGCCGAACCGCAGCTTATCTGGGGACAAAAGTAGAAAATGATTCTGAGAGATGCAAAAAGAGTGAACAATTTGTACACTTTTTCTTCGGTAGCATGTGTAAGTTGGGGATGGTGAAGGGTAAGGGGATTTGGCGGGGAGAATGTGCGGTTCTGACCGGTATTCTCAACTGCTCTCTCGCGCGCGTGCGTTACAGACGATTTTTGTTAGGAAATGCCCTTATCTTGTACTTTCTGCTTGTAAACACATGAGAATGAGTGGTTTGTGTGAGTGAGGGTACGCGATTTATTCCTCACTTTGCTTGCACTTGCTGTCACTCGGTCGTTTCCCATGGGAAGCTGAGGTCTTGATCGTGGGAAGCGGAGGAATTAGTCGTGGGCGGAGAAAAAATTAGTCGTGGGAAGCGGAGAAATTAGTCGTGGGTGGAGAAAAAATTAGTCGTGGGAAGCGTCAGAACTAATCGTGGGAAGTGGAAAAATTGTTTGCGGGGAGAGTATTGTTGAAATTGAGTGGGAGCATGAAGACGGATGATGGGGCGCTCGCGTGGTCTTGAAGTAGCGTATTGCGGAGAGGATGGGGGGGGAGAAAAAGGGGAGGGTATGGGGAGCGCCTTCTGTTTATACTTGGCAAGAATGTGTGTGCGTCAGTGAGGAAAAAGTGTAGGCAAAAAGGTGCGCTTTCATTGTGCATCTGCTTGATAATCAATGCGAAATGCTATTCGGAGTGAGGGGCGCAGGATATTTGGACTGAAAATTGACTGAAGCGTGCGCGCGTATACGCGTGAGAGGAAGCGGTGGGAGGGGAGGGTAGGTGCGTGGAAGTGGGGAGGTGGCGAACGGGGTTGGCGGGGAGCATGGTGAGGGGGTGAATGCAGAAAAAGTGTACAAATTGTTCACTCTTTTTGGCGGTCAAACGCAAAAGGTGCACCTTTGCATCACGGAATGAGTGAGGATGATTCCGCGATGATAGATATGACAATGGCGAGCCTCTCAGCTCGCCATCGTATCGCTGTCAAAATGAAAGGATTGTGTTTCGGAGTGCTATCGGTTATGCAGAAGAGCCTTCAAAGGCAACTTCTAAACTCCTAAACTTATCAACTTCTAAACTACTTCCCTATTTTACTTCCTTGATCAGGTAGATCTGCGTGGGGAGGTGGTCAGAGTAGCCGTTGAGCCATACGCCGCCAGCGTGGGTGCGGAGGGGTGAACCCTTGTACTTGCCCTCTTGCTGGAAGAGGTAGTCGCGCATGAAGATGGCATGCTGATAGTACTTCAGCGTGGAGCGGTCTTTGCCTACGAGGTTGCCGCTCACGACGATTTGGTCGAAGAGGTTCCATTTGCCGTTGTAGAGCAGTGTGCCTTGGCCCACCTTGTAGAGCGTGTTGTACCAAGGGTTGTACATGTCGTGAGCGCCAGCGACGTCCTTCTCCTCGCTCTTGCAGCCGAGCTGTTCGGTCATGCTCTTATTGCCCGGGTCGTCGTTCATATCGCCCATGATGATGACCTTTGCTCCCGGTTCGCTCTTCATGAGCGCGTCCTTGAGTTGGCGCACTTGCCATCCGGCACGTTGGCGCACTTCGTCGCCTGCGGCGCGCGAGGGCCAGTGGTTGACGATGAAGAAAGTCTTCTCACCAGCTAACTTGCCTTCCATTACGAGGAACGGGCGCGTGATGTAGGTGGTGTCGCCCTGCAGGGAGTCGATGGCCTGCACCTTGCCTGCCTTGTCGATGGTGAATCCGAGCATGGGGTCGTCTACCTTGCCCGTAGGACCGTAGTTGTACTGCACGGCGAAGTAGCGATCGAGGGTGAAGAACTTCGGGTTGTAGAAGAAGGCACACTCCACGCCGCGACGGTCGTAGCTCGGGATGTCTACGTACTTGTAGCCGCGCTTAGAGAGGGCGGGCTGCTTGAGGAGGTCGTCGAGCACACGAGAGTTTTCAATCTCCGATACACCGATCACGGCTGCACCCATCGGGAGCTTATCGGTGCAGAGCTCGCTCAATACGCGGCTCATGTTGCGGAGCTTAGCTTCATACTTCATCTTGCCCCACTTCTGGGTGCCCGAGGGCAGATACTCGTAGTCGTTCTTGCCCGCATCGTGGATGGTGTCGAAGAGGTTTTCAAGATTGTAGAATGCCACGCCGTAGAGGGCATAACGCTTCTGCTGTTGCTGCTGTGACTCACCGCGTGTGGTAAACGAAGTGAGCGTGGTGAGCGCTAAGAGGAAGAGCGCAAACGAAAGGATGGATTTTCGCATAGAAAATAGAGGTGATAATGATTTACGCTGCAAATTTCCCTTTTTTTCTGATACGAACCAAGAAATTGTGCATTCCATGTTGAAAATTTCACAGAAATGTAAAAGACTACCCTGCTTTTTTACGTACCTTTGCAGCGAAAATGAATCTTTAAAGAAGAGTTGGCAATACTTGACCACAAGCGGTGGCAGAATCTTGCATTGCTTGATGACAAGAGAGGACATTCGCTCCTCTCCCGCCGACGGCATTTTTACAACTCTTAATCCTTAATCCCAAACTCTACATGACAAAAGGTGTAAAACTTACGGCAGCTGCCTTGCTCCTCGCTACGGGCGCATGGGCACAAGCACCGACCGACACCCTGAGCCTCGACAACTCGGACTTCACATTTACCGAGTCGCAGCTCGACGATGACAACGACGCTTCGCAAGCAGTGTCGACCATCGTCGGTGGCAAGAGTGATCCTTACAATTCGGAGGTAGGCTACTTGTTTAGCCCCATGCGCTTCCGCGTGCGTGGTTATGACAACATGTATAGCAACTACTACATCAACGGCCTCCAGCTCAACGACCTCGAGCTTGGCCGATTCGGCTACAGCATGATCGGTGGTATGAACGATGCCACACGCAATCAGGAAGGTGTAACCGCTTACGACTTCAACCGCTTCGGTATGGCCGGCATAGGCGGCGCAACGAGTGTGAACGCTCGTGCAAGCCAGTTTGCACAGGGCAATAAGCTCACACTCTCAGGTTGTAACCGCAACTACTTGGCTCGTGGTATGTACACCCACGCCACAGGCTTGCTCCCCTCAGGATGGGCTTTTGCCGGATTAGTGGGCTATCGTTGGGCCAACGAGGGCGTGATCGAGGGCACGTTCTACAACTCGCTCTCCTACTTCCTCTCCGTCGAGAAGCGCTTTGGCGATAAGCATGCCCTCTCGCTCGTCACTTTCGGTTCGCCCACAGAGCGCGCACAGCAGGGTGCATCGACAGAGGAGGCCTATTGGCTCGCCAACTCTCACTATTACAACCCCAACTGGGGCTATCAGAACGGAGAAAAGCGCAACTCGCGCGTGGTAAACGACTTCGAGCCTACTGCCATCCTCACTTGGGACTGGAACGTGCGCGACAACATGAAGCTCACCACCTCGGCAGGCTTTAAGTACTCTATGTACAGCTCTACCGCCCTCGGATGGAACGGCAATGCTTACGACCCGCGCCCTGACTATTATAAGAACCTCCCGAGCTCTATTTTTAATGTGTACGACCCCTTGATGAACAACTCCGAATTCCTCAACAGCGCAGAGGGCGCATGGGCACTCGAGGGTTGGAACAAGCTCTACGACTACTGGACCTCAAGCAAGGCCAATCGTCAGGTAGACTGGGATCGCATGTATGCTGTCAACCGCGCAGCGGCAGAGCAGGGCGACGAGACACTCTACTATCAAGAGCGTCGTCACAACAACCAGATGGTGGAGACATTCAATACCATCTTCAATCACGACGTGAACCAGCACCACAAGTACGCCGTAGGCTTCCAGTACAACCGCACAAAGGGTATGCACTACAAGACCTTGGCTGATATGCTGGGCGGATCCACCTTTACTGACTACGACAAGTTCGCAGCCAACGAGTATGGTCGCAACAGCGTGGAAGCTCAGAACGACTTGAACAACCCCAACCGCCAGGTAGGCATTGACGACAAGTTTGGCTACAACTACAACATCTTCGTAGACAAAGCACGCGCTTACGGCCTCTATCAGTACAACGAGGGTAAGTGGCAGTACAACCTGCAGGCATTTGCCGAAGGTACGCTCATGCAGCGCGAAGGCTTGATGCGCAATGGTCGTGCAGCCGACAATTCTTACGGCAAGAGCGGTAAGGGTAAATTCTTCGGCGGTGGCGGTCGCTTCGGCTTGACCTTCCGCCCCAGCGGCTCACACATCTTGAGCCTCAACTTCGGCGCAGAGAGCAATGCCCCCTTGGCACGCAACTCCTTCGTCGCTCCACGTATGCAAAACGACTTCGTGAGCAACCTCACCAACGAGAACATCTTCCACTCCGACCTCTCTTACCAGTTCCGCTTCGGCAACTTCACGGGTAAGGTGAGCGGTTACTATGCACGCCTCAACAGCGGCGTGGAGCAGACAGCATTCTACAACGATGATGAGTCGCGCTTCACCTATCTCACCATGACCGGCATCGACCGCGAACACTAT
Organism: uncultured Prevotella sp.; assembly: GCA_937898715.1. Taxonomy (GTDB): domain Bacteria; phylum Bacteroidota; class Bacteroidia; order Bacteroidales; family Bacteroidaceae; genus Alloprevotella. Next base: position 45,824 of record CALEKA010000064.1, read on the forward strand.
GGCGTAGAGGCAGCATTCAGCTATCAGATCACATCAAACTTCTCCGTCAACCTCATCGGTACTTACGGCGAGGCCAAGTACGTCAACAATCCCTACGCACAGGTGGCCTACGAAGGCTCAAGCGCAGCGACGCTTCAGACGCTCAACTCTTGGACCAACCCCGTGACCAACCAGGCAGAGACCACTCCGCTCTTTGTCTTAGCTAAGGGCATGCGCGAGAGCGGATCGCCGATGGGTGTGATCAGCTTAGGCTTCGACTACAACGTGAGCGGATGGTTCTTCAGCGCCAACCTCAACTACTATGATCGCGTATACATCGACTTCTCAGAATATCGTCGCTTGTCGAAATCGATCATCGCCAATAATTCTAATTACTACGTTCCCGCCGTTGACGCTTCGGGCCATCTGAGCTATGGCGATGTGAAGAAGACTGACCTCGACAACTACGGAGGCATCTTCTACGACCAAGCGGGCAACATCGTCGATACCTACAGTCCCAAGCAAGAGAAGGCTAAGGGTGGCTTCATGCTCGATGCCTCAATCGGTAAATACATCCGCTTGAAGAAGGGAAAGAGCTTGAGCATCAACCTCTCCGTACAGAACATTACCAACAACCGCAACCTCAAGACGGGTGGCTACGAGCAAAACCGCTCAGATAGCTACAACACCGGAAACGACAGAGCATACAAGTTCTCGAAGAACTCTAAGTACTACTATGCTAATGCCATCAACGGATTCTTGAATATCGGCTTCAAGTTCTAACACTCATTCTGTAAACGACTAACAACAATGAAACTGAAGTTTTTATCAATCATAGCAGTTGCGGCAGTGGCCACCCTGTTTGGTACTACATCATGCATGGACGACCACGATGCACCCACCGACGACTACATCGTGACCAGCCCCACCGACATCGGTGAGGTCAACACCACGATCCTCGACGTGAAAGAAAAGTATTGCAAGGACAATACAGGAGCTGACTATTCGCGCAACTCCTCCAACTGGCACACCAAGGTGAATGAGGACTTGATCTTCGAAGGCGTAGTCTGTGCCAACGATATAAGCGGTAATCTTTACCAGACACTGCTTATCCGCAACATCGATCCCAGTAAGGAATTTGACGACCCCGCTCGCGACCAGAGCATCATACTCGCCGTGCGCAGCACCGCGCTCTATCCCTACTTCCGCTTAGGACAGCGCATCAAGGTTAATCTCAAGGGACTCTACGTGGGCGTGTATAGCAAGACCCCACGCATCGGTACTCCTTACAAGACGTCGTCCAACAATATCAACCTCGGCCCGATGGACTTCAACACACTGAAGACCAACGTACAGCTTGTACCCGCACCCCTCTCTGACATTCCCGAACTCACACCTGTCGACCTGACCGACGCTGCCGGATGCGCATGGCTCCGTGCATCAGCCAACAAGACTTACGAATACTCTCCGATGCTCGCCACCGTGCGTGGTACCATCAAGCAGGCTTCTACCGAGCTCGAAAAGGGTACAGCAACAGGCGTAGTAGGACTCACTGAGACCGTCTCTGCCAACGGCAAGAAGATACTCGGCCCCTACGAGCTTCATGACGATGGCTACGGCGTAGACCGCGATATCGACCTCGGCAACGGCTCAACCGTAGCCCTGCGTACTTCCACCAAGAATCGCGTATCCTTCCTCGAAATCCCCGACAACGCTCGCTCATTCACTGGCATCCTCAGCTACTACAGCAACTGGCAAGTACAGCTCCGCGACACCACTGACATGTCGGCCAACTAATCACAGATTTCTAACAGCAAACACATTATATTATGAATAAGTATATCTTCTGTCTTGCTGCAGCAGCCCTCTCGCTGGGCGCATTCACTGCTTGCGAAGACGTGCCTGCTCCTTATGGTATTAATAATTCAGGCAATAATAATGGTGGCAACACCGGTGAGACCAAGACCATCTTTGCCGCCAACTTCGATACAAGTGCCGATGGCTTTACCTTCCAAAACGTAACACTCGGCGATGGCCTCACTTACGTATGGAAGCAAGACGTCTACAACGGCAAGGGCTATCTCAAGGCTTCAGCCTATGCTAACAGCCAGAGCAATCCCAGCGAAGCGTGGGCCGTATCGCCCGCAATCAACCTCAGCGACTGCACCGAGGCTACGCTCAACTTCCGCCAAGCTATCAACAAGATCGAACCGGGTGTGCCCGCTGAAATGTACTCCGTATGGGCATCGACCGACTATGCAGGCGACGTAACTACCGCCACATGGACACAGCTCAACGTACCCTCTTTCCCCGAAGGCAATAGCTGGACATTCTCCGATGCAGGTGCCATCGATTTGGCAGCTTTCTGCGGAAAAGAAAATGTGCGCATCGCTTATAAGTACACCAGTACGAGCGAAGCTTCAGGTACATGGGAAGTAGACGAATTCACCATCACCGGCAACGGCACCGCAATGGACAATGGTGGCACCGACACTCCTGACACTCCGGGCACAGCACAGGGCGATGGCTCACAAGCCAATCCTTACAACGCCCTCGGCGCAACTGCTTACGTAAAGACACTCGCAGCCGACGTCAATTCTGAGCAGGACGTATATATTAAAGGTAAGGTAGCCCAGATCGATGAGGCTTACGGCACACAGTATGGTAACGGTTCCTTCTTGATCTCAGAAGATGGCACTACGACCAACACCTTCAAGGTATGGCGTGCCCTCTACCTCGGCAATAAGAAGTACACCGAAGGTCAGACTGCACTCAAGGTAGGCGACGAAGTAATCGTATGCGGTAAAGTTGTCAACTTCAAGGGCAACACTCCCGAAACCGCGCAAGGTCAAGCTTATCTCTACTCCCTCAACGGCGTGACCGAAGGCGGCGAGACTCCCTCTACTCCCGACCAACCCTCTACTCCCGATGAGCCTGCAACTCCGAGCGAAGGAACTACGGTGAAGGCTTCAGACTTCGGTGTAGCTAATGGTGAAGCACTTACTACCATCACACTGAGCGATGGCACCAAACTAACATTTAATGGTGGTGGAAACTCTAATGCACCTAAATACTACGATAACGGTACAAATGTGCGTGTCTATCCCCAAAATACCATCACTGTAACGGGCAGCAAGAAGATTGCTAAAATCATTCTTAACTGTGATACGTATAATGGTACCATTTGCAATGCAAGTGGCGACGTGACTGCTACCCCTGGATCAGTAAGTGTGAATGGTTCCGTAATCACCATTTCGGGTATCAATGCACAGAGCACCGTGATAACCAACACAAGCGGTACAACAGGCGCAGCAAGTCAAATACGCTTCACATCTATCACAATCGTTTACGCTGACTAAAGCGCACCACACTCTTTGAATTTCACACATACAGATCGTTGTTGCCTATGCATAATTTAAGCGTATGCGCAACAGCGATCTGTATTTATATGTTTCGCTATAAACACAAAATGAAATTTTACAATTACCTGCTGCTATTAGTATCATTGCTGTGCGCAGCGTCCTGCGGTGAAGACCACGTATGGGATAATCCTGGCTCGGGTAGCGGCAGTTATCAGCCCACGCCGAGCATCACAGCGCGTATGGAAACTCCTCGCGTGCTCACCGATGGATCGACCGTGCTGATCGACCACTCTACGACGGTGAATGGTAAGACCATTGTCACTTACGAACTGGAGTACGACAAGAATAAACTCCACTCTCGTTGGGTAGCTTTTCGATTCGATGGCGATACACGTGGCAAGAGCACGGGTCGTGCCGATGAGCCTTTCCAAGACGATCCCAGCTTGAGTTCTACCTATCATATAGGCAGCAATGGCTTTGGTTGGCAGTATAATCGTGGTCACCTTTGTGCCTCCAACGATCGCTTGTACAATGCTACAGCTAACGAGCAGACGTTCTACATGACCAACATGTCGCCCCAGCTCGGATCGTTCAACCAGGGTTATTGGATCACGCTCGAGAATCTTGTGCAGCGTCTTGGTCGTAATGCCACTTTCTCCGATACGCTCTATGTGGTGAAAGGCGGTACCATTCGTGATGATCAAGTTAGTGGCTACGTATCGCGCTCCAATGGTAAGCGAGTAGCTGTGCCTAAGTATTACTATATGGCATTGCTCAAGGTCAAGAACGGTACTTACTCTTCCATCGCCTTCTGGATGGAGCATAAGGAGTATGGCTATACTTATAAGAATCAAGCACCGCTAAGCGAAATCAAGAAAACAGCAATCACCGTCAACCAGCTCGAAGCGCTTACTGGCATCGATTTCTTCCCCAATCTGCCCGATGCGGCAGAGGAGATGGTAGAAAGTTCTTGCTTGCCCGGCACGTGGGGGATGTAATATAGTGCGAAGCAATATATTCTCCCAATTAGAGGCTTATCCTCACTGAAAATCCTGTATTTATGCATAAATTCGCACAAAAATCAGCGAAACGTGCAATAAATCGTATCTTTTTGGTGTAAAAGTTTGTCAGTATTAGGAATAAGCATTACTTTTGCACGCAGAAACAAAGCTAAAGCGCAGTAATGTCAGAGTTAAAGCGCGATAGTAATCAAGCTAACGCGCAGTAATATCAAAGTTAAAGCGCGATAGAAATAAACCTCAAGCACATAATCATTTAATTCAAAATAAGAAACTATGTCTGATATTGAAGCAAAAGTAAAGGCTATCATCGTTGACAAGCTCAGCGTTGACGAATCTGAAGTTAAGAACGAAGCAAGCTTCGCTAACGACCTCGGTGCTGACTCTCTCGACCTCGTAGAACTCATCATGGAGTTTGAGAAGGAATTTGGAATCACTATCCCTGACGATCAGTCAGAGAAGATTTCTACCGTAGGTGACGCTATCGCTTACATCGAGGAGCACATCAACAAGTAATTCGCTTGTCTACGACGACCTCAAATCATCATTTAACGTTTAACGTTACGCGTCAGCGTCGCCTCCCTTTGGGATTGGTGGCAAGGATGTTGTACGTTAAACGTTAATTGTTTTTGGAGCCCCTTTGGCTCCGCTTTCCTTCAATCATCTTATTTAATTCATCTCGTAGCTTAGCTGCAACGTGCATTCATTTGTGGGCGTGAGCCTTAGCAGAAGGCGTTGCCGCGTTAGTTAGTAGATTAGTGAGTACCATTGGAATAGGCCTCCAAGCAAGGCTGCGTGCGTGCTAATCTACTAAAGGCTTGTGCCTTTCCCCGCTGCGTCCTCCCTCTCAGTGGTTTGAGAAATATTAATTGTGCTTCTCAAGAATCACTAAGGAGTCATGGTAAGCGCGTGTAGCGAAGCAACGATACACACATCTCTTACACACATTATGGAACTCAAAAGAGTAGTAGTGACTGGCCTTGGCGCCCTCACCCCCGTAGGTAACACCGTACCCGAAACATGGGAAAACATTAAGAACGGCGTAAGCGGCGCCGGCCCCATCACCCACTTCGACGCATCAAAGTTTAAGACCCAGTTCGCTTGCGAAGTGAAAGGTTTCAAGGCAACCGACTTCATCGATCGCAAGGAAGCTCGCAAGATGGACCTCTACGAGCAGTACGCTCTCGTAGCAGCTATGGAAGCTATCAAGGACTGCGGTTGGGATCTCGAGACGATCGATAAGAATCGCATCGGCGTGGTGCTCGGTGTAGGTATCGGCGGTATCCACACCTTTGAGGAAGAAGCTGGCTACTATGCCCTCAACAAGGAGAACGGTCCCAAGTTCAATCCCTTCTTCATCCCCAAGATGATTGCCGACATCGCTGCTGGTCAGATCTCTATCCAGTACGGTTTCCATGGTCCTAACTATACCACCACTTCAGCTTGTGCCTCTTCTACCAATGCTCTGGCCGATGCCTTCAACCTCATCCGCCTCGGTAAGGCCGATGCCATGGTTACTGGTGGTGCTGAAGCAGCTATCTGGCCCTGTGGCGTAGGTGGTTTCAACGCTATGCACGCCCTCTCTACTCGTAACGACGATCCTACTCACGCTTCACGTCCCTTCAGCAAGAGCCGTGATGGCTTCATCATGGGCGAGGGAGCAGGTATCCTCATCCTCGAAGAGCTCGAGCACGCAAAGGCACGTGGTGCGAAGATCTATTGCGAAGTAGCAGGTGCTGGTATGTCGGCCGATGCTCACCACATCACCGCTTCTCACCCCGAGGGCCTCGGTGCCAACCTCGTGATGAAGGCAGCTCTCGAAGATGCAGAAATGCAGCCCGAAGACATCGACTACATCAACGTACACGGTACTTCTACCCCCGTAGGCGATATCTCAGAAGTAAAGGCCATCACCAAGCTCTTTGGCAAGCACGCTTACGAGCTCAACATCTCTTCTACTAAGAGTATGACTGGTCACCTCCTTGGTGCTGCAGGTGCTGTAGAAGCCCTCATCTGCTGCCTCTCAGTAAAGAACGATATCGTACCTCCCACCATCAACCACGAGGACGACGATCGCGACGAGAACATCGACTACAACCTCAACTTCACCTTCAATAAGGCACAGAAGCGCACCGTACGTGCTGCCTTGAGCAACACCTTCGGCTTCGGTGGTCACAATGCTTGCTGCATTGTGAAGAAGTATGAGGATAAGTAAAACCAACCTCAAAACTCTTTCAGCCCCTTCCCCCCTATTCTTCTCCTTCTAATGATAGGAGCGGATATAGGGGAAGGAGGCTCTTTTCATTATGATACTCAATCTTTTCGACCGGATGAAGCTCCCGTTTCGTAAGAACAAGGAGTTCCTTTCGGCCCTTTATGATATATTGGGCTTCTATCCTCACAATATAGAGCTCTATCGTGTGGCATTCTCTCACAAGTCGCTCGGTTACCGCAAGGATGGCCCCAATAATAGCTCCGCCAAGGATCGCAAGGATCGGAAGGGCGGACCCTCTCAGCGCGACCGTCGTCAAGACCGCAAGCCGCGCCCCGATGCCCCTGTGCGCCCGCTCAACAATGAGCGCTTGGAATACCTCGGCGATGCCGTCATCGAGAGCATCGTGAGCGACATCCTTTTCCGCCACTTCCCCACCAAGCGTGAAGGCTTCCTCACCTCCACCCGTTCCAAGATCGTGCAGCGCGAGTCGCTCAATCGTCTTGCCACCCAGATGGGGCTTGAAAAACTCATCCTCGCTGCCCAAGGCACTCACATGAGCCACACCAACATTGGTGGTAATGCTTTTGAAGCCCTCATGGGCGCCATCTATCTCGATCGCGGTTACAAGACTTGCCATTGGTTTATCTCCAATCGCATCATCGGCACCTACATCGACCTCGACAATGTGGCACAGAAGGAAGTCAACTTCAAGAGCAAACTCTTAGAGTGGGCACAGAAGAATCGCATCAACACCAAGTTCAACGACCAGAGCGATGGCGAACGCGGTTTCCACTCCTCCATCGTGCTCGAGGGCATCACCATCGGTCGCGGTAGCGGACGTTCGAAGAAGGAGAGCCAGCAAGAAGCAGCTAAGGAAGCCCTCACCCGCATGCGTCGTGAGCCCAAGACCTACGACAGCATATTCCGCAGTAAGGAGAAGCGCACTGCCATGGAGGCAGAAGAGAGTTTCGCACTGCCCAAGATCGACGAGATAGAAGATACGATCAAGCCCTCCAAGCCCCGCCGTGGCGCCAAGGCCACCGAAGCCACAGCCCCCGTGCTCGAGACGAAGAAAGGCCCATCACGCTCCGACTCCGACGACGCTTACGACAAGGCCTACGATGCTTCGGCACAATATGAGGTGATCGACACGCCGCCTGCAGAGTCCCAACTCACGCAGTCCGACTACGATGCCATGGGCCTGCCCGCTCCTCCCGAGGAGAACGAACTCCTTGAAGCCGACGAGAAGCTTCGCAAGAAACGCACGCGCAATCGCGGTCCGAAGACCCTCGGCGATGCTGTGAAGGGACAGGACAAGGGCGCTTCAACGGCAGAAGAGAAGGCTGCTCGTCGAGAAGCCGAACGCATGGCCGAAGTAGAGCGCCAGCGTGCTAAAGCAGAGCGTAAGCGCCAGGAGGCAGAAGCCGCTCGCGAGGCGGAAGCCGCTGCCGAAGCCGAACGCGTGGCTCGCCAGAAGGCTGAGAGCAAGGCCAAGGCTGCTAAGGCCAAAGCCGAAGCAGAGCGCAAGGCTCGCGAAGAGGAGCGCAAAGCACGTCTCGAGGCTGAAGAACTCGACCTCATCAGCCAGGCTGAGGCTGCCAAGGAAGCCCTCTCTATAGAGGAAGACGCAGCCCTCTCTCACTGGACAGAACTTGCGCCACCGCCCGAGAAGCCCGTCCGCAAAGCCGAGAAGCCCGTCCGCAATGCCGAGAAACCCGCTCACAAAGCTGAGAAGCCCGCAGAGGTAGTTCCCAAAGCTCCAAAAGCTAAGGCTGAGAATTCCGCCGCAGTGGCTGAGGAGAAACAGAATGCTGTGGCTGAGGAGAAGCCTCTTAAGAAGACTGAAAAGCCCTCTAAGAAAGCCGAGAAACCTGCTCCTCAGACCGAGAAACCCGCTCCTCAGACCGAGAAACCTGCTCCTCAGACCGAGAAACCTGCTCCTCAGACCGAGAAGCCCGCAGCACAGGCAAAGCCAACTGCTGTGAAGGCTGAGAAGCCAGCTATCGCCTCGTTGCTACAAGCCGTCGCAGAACACATAGAAGATGCTCACGACGATTCAGCTGCTGACGAAGCTATGGAAAAGGACACAGCTGTCTTAGCCGATGCTGCTATCGACAACCTCGCTGCAACCCTCGCCGACGAGACCCTTGAAGATGCGCAGACCGCTATCGATACCGCCGATGCCGCCCTCAGTATCTCCGCAGCTGGTGAGGAGGAAGAATCCTTTGCCGACGACAATGATGTGGAACGTCAGATCCAAGCTTTCGCTCAAGACGTCGTGACCAATGAAGCTCCTGCCGAAGAGCCCAGCCCTAAAGCAGAGGAAGACGACGGTACTGAACACGGAATGCCCCACATCTCGTTCGATGAAATCGTATTCTCTACCGAGCACGACGACCATCTAAGCGAGATCTCCGCAGCCGAGGCTTCCGAGGGTGAGGCTCGTCCTCAGCGTAAGAAGCAGAATCGCCGTCGCCGTCGTCCCAACAACGGTCCGAAGCCAGCCGACAATGCTCAAGGAGCTACGGAAGAGCGCCCGAAGCAGAAGCCCCATCGCCGCCGCCGTCCGAGTGGCGAGAAGTAATATTTTTGATAAGAATGCCGATGCCCTCCCAGGTGTTGGCATTTTTTGTAGACAAGACGCTCTTTTCAACCAATACCGGGGGCGACGCGTCCTCGCGTCGGCATCATGAGCGGACAATCACTTTTTTTGTCAGTTCTGTGGGCTTTCTTATGCCGACGCGAGGACGCGTCGCCCCCAGTAGGCTCTGAGTAGACTTCTTGAATTTTGGCGAAGCCGACGCGGGACGCGTCGCCCACAGAACTATGGATAAGCTCCCTCTCTTGCTTGCCACTGCAAATGTCTGCATTATCTCTCAGACCTCCAAAAAGAGTGAACAAACTGTACACTTTTTCTGCTCTCCCCTCGTGTGTGTACACGTGCATACGTACTACAAGCTTTTTTCGATGGCGAAATGCCAATGCTTGCACTCATGCATCATAACCATCTTGATTATCAGTGACTAACATACTCCGATTGCCTACACTCCTCCTACACACTCCCCCCATGCTCTCCCTCACAACTAATTACCCATGGGAACAGAAAAAATTACCCATGGGAACAGAAAAAATTATCCTACGGAACAGGAAAAATTACCCATGGGAACAGGAAAAATTATCCCATGATATAGAAAAAATCCCCCATGCTACAATTTTAAAGAACTACTCCACGCCTTTCAACCAAGCGAAGCGGTAAAATGACGGAAAAGTGGCGGCAAAGTGTAGGCAAACGACCTTCGCTTACACCACGTAAGCACTCTGATAATCAAGAAGAATACGCATCGTAGTGACGGATGAAGGCAAATCGCGGATGAAAATAGCCTGATGTGTGCGCACACGTACGCGTACGAGAGCACCCGTAAAATACCGTAAAAAGCATTGAATAAAGGCAGAAAACTCAACTTCCTCATCCTAAAAGTGTTCTTTTTCTCTTAAAAACAGATTGCATTTGCCGAATAAAAAGAAAAAGGAGGTTGTTTTTTTGTGAGAGTAGTAAACTTTTTGCATTTTTGTAGTTTCAAGAAGCATACTGCCCTGTATGCATCCTTCATCGGTGCAAGCAGCAATGCTGTCCCTACAACAGGGCAAATAATCATCTTTCCAACCTTTGAGTGTAACAAACTCAATCATAACAACCTAAATATCAACCAACAATATGGAACCTGCAAAAGGAAAGTTAGGCGTCATGTGCGTAGGCCTCGGCGCTGTCACAACTACTTTTATGACTGGTGTGCTCATGGCTCGCAAGGGCTTGGCAAAGCCCATCGGCTCAATGACTCAGTACGACAAGATCCGTGTGGGTCGTGGCAAAGACAAGAAGTATCTCCACTACGGTGAGATTGTGCCCCTCGCATCGCTCAACGACATCGTGTTTGGCGCATGGGACGTCTATCCCGCCAATGCCTATGAGAGCGCGCTCAACGCCGAGGTGCTCCGCGATCGCGACATCGAGCCTGTGCGCGACGAACTCAAGGCCATCGTGCCTATGAAGGCAGCCTTCGATAAGAACTATGCCAAGCGCCTCGATGGCGACAACGTGAAGGACTGCAAGACTCGCTGGGACATGGTGGAAGCTCTGCGCGAGGATATCCGCAAGTTTAAGGCCGAGAAGCAAGTAGACCGCGTAGTAGTGATCTGGGCAGCATCGACCGAAATCTACGTTCCCGTAGACGAGAAGGTGCACGGCTCTCTCGCATCGCTCGAAGTCGCTATGAAGGCCGACGATCGCGAACACGTGGCTCCCTCTATGTGCTACGCTTACGCAGCCCTGGCAGAAGGTGCTCCCTTCATCATGGGTGCCCCCAACACCACGGTCGACATTCCCGCCATGTGGGAAATGGCAGAGAAGACCAAGATGCCTATCGCAGGCAAGGACTTCAAGACGGGTCAGACCCTCGTAAAGTCGGGCTTCGCTCCCATCATCGGCACGCGCTGCCTCGGACTGAGCGGATGGTTCTCTACCAACATCCTTGGCAACCGCGACGGACTCGTGCTCGACGAACCCGCCAACTTCCATACCAAGGAAGTTTCGAAGCTCTCTACACTCGAAAGCATCCTCGAGGCCGACAAGCAGCCCGACCTCTATTCCAACTACTACCACAAGGTACGCATCAACTACTATCCGCCCCGCAACGACAATAAGGAGGGTTGGGACAACATCGACATCTTCGGATGGATGGGCTACCCCATGCAGATCAAGATCAACTTCCTCTGCCGCGACTCTATCCTTGCCGCTCCTCTGCTGCTCGACCTCGTGCTCCTCTCCGACCTCGCTGCCCGCAAGGGTCGCTACGGCACGCAGCGCTTCTTGAGCTTCTTCCTCAAAAGCCCTATGCACGACTATACGCAGGGCGAAGTGCCCATCAACCACCTCTTCCAGCAGTACGTCATGCTCAAGAATGCTATCCGCGAAATGGGTGGCTATGAGGCCGACGAGGAGATTGATTAAAGCACACACAATTCTGTAAAGAAAACATCATCATCTTAACTATGAAAAGCTTCATGCTTCGCTTCCGAACGCTCGGGGTGGGGCATGAGGCTTTTCAGTCTCTCTGAAGAGATTCATCCACTATTCAGCCGATACCGGGGGCGACGCGTCCTCGCGTCGGCAGCTACTGCGAGCAAGAAGTCTATCTATCAGCAAAGAGGCCATCTTTGCTCATGCCGACGCGAGGACGCGTCGCCCCCGGTATTGGCAGAAAGACTTCTATCTCAACCCTCTCAAACACTTACACAACATCCTCCCTCCCCGTGAAACGAATACTCTCACTCCTCACTCTCCTCATGGCATACGTCGGCTTGGCGCTCGCCCAGCAGACCATCTCTGGCACCGTGGTCGACTCCAAGACGGGCGAAAAGTTACCCTTCGTCAATGTGGTCTATACCAACGGAGGCGGCACACAGACCGACTTCGATGGCCACTTCTCATTGCCCTTCCGAGCCGGACGCTTGCGATTCTCCGTGATAGGCTATGAGACAAAGACCGTAGCTGTCAAGACTGCGGCCGACTCCCTCGTGTTTAAAATCGACGCTATGGAGAAGTCGCTCGGTACGGCAGAAGTAACGGGTAAGAAGACAAAGTATTCGCGCAAGAACAATCCCGCCGTGGAACTCATGCGCCACGTGATCGCTGCCAAGAAGAATAGTGATCTCCACCATCACGACTACTACAGCATAGACAAATACTCTAAGATCACCTTCGCTTTCAACGAGGTGACCGACAAAATCTTTGAGGAAGGTAAATTCAAGAAATTCCCCTTCCTCAAAGACCACGTAGAGGTGTGCAACGAGACGGGCAAACTCATCCTCCCCATCTCGGTGGACGAGACCGTGACGCGACTCATCTTCCGCAAAGAGCCACGTTCGGAGAAGAGCATCATTCTCGGTCAGCGCTCTAATGGTATCAACGAACTGCTCAACACGGGCGACATTGTCAATACCATGCTCAAGGACTGCTTTACCGACGTCGATATCTACAAGGACGAGGTGCGCCTCCTGCAGTACCCCTTCACCAGCCCCATCTCGTCGAAGACCGCCATCAGCTTCTATCGCTACTTCATAGTCGATACGCTCATGGTCAACAATAAGGACCGCTGCATACAGGTGGACTTCACCCCCAACAATCCGCAAGACTTCGGATTCTCGGGAAGCATCTACATCATGGCCGATAGCACCTACCGCGTGCGCAAGGTCGATATGGGCATACCCGTCAGGAGCGACGTCAACTTCGTGGAGCGCATGCGCATCATCCAGGAGTTTCAGCAGCTTCCCACGGGCGAGCAGGTGCTCACCAAGGACGATATGCTCGTACAGCTCAAGTTAGCCAAATTCCTACATAAGTTTCAGGTGAAGCGCTCTACGGAGTACTCCGACTTCTCCTTCGAGCCTATCCCCGCCAAGACCTTCAAGTTTAAGGGCGAAACGATCACTGCAGCCAATGCGCAGATGCAGGACAAGCAGTTCTGGGACGAACACCGCTCCGACTCGCTCACCAAGAGCGAAGGTTCCATGAATCAGCTCATCCGTAAGCTTGAACAGGTGAAAGGCTTCAAGCCCATCCTGTGGATAGCGAAGGCTTTTATCGAAAACTTCGTAGAGACGAGCGTTAACCCCGATAAGCCCTCGAAGGTCGACATCGGACCGGTGAACACCATGATTACGCAAAACTTCGTAGACGGACTCCGCCTTCGTGCCTCGGCACAGACCACTGCCAACTTCAATAAGCACCTCTTCCTCAAGGGCTATGTGGCATACGGCTTCAAGGACCATAAGTGGAAGGGCATGGGCGAAGTGACCTATTCGTTCAACAAGAAGGCCTACCTGCCACGCGAGTTCCCGGTCAATAATCTTACGTTCAACTATTCGCGCGATGTGATGTCGCCCTCCGATAAGTTCCTCCCTACGGACAAGGACAACGTGTTCACCTCCTTCAAGTGGACCACCGTAGACCACATGATGTACTACGAGACCTACAAGCTCCTCTGGGATCGAGAGTGGGGTAATGGCCTCCGCTTCAACGTACAGGTGCGCACATCGAAGGATACGCCTACGGCAAGCCTCTTCTATCAGTCGCTCAGCCAGGAGGGCATTTCGCAAGATGCTTCGCTCTATCATCCCTACATCCGCACCTACGATCTCAGCCTCGGACTCCGATTCCAGCCCGGTGCAAAGTGGGTCAACACCAAGCAGCGCCGTATTGCAGCCAACAATGATGCGCCTATCCTCAGCTTCAACCACACCACAGGTCTCTACAACTTCGGCCGAGCCGACTATGCCTACAACCTCACCGAGGCTGGCATCTACAAGCGCTTCTGGCTCGCCTCGTGGGGTAAGATGGACGTGACGGTGAAGGGCGGTGTGCAGTGGAATAAGGTACCCTTCCCCTTGCTCATCATGCCCGCTGCCAACCTCTCGTATATCATGGAGGACAACACGTTCAATCTTATCGACAACATGGAGTTCCTCAACGACCGCTACGTGTCGCTCATGTACTCATGGGACTTGAACGGAAAGATCTTCAACCGCATCCCCTTGCTCAAGAAGCTCAAGTGGCGTGAATACATTGGCTTCAACATGCTCTGGGGTACGCTCACGAGCAAGAACAATCCCTTCTTGGAGAAGAATGCGGGTGATACGCGTTTACTCTACTTCCCGGGCAATTGGAACGATTCGGGCTTTAAGTACCAGTCGCGTGTGATGGATCAGAAGCGTCCTTACTTCGAAGTGGTAGTAGGTGTGCACAACATCTTCAAGATCTTCCACATCGAGTACGTACGTCGTCTCAACTATATCGAGTCCGGCACGCAGAAGTGGGGCATCCGTGGTATGTTCCGACTGACGTTCTAAGAGCGCTATGCGCAGTTTATGAGTTGAAAAGTTTATAAGCTTATAAAGAGTTACCTCTGCTTATAGAGGCTAACCGCCAGTTCTGTGGGCGACGCGTTCCGCGTCGGCGCAGCAGGTCTATTCAGAGTCTACTGGGGGCGACGCGTCCCCGCGTCGGCAGCAATCACAAATCAATGTCTTACTCATCATCTCTTTTAATAGAATTATTGAGTAGAATTATTGCTTTGTGGCTCATGCCGACGCGGGGACGCGTCGCCCCCAGTATTGGCTGAATAGCGTTTGAATAGATTTCTGATAAGCTTGTATTACTTATTACTTTTTACTTATTACTTCCCCCACAACCTTATCCACAAAGTATCTCGGCCTGCGCTTCACCTCCGTATAGATCTTTCCCACATACTCACCGATGATGCCGCAAGCAAGCAGGATGGCACCGCCGATAAACCATATGCTCACCATTTCCGAAGTCCAACCCGCAATGACCCTTCCTTGGAAGTACATCACAATACCATAGATGATAGCCGCCAAGGAAATAATCATACAAGCGAGGCCGAGAAACGTGATATACTGCAGCGGACGCACCGAAAACGACGTAATACCATCGAGCGCAAAGCCCAGCATCTTGCGCAGCGGATACTTGCTCTCGCCAGCAAAGCGCTCCGCACGATCGTAGTAGACCGTGGCAGTGTTGAAGCCCAACGAAGCCACCATGCCGCGCAAGAAGAGGTTGCGCTCGGGGAAGGTCATAAGCGCTTGCAGGGCGCGACGGCTCATGAGGCGAAAGTCGGCATGATTGTAGACCACATTGCTGCCCATGCTCTGCATAAGGCGGTAAAACGCTTGTGCCGTGGTGCGCTTAAACCACGTATCCGTCTGCCGCTCACGACGCACGCCAAACACCACGTCGATGCCCCCTCGGTAGAGCTTGACCATCTCGATGATGGCCTCCACATCGTCTTGCAGATCGGCATCGATCGAGACCGTGGCGTCGCCATGCTCGGCAGCCCATTCTAAGCCAGCCCAGAGCGCGTGCTGATGACCCACGTTGTGGGCAAGGCTGATGCCCGATACGAGAGCGTTCTTCTCCGACAATTGCTCTATGAGGCTCCACGTGGAGTCTTGACTGCCGTCGTTGACATAGAGTATCTGTCCCTCCGTGATCTGCCCCTCGGCCTTAAGCCGGGTGATGACGGACGAGAGTCGGGAGGTGGTCTCAGTGAGTACAGCTTCCTCGTTGTAACAAGGAACAACAATAATGAGTTTCATGAGCGTCTGAATACGTATTTTACTAAAAGAAAGTTGACGGGCACGGCTATGGCAAACACCGGGATGGGCGCCAGCGCCGAGCGCACACCGAGCCACAGAAAGAGATTGAGCAGGCTGATGTGGAGCAGATAATTCACACCGTGAGCACCCGCCATGCCTGCAAGTTTGCGCCATGAAGGGGCGGAGTGGAAAGTGAAGTAGGCAGTCAGGTAGAAGTTTGCTACGAAACTCACCACGTAGCCCACCGTGTAGGCCACGCTCAGCGGCATCCATCCGCGCAGCAAGAGGTAAAGCCCATAGTGGAGCGCTGTGGCAAATACGCCCACGCCTACGAAGCGCATAAAAGCCCATCGAGGATGGCTCAGTATGCGGTGAAAACGAGATTTCTCAGTCATGGGCAGAGGTAAGGGGCTGGAAGCGATAGAGCTTGATGTATTTATGGTCGTCGCAGCTGCGGCGGTGGAAGTCTTTTACCAATGTGGTGCGTAGGGTAGGGTAACGCTGTTCGAAAGCTTCGATGTCGTCGTTTCCCACAAGAAGCAATCCCTCCTGCGGATGGAAGGCTTCGAAGGGCACTACGCGGTCGCCCAAGTAGAAATTTGCGGTGAAAGGATGGAGCGGATTGCCCGGCGTGAAGTCGGTGCGGAAGGAATATATGCGGCCTTTGGGAGCCAATTGCTCCACATATTGTGCCACGCAGAGGTCGCTCTTCGTGTTGAGCACCAAGGGTTGATACAGTCCGTCGAGGGCAAAGAATATGCTGAACACAAGGATGAACATGCCCATGAGTGGGCTTTTTCGTCCGTTCTTAGCATATAGCGCAATGGCCAACACGGGCATTAGCATAGCCACCCATCCCATCATGGTGAGCGGAGCATGAGCCAATGCGTTGTACATGGCAAGATTTTCTGCCGCATGTCGTCCATGGTTCACGATCTGCTCTGGTATTATTCCGATTCGTAGCGAGATGAATGCCAATGTGAGCAAAGCAGAAATTCCCACCAGCGTCCAACAGAAGACTGCAAGCACGCGGCCATGATTCTCTTTCAGCCATACCACACACTCAGCCATGAAGTACGCTAAAAAAGGATAGATGGGCAGCAAATACACGCTACGCTTGCTCTTCGGTATGCAGTAGAACACGAAGATTATCACAAGGCTCAGCAGCGAAAACAATCGCGTGCGATCCATGCCTTGCACTCGTTCCCAGCATGAGTGGAGCTGAACTTTCAGACTGCTCTTGTTCCATCTCAACTTTCGCCATTCTACGACGAAGAGCGTCATCAAGGCAAGCAGCGTATAAGGCACCATTCCCGCCACGACCGTCATCACATTGTACGTCCACGGGTTGACATGGCTATCGTACGACATTTTTCCAAGCAGGCGGAGCACATTCTCCTCGTAAATGAGGTGGAGAAACTTGTCGCCACCTTCTCTCCAAGCCGCTACATACCACGCCATGGGAAGCACACAAGAGAGTAATCCCACACCTATCAGTTTGAGCAAAGGCTGCCAAAGCCCTAAGCCCCTCATCCAGCAATAGACGAGCACCACGAGGCAAGGCAGCGCAGCACCTACAGGCCCCTTCGTGAGGAAAGCTCCGCTCAAGCAGAGCACGGCCAACCAGGGCACGCGCTTCATTCCGCGCTCCGTCCACTGATAAAGCGCATAGAGCGAGAGCACCATCATGCAGGTGAGCACCATGTCTACTCGGCAAGCCACGCCAGCGCGGTGCACTTCAAAGTTGCTCAGCAAGATGAGGCTGCTTATAAGTGCCAACCCCGCGCCTCTACGCCGAGCATAGAAGCGAAATCCTGCTAATGTCATCATGCTTAGCGCAATGGCAGAAGGCATTCGCGAGGAGTATTCCGTAACAGTGCCAAAGGGCAACGAGCACAGCGCCACCAACCAGTGAAAAAACGGCGGCTTATAAGCCATATCAATGCCATTATTAATAGGCAGCACCCAGTTGCCCTCCTTCAGCATCGACAGTGCTACCACCGCCTCTCTCGGTTCACCACGCGTATTAAATAGCGTATCGCCCAAGAAGAGAAACAGCGAGAGCAAGCATACTAAGGCAAGCAGCCAAGTGAGTTTGTTTATATCAATAATCTCCCTAAGATTGTTAGTAGATAAATTCATTGTATGATTAGTTTTCTGCAAAAATACGAGAATTTTATGATAAAAAATAGTCTAAGGCAAACGCAAATATGGTATGAAGCTATTAATCTTACATGTAACCATTTGAGAATTGTCTTTGCCTTATCTCAAAATCATTGTCCATCTGTCAATAGATGCTTATTCCCCCATTGCTGATAGGTCACCCATCGACGGAATAGTCCATTCTAAATCCGAAATGTAGATGTGAATACTTTATCACATGCCCACGAGACAAAGAAGACTTTCTTTAGAGAAAACTTGAAATCTTAAATACAAAACTTCAGTTACATATCCTATAAGTGTACTATCATGTACTGTAAATAACATCAGCGAATTGTTTTTAGAACCTCTT
>CALEKA010000065.1 GCA_937898715.1 uncultured Prevotella sp.
TATGAATATCATTGGGCTTTCAGCCCGCCCATTCTAAATCCGAAACTTGAATAAGAACTATCTTGCTCGACGTACATTATAATATCTGCTTATATATGAAAAACGCATCTACTAATCCTCAACCCATCAGTTCCGAAAATGCGGGATGTGGCGTCGTGATTATTTGTATTGTTGCCATATCGATTACGGTCATTTTGGGCTGGATGGAATATCCTGTGCTCAATCTGATCATATGCATGATAGCTGGTTTGCTTTGCGTAGGGCTTGTGGCTGCTACTGATCCTAAGGCGCTTAAGGCTGACGATAAGTCGGGAGATAACAAGCCTTCTCCTATGCTCGATCCTAAGCCAAAGTCGGTGCCCGACAGTCATCGACGGACGATGCGCGATATCGGTCCAGCAGAATTTGCGCTGCTACAATCGGAAGTATATAGGCTTTATGATTTTGTGGAACGTGCATGCGAGCGTAAGGATGTAAGGGAACGTCTGGACAAAGTAATGAACATTTCCAATGAAGACGACACTCCCTGGGACTTTGGTCTTAAGAAGCAGATGACGATTCTGGTCGATGTGAAACGTGCTTACGATGGCTTGGGACATGGCTACCCATCTGATGATCCCGAAAGTATAGGACTTACTCTGTTTGCTGCTTACTATATAGACAATCAGCGTACGAAGTGGGAGTACAAAGATCGCTTCTTGGTGAAGGACTTACAGCCTTCTCTGAGTAGTTACTTAAAGAATGTCGACATTCTTATCAGCAAATCTCCTTTTGGCGAGAATGTGTTTTTCTTCCAATATATTTTAGGGCTTTGTGATGAAGACCTGTCTATGCAGTATACCACCCTACTCTATCGTTTTGCTTCTGCCACAGCCAAGGCAGACGGCACGGTGACTCCTCAAGAGGCAAAGTGGTTGGCTACGATAGCTCATCAAAATCCCGCTATTGATGCTTCGGAAATGGAGGCATACATCAGTGATAGTACTGAGAAGGAGGATAAGTTGGCTCCTCGCTCCGTGTCTGCGGTCGATGAGAAGAAGGCTGAAGAGGAGTTGAGGGAGTTGATTGGTCTGCAATCGGTCAAAGACGACGTGATGCGACTGACCAACTTTGTGCGCATCCAGCAAGAGAGGGCGCACCTTGGGATGAAGACGACTTCGGTGTCTTACCATTGTGTGTTTACGGGCAATCCGGGTACGGGTAAAACCACGGTGGCTCGTATCGTGGCTCGTATCTATAAGGAGCTTGGCATTCTAAAGAAGGGACAACTCATCGAGACGGATCGTTCGGGACTCGTAGCGGAGTATGTGGGCCAGACGGCTGTTAAGACGAACAAGGTGATCGATAGTGCACTTGATGGTGTGCTGTTTATCGACGAGGCATACTCTCTCGTGCAGGGTGGTAAGGAGGACTATGGTATGGAAGCCATTGCGACGCTGCTTAAGCGTATGGAGGACGATCGTGAGCGCCTGATCGTGATCCTTGCAGGCTATGAGGGCGAGATGCATACGTTTATCCAAGCCAATCCTGGACTACAGAGTCGCTTCAATCGCTACATTCACTTTGAGGATTACTCTGCAGAGGAGTTGAAGAGGATTTTCTTGCTTAATGTGAAGAAGCTTGACTATAAGCTCACTGATGCTGCTCTTGATAAATTGAACCAGGTGCTCTCTACAGCTGTAGCCACTAAGGATGAGAACTTTGGCAATGCTCGCTTTGTGCGCAATCTCTTTGAGCGTACGCTGGAGAATCAGGCTACGCGACTGTCGACGGTCACCTCGCTTACGAAAGAGAAGTTATCGGAGATTACGGAGGAAGACATAAGTATTGCCAAATAATAAGTAACTATTTTTCTGGCTAAGACGAAGATGGGGCAAATGATTGTATCTGACGATGCATAATAAATGAATCATAGTAATACTTCTCAGCCAGTACTGGGGGCGACGCGTCCTCGCGTCGGCGCTACCTGCAGACTGGAGGTGAGTCCTTAGGGAATGAGGCTCACTTCTTGGCTCGTTGGTGATGCCGACGCGTGGACGCGTCGCCCCCGGTATTGGCTGAAAATGTTCTTATATCGGGAACTTTACTCTACAAATTTCCAAGTGAAGACGCTGTAAGGACACTTTATGTCGGCCGAGCCATCATAGGAATAGACGCGGCGTTTGCCGTCGGAAGACTTGAAGTAGACGCTGACATTGCTCACGTAGCCTTCCTTGGGAAAAGCAGAGG
Organism: uncultured Prevotella sp.; assembly: GCA_937898715.1. Lineage (GTDB taxonomy): Bacteria > Bacteroidota > Bacteroidia > Bacteroidales > Bacteroidaceae > Alloprevotella. The sequence goes on from CALEKA010000065.1 coordinate 2,230, forward strand.
CTATGATTTTGCTGAATTCGGAGTCAGGACACTGCGTCATGTAGTCCATCACAAATTGTTCTGTTTGCTCCGCAGGGACTGTCTGCGGCACATTCATGTAGAGCACTTCATAGACCACTTTGCCATTTTCCTCATCGCGTACGAGCTGCATGGAGGGATTTTTGTCGTTCACACGGGTCACTACGAAGGAGGAGTTGACCACGTAGGTATAGCTCGGATTGGTGCCAGCCACGAGGAAACGCAACGTATAGTTATCACTTCCCGAGGGGTGTCCCACGGTGAATGGTAGTGAATGGTAGATGCCTTCTGTTCTCACTTGGAAATGCGCGTCGGGGCCGTCTGTTGGTCCCATGCCATCGGGGCCTTCCACTTCGTAGGCTGGTGGCATGAGCGGATTGGAGAGCGTAGCTACGGTGAGGGTGCGACAGCGCGACTTTTGTGTCCATGCTCCCACCCAAGTGCCGTTCTTCTGCTTCAGTTGTAGACAAGTCCAAGCGGAATTGCCACCCACTACGGGAAAAAGGTCGCCCGCATAGGCGCGTTCTGCCACAACGCGACGACCTTTACTGCTGGGTGTGAGGCGCATGAGGGGTTGATTGGTCTTGAGCTGAGCGAAGCTCTTGGGGGTGATCATCTTGAGCGAGAACTGCTTGGGCTGTGCCTGCATGCTCATGCAAGCTGACGTGGCAAATGTGAGAATGGCTGCCGCGCGATATAGAGATTGAATGATCGTCATACGCATGCTGTATTGTAATAGTGATGAGGATGCAAACATACTCATTTTCTCAAACTCTCGAGGTAAGAATACTCTTAAAAATGGTTGCGAAGATGCGATAGGCTCTCGCATGCGTGCGCGCACATTACAGACGTTTTTGGGCATTGAAACGCCACATCTATCACTCTACTTTCTTTTTTTCATCATACTCAGCAGTTTTTGATGTGCACGTACTCTTATTTCTCCTACACTTTGCTTGCACTTTTGCCTACACTCGAGCCGAATCTCTGACAGGAAGACTATCTTGACAGCACCAGGGGGAAATTCTTACAGCATCAAGGACTAATTTTTACACCATCGAGGGGAAATTTTTACACCATCGAGGGGAAATTTTTACACCGTCAAGGGGAAATTTTGAAGACATTAGGGGATGTGAGATAAGACAGTATGAATGCAAGATAAGTGCAAGCAAAGGTACGGCACTTGCATTTGGTAAGTAATTGGTTTTCAGAAATATTACATCCTAAAAGTGTAAGATAAAACATATTCCGCTAAATAATGTGCTGTAATGCGCGCACGAGGAGGGGGATATGTATGAGGGGCACGCAAGGGAAAGTTTGGCAGGGGATGAAGAAAAAGTGAACAGTTTGTACACTCTTTTTGTTACAACGGATGAAGTGACTTACCTTTGCAAACGATTAAAATACTTAAGTTCCTGATTTAGCAAAGCGGGCTGAAAGCCCAGTGATTTCCATAGCCCAAGGCAACGCCTTGGGTAGGAATTGCAAGAATGATACGCCCTGTAAGGGCAGAAGTAAGGACAATATATTTCTACTTTTGCCCTTACAGGGCGAAACAATACTGCTTACGGGATACCCAGGGCGATGCCCTGGGCTATAAATATCATTGGGCTTTCAGCCCGTCCATTCTAAATCCGAAACTTAAATTAAAATATTCCATAGAAGGCTCGGATGCTGGAATGCATTATACCGAGAAAGAGGTTTATCATTCAGCATATCCGAGGCTTCCCATTACTAACCCTTACAAATACATTTTAAACCATGATGACCAACATCAAACTACTGAGTCCGGTATGGATTTCCATGCTTAAGACTTTCCTTCCCAACCTCATAGAGTGGCTTAAGAAGCTCTGGACGAGATGGATATCACGCACAAGGACGGTTTCTTCTCACGAAAGCACGGTGTCCCGTCTGACAGAAGGCATGAAGAAAGGAATCTCGCTGACAGCACGTGCCATGCAGTTGATAGCCGAACGCTATGAAGTGCGCTACAACGTGCTCGACCGAGTGCCAGAAATCCGCCGAAGGGAGTCGGCAACGGATAGCACACTGGTCTCAGCTACGGAGAAATTTGCTCCGCTGACCGACGTGATACGCAACACGATGGTCATCGAGCTGCACAAGGCGAACTGCTCCGTGTGGAACGGCGACGTGATGCGAATCGTAGCCTCAGAGTTTTCAAAGCCTTTTCATCCCTTTGCTCACTTCCTCGACCACTTGCCGCAGTGGGATGGAACTGACAGAGTGAGTCCATTGGCTCATCGCGTAAGTGAGAATGAACTATGGACTCGCGTGTTTCACACGTGGATGCGCACGATGGTGGCAGTGTGGATTCACGGATCGAATGCGTTGCTCGGACGTGAGAATCAATCGGCAGCAGGCTGCAGCGGCAACTCTATGACTCCGCTCTTGCTGAGCGAGGAACAGGGGCTACGCAAGAGTACGTTTTGCCGACTGCTGCTTCCACCCGAACTAAGAACGTACTTCACCGACAAATTCGACCTTTCGGGCAGTACGAGTCCGCAACTGATACTGGCGCGATATGGACTAATCAACCTCGACGAGTTTGACAGTCTGAGTCTTCAGCAGACGGCAAAACTAAAAAATCTGGTACAACTTGAAGGCATGACGGGTCGTAAGCCCTATAGCGGACAGTTTACGGAGTTCTACCGCTTGGCATCGTTTATCGGCACGAGCAATCGATTCGACTTGCTGACCGACCCCTCGGGTAGTCGCCGATTCTTCTGCCAAGAGGTGACGAAGGCTATCGACTGCGAACTTCCTATCGACTATGCTCAGCTCTATGCACAACTTCTTCATGAAGTGAAGGCGGGTGATCCTACCTATTTTTCTCGCACAGAGGAGGAGGAGATACAAGCACACAACCTATCCTTCTACCATACATCGACTCTGCGCGAAGTGTTCCTACAACAATTCTCCAGTGCCGCCGAGGGTGGTTCATCTGCCGAGGGTGCATGGCTCACGGCCACTGCCATTCTTCAGCGCATGCGCCAAGGGGCAGGTAGCGGAATGTTGCAAGGTGCAACTCCATCGACCCTTGGCCGAGAACTGATGCAGATGAATGTGCCTCACAAGCGCTGCAGCCGTGGCACACTCTACCGAGTGGTGGAGAAAAAGATTTAAGGCTGCATGACATAAGCGCTTTAAGCATTGCGGTCTTATAGTAATCAGCCAATACTGGGGGCGACGCGTCCTCGCGTCGGCAACACTTGCTGGCAAGAAAGCTCTTCATAGGGTGAATGGATTCTTGCTCATGCCGACGCGAGGACGCGTCGCTCACAGTAGACTCTGAATAGCAAAGAATGATTATTCCTTGCTCAATGCTTCCTCTATAATAGATTGAGGAAGCTTGGTGAGACGAGCTATACTTGATACGTCAAGTCCTCCTTCGCTCAACGCCTTTATCATCTCTGCTCGCTCTTGCATGCGTCCTTTTTCAAGTCCGTCTTTCAGACCTTCTGCTCGACCTTCTGCACGGCCTTCCTTCAGACCTTCCTGGAAGCCTTCGTCACGACTTGTTCCAAGCACGCTTTTTTGGGTTCTTACGGCTTCCATATGGCGCAGATAAGCGCGGCGCTCAGCGGCAGGGAGTTCGTCAAAGCGCATACATTCACGGGCACGCTCAAGACCTGGGGCTGTAGAATCGTCGGGGATTTCGCCTGTTTTGAGATACGAGATCCATTCGTCGAGTGGCGTCTTGGCTACCTTATCGAAATCGTTGACACGAAGCACGTAGTACTCGGGGAATAAATCGCCTGCATCTTTGCGTTTCAGAACATCAGTTTCTCGCCGTCCGAAAAATTGCTCATTCTGACGAACAGAAAGTTTCAATACGTCAGTAGGATCGTGCAAGCCCTGAAATACGGTCTTGCCATGATAAACGTAGTCTTTGCCTTGTCCTAATTCGAAGTATACAATATTTACGGAATAGACTTTGCGCACTTTATCGTATTCGTCGCCCAGACCAATATAATCTGTAATGGCCTTTGATACGCCATAGAGCATGCGATGGAAGTAGGCAAGTTCACGCGTGTTCTGAATCTCAACGATGATGAGTTCTTGCTTATCGTTCTCAGCGAGTATGTCTACACGATTGAACTTATCGTCTTCTGTCTCTTGATTAGACTCGCTCTCAAGAAACTTTAAGATGGTGACCTTCTGTCCGAAGAGCGAGGTGAGTAGCCCTTCGATGACCGAGTGGTTTGCCTTATCGCGCAAGAGGCGCTTCATGGCCCAATCAAAACGGATATAGTTTGCCATAATCTCTTCTATTTTCTTTTATGAGGCAAATGTACGGATTTAAGCCTCATGCACAAAATTATCTCAATGAAAAAGAGCGGTTTGACCGACGATTGGAAGAACGTAACCGCTTATCCGAGTAGAGAAAGTAATCCCCGCCAACGTCGCTTACGGACATTGGCGGGGATATACTTATATATTATTAATGAGTGTGCGTAGCGGGAATATTAGTCGAGCTCGGCAGCAGCCTTCTCGGCTTGAGCACGTTCGTACTCTTCCTTGTCGGCTACGACGATCTTGCTAAACTCACGCAGACCTGTACCAGCTGGGATAAGGTGACCGCAGATTACGTTTTCCTTCATTCCCTCGAGATAGTCGGTCTTGCCGCTGATAGCAGCCTCGTTGAGCACCTTGGTAGTTTCCTGGAAGGAAGCTGCCGACATGAAGCTCTTGGTCTGGAGGGCTGCACGGGTGATACCCTGGAGGATCTGAGTAGAAGTGGCGGCCATTGCGTCGCGCACCTTGACGAGCTTGAGGTCACGGCGCTTGAGCTGTGAGTTCTCATCGCGGAGCTTGCGGGCGGTCACGATCATACCCTTCTTCATGGTCTCGCTGTCGCCAGCGTCGATCACTACCTTCTTGCCCCAGATACGATCGTTCTCTTCAGCGAAGTCGAGCTTGTCGACAATCTGCTGCTCGAGGAAACGAGTATCACCGGGTTCGTTGATCTGGACCTTACGCATCATCTGACGTACGATTACCTCGAAGTGCTTATCGTTGATCTTCACACCCTGCAGGCGATATACATCCTGTACTTCGTTGACAATGTACTCCTGTACGGCGGTGGGACCCTTGATGGCGAGGATGTCGCCCGGGGTGATAGAACCGTCGGAAAGGGGAGTACCGGCACGCACGAAGTCGTTTTGCTGAACGAGGATCTGCTTTGACAGGGGCACGAGGTACTTCTTGACTTCACCAAGCTTTGAGGTGACGATGATTTCGCGATTACCGCGCTTGATGTTGCCCATAGAGATCTCACCGTCGATTTCGGTGACCACTGCGGGATTGCTCGGATTGCGGGCTTCGAAGAGCTCGGTCACACGGGGGAGACCACCGGTGATATCGCCAGCCTTACCTACTACACGAGGTATCTTGACGAGCACTTCACCAGCCTTGATGTCCTGGCCATCCTCTACAACGATGTGACCATTGATAGGGAAGCTGTAGGTGCGGATGATATTGCCATCTTCATCGAGGATGTTACAGTTGGGCACGTGGCTCTTGTCTTTCGACTCGATTACGATGCGCTCACGCAGACCGGTTGCTTCATCTTCATCTACACGATAGCTGATACCTTCGGTCACGTTCTCAAACTGTATCTTACCAGCCGACTCTGTTACGATTACAGCATTGAAGGGGTCCCACTTAGCGATTACAGTATCCTTGGTCACCTTCTGTCCGTCTTCGACGAAGAGCTGTGAACCATAGGGTACGTTCTGGTTGGAGAGTACGATACCTGTATTTTCATCGATGAAGCGGACTTCGGCCAGACGGCCTACTACTACCTTGCAAGCGTTGCCATCTTCGTCGTGAGAATCTACAGTACGGAGTTCCTCAAATTCGAGGCGACAATCGTTCTTGGCCTTGATAGTGGCATTGGCTGCTGCATTGGATGCAATACCACCGGCGTGGAAGGTACGGAGGGTAAGCTGCGTACCAGGCTCACCGATTGACTGGGCTGCGATGACACCGACAGCCTCGCCCTTCTGCACCATACGGCTGGTAGCCAAGTTGCGTCCATAACACTTCATGCAGACACCATGCTTGCTCTCACAGGTGAGTACCGAACGGATTTCTACGCTCTCGATGGGCGATGCCTCAATCTCGGCAGCGATGGGCTCGGTGATTTCCTCGCCAGAAGCTACGATGAGTTTGCCTGTTGTGGGGTTGATGATATCGTGTACTGAAACACGGCCGAGGATACGCTCTGAAAGTGAAGAGATCACTTCGTCGCCATCCTTAAGGGCGGTGCAGACGAGACCACGGAGGGTGCCACAGTCTTCTTCAGTGATGATTACGTCATGAGATACGTCGACAAGACGACGGGTGAGGTAACCAGCATCGGCTGTCTTCAATGCGGTATCGGCAAGACCCTTACGAGCACCATGGGTTGAGATAAAGTACTCAAGCACGGACATACCTTCCTTAAAGTTTGAAAGGATCGGGTTCTCGATAATCTGCGCTCCTTCGGCACCAGCCTTCTGAGGCTTGGCCATCAAACCACGCATACCTGCCAACTGTGCAATCTGATCAGCTGAACCACGGGCACCAGAGTCGAGCATCATAAACACGGCGTTGAAGCCCTGGTCGGCTTCGGTCATCTGCTTCATCAAGGTCTTCTTGATGTCAGTGTTTACGTGGGTCCAAGTATCAATTACCTGATTGTAACGCTCCTTGTCGGTGATGAAACCCATGTTGTAGTTCATCGTGATCTGCTCTACTTCTTCATTACCGCGCTTTACGATGTCGGCCTTCTCCTTCGGGATGATGATATCACCTAAGTTGAACGACAGACCGCCTTCGTATGCCTTACGGTAACCGAGGTTTTTAATACCATCGAGGAAGTCGCACGCACGAGCCATACCCACAGTCTTAATCACCTTAGAGATGATGTCGCGGAGTGACTTCTTAGCTACAACGCAGTTGATGTAACCACACTCGTCGGGGATGATGCCATTGACGATGATACGACCTACTGAGGTCTCTACGATGTGCTTGATCTTTGCACCACGCTCATCGATATCGTCGACCAACACCTTCACGGGAGCGTGCACGTCGACACGACGCTCGTTGAAAGCGATGAGGGCTTCTTCAGGACCATAGAAGGTGAGACCTGAACCCTTAGCTCCGGGACGAAGCTTGGTGATATAATAGAGACCGAGCACCATATCCTGTGAAGGTACGGTGATAGGTGCACCATTGGCGGGGTTGAGGATGTTGTGGCTCTGAAGCATAAGCATTTGTGCTTCGAGCACGGCTTCATTGCTCAAGGGGAGGTGTACTGCCATCTGGTCGCCATCGAAGTCGGCATTGAATGCTGTACATGCCAATGGGTGGAGCTGAATGGCTTTACCCTCTATCATCTTGGGCTGGAATGCCTGAATACCGAGACGGTGAAGGGTCGGCGCACGGTTGAGGAGCACGGGGTGACCCTTCATTACGTGTTCGAGAATGTCCCAGATTACAGGTTCACGACGATCGACAATCTTCTTGGCGCTCTTCACCGTCTTCACGATGCCGCGCTCGATGAGCTTGCGGATAATGAACGGCTTGTAGAGCTCGGCTGCCATGAGTTTAGGCAGACCGCACTCGCCCATCTTGAGTTCGGGACCTACGACGATTACCGAACGAGCTGAATAGTCAACACGCTTACCGAGGAGGTTCTGACGGAAACGGCCGGCCTTACCCTTGAGGGAGTCGGAAAGCGACTTGAGGGGACGGTTGCTATCGCTCTTGACTGCTGACGACTTGCGAGAGTTGTCGAAGAGGCTATCTACTGACTCCTGAAGCATACGCTTCTCGTTGCGGAGGATTACCTCGGGGGCCTTGATCTCAAGCAGACGCTTCAAACGGTTGTTGCGGATGAGCACACGACGATAGAGGTCGTTGAGGTCGGAGGTAGCGAAACGGCCACCATCCAGGGGCACGAGCGGACGCAGATCGGGAGGTGTCACGGGGATGACCTTCATGATCATCCACTCGGGCTTGTTGCGATCGCGGCTTGCACGGAACGACTCTACCACCTGAAGACGCTTCAAGGCTTCGTTTTTGCGCTGCATTGACGAGTCGGAGTTGGCACGGTCACGCAGTTCGTAAGAGAGGCTATCAAGGTCGATGCGCTTGAGGAGGTCGTATACGGCCTCTGCACCCATTTTTGCAATAAACTTGTTGGGGTCGCTATCTTCAAGATACTGATTTTCCTTAGGAAGCTTCTTCACGAGGTCGAGGTATTCGTCCTCTGTAAGAAGATCGTTCTGAGCTACATCGTCAGCCAAAGCACCTGGCTGGATTACTACGTAGCGTTCGTAGTAGATGATGGAGTCGAGTTTCTTGGTAGGAATGCCGAGCAGGTAGCCGATCTTATTGGGCAAAGAACGGAAGTACCAAATGTGGGCTACTGGCACTACCAACTGGATGTGACCAGCACGCTCACGACGTACTTTCTTCTCCGTTACTTCCACACCGCATCGATCGCAGACGATGCCTTTGTAGCGGATGCGCTTGTACTTACCGCAGTGGCACTCATAATCCTTAGTAGGACCAAAAATGCGCTCGCAGAACAGACCATCACGCTCGGGCTTGTAGGTACGATAATTAATGGTTTCGGGCTTCAGCACCTCACCATACGAATTTGCCATTATCTCTTCAGGAGAAGCAAGACCAATGGTAATCTTCGTAAAGTTGCTCTTTATCTTATTATCTCTTTTAAATGCCATTTTAGTAGGATTGATTGAGAGGGGAAATGTTGTGAAAGTTTTCAGTTGCAAGGGTTATAAGGCTCAAAGCCATGTCTGACTCCTATTTCATGACGTCCATCAATGCTCGTCGGCGGATGGAGGGTATTCACTTAGTAGACGTAGACGAAAACTTCTTTGCAGCCTCATAATCCTATCACTTAAAAAACTTAGTCGAGCGTGATGCTCAAGCCCAGACCGCGAAGCTCGTGGAGCAATACGTTGAGCGATTCGGGAATGCCCGGAGTAGGCATGGGTTCGCCCTTAACAATTGCCTCGTAAGCCTTGGCACGACCTGTTACATCATCTGACTTGATGGTCAGGATTTCCTGAAGTACGTGGGATGCACCGAAGGCCTCGATGGCCCAAACTTCCATCTCACCAAAACGCTGACCACCAAACTGTGCTTTACCACCAAGTGGCTGCTGAGTGATGAGTGAGTACGGACCGATAGAACGAGCGTGCATCTTGTCCTCTACCATGTGACCGAGTTTCAACATGTAAGTCACACCAACAGTTGCTTCCTGGTCGAATGCCTCACCAGTGGCACCATCGTAAAGCTGAGTAGAACAGTAGCGGGGGAGACCTGCCTTATCTGTCCATTCGCAAAGGTCCTCAAGTTTGGCACCATCGAAGATAGGAGTGGCAAACTTAACACCGAGCTTGCGACCTGCAGCACCAAGCACTGCCTCAAAGATCTGACCAATGTTCATACGTGAAGGCACACCCAGAGGGTTGAGCACGATGTCGACGGGAGTACCATCTGCCAAGAAAGGCATATCTTCCTGACGTACTACCTTTGACACGATACCCTTGTTACCGTGACGACCGGCCATCTTATCACCTACACCAATCTTACGCTTCTTAGCAATGTAGACCTTAGCCTGCTGGATGATACCCGAGGGAAGATCATCACCAATGGTGATGGCAAACTTCTTACGCTTGAGGATTGCATCCATCTGATTGTACTTCTTCAAGTAGTTGATCACAAGCTGACGGATGAGCTTGTTGGCGTGCTCGTCGTCGGTCCAATCGTGAAGTTCTACTGATGTATAGTCGAGCGATGAAAGGACTGCCTTGTTGAACTTAACGTCCTTGGCAACAACTTCTGAACCAATATTGTCTTTCACACCGAGAGACTTCTTGTCACTGATGAGAGAGAGCAACTTGTTGATCATCACTTCCTTCAGTTCTGCAGTTTCCTTCTGGAAGTCGTCGTCGAGCTTCTGAAGTGTTACCTTATCTGCAGCCTTTGCGCTACGATTCTTCTGCACACGAGAGAAGAGACGCTTGTTGATTACAACACCTGCAAGAGATGGATTTGCCTTCAAAGAAGCATCTTTTACATCACCCGCCTTATCACCGAAGATGGCACGGAGAAGTTTCTCTTCAGGAGTAGGATCGCTCTCTCCCTTAGGCGTAATCTTACCAATAAGAATGTCACCAGGAGCTACTCGAGCACCGATACGGATGATACCTGTGTCGTCGAGATCCTTAGTAGCATCTTCGCTTACGTTAGGAATATCATTGGTAAACTCTTCCATACCACGCTTAGTTTCACGTACTTCAAGAGAGTACTCGTCAACGTGTACAGAAGTAAGGATGTCTTCACGTACCATGCGCTCGTTGAGCACAATAGCATCCTCGTAGTTGTAACCCTTCCAAGGCATGTATGCTACGAGAAGGTTGCGACCAAGTGCAAGTTCACCATTTTCAGTAGCATATCCCTCAGTCAGGATATCACCCTTGTGAACCTTCTGACCCTTGTCACAGATAGGACGAAGGTCAATGGTCATATTCTGGTTGGTACGACGGAACTTTGGAATGTCGTATTCCTTTACGTTAGAGTCAAAACTTACGAACTCTTCATCCTCCGTACGATCGTATGCTATGCGAATGGTGTTGGCATCTACATATTCTATCACACCATCACCCTCAGCTGTAATCATTGTACGCGAATCTTCACATACCTGCTTCTCTATACCAGTACCTACGATAGGAGCCTCACTGCGGATAAGAGGAACTGCCTGGCGCATCATGTTCGATCCCATCAACGCACGGTGAGCATCATCATGCTCCAAGAATGGGATAAGCGAAGCGGCAATAGAAGCAATCTGCTGAGGAGATACATCCATCAATTCTACCTGTGAAGGAGGTACCACAGGATAATCAGCATCCTGACGACATTTTACTTTGTCACGAATGAAAGAACCATCATCGTTCAAGGGTGCATTACCCTGACCAATAATTTTGCCTTCCTCTTCTTCAGCTGAGAGGTATACGATGTGATCGTTGTCAAGATCAACCTTCGAATTTTCTACCTTACGATATGGAGTTTCGATGAAACCAAGATCGTCAATCTTTGCATATACACAAAGAGAAGAGATAAGACCGATGTTAGGACCTTCAGGCGACTCAATCGGACAAAGACGACCATAGTGAGTATAGTGTACGTCACGAACCTCAAAACCTGCACGCTCACGCGACAAACCGCCAGGACCAAGTGCTGAAAGACGGCGCTTGTGTGTTACCTCTGCCAAGGGGTTCGTCTGGTCCATAAACTGTGACAGCGCATTCGTTCCGAAGAATGAGTTGACAACACTTGAGATAGTCTTTGCGTTGATCAAATCAGTCGGAGTAAACACCTCATTGTCGCGCACATTCATGCGCTCACGAATGGTGCGGCTCATACGAGCCAGACCTATAGCAAACTGATTAGAAAGCTGCTCACCTACAGTACGGACACGGCGGTTGCTCAAGTGGTCAATATCGTCGACAGTTGCCTTTGAGTTGATCAACTCAACAAGGTACTTGATAATTTCAATAATATCCTCACGAGTAAGCACACGCACATCCATGTCGGTGCTAAGATTGAGCTTCTTATTGATACGATAACGACCTACCTCGCCTAAGTCATAACGCTTCTCTGAGAAGAAAAGGTTGTTGATGACCTCACGAGCAGAAGCATCATCAGCAGGATCTGCATTACGCAACTGACGATAGATGTAATTTACAGCTTCTTGCTCTGAGTTTGAGGGGTCTTTCTGAAGCGTATTGAAGATGATAGAATAGTCCGTAGACGCGCCTTCCTCCGGGTGAACAAGAATAGTCTGTACACCAGAATTAAGAATAATCTCCGCGTTTTCTGGAGTAATTACTTCCTCACGATCAAGAATAATCTCATTACGCTCAATAGACATCACCTCACCAGTATCAGGATCGGAGAAATCCTCAAGAGTGGTAGAAAGCACACGTGCCGCCAATTTGCGACCTTGCAACTTCTTAAGATTTGTCTTGTTTACCTTGAACTCCTCTGCAAGATTAAAGATTTGAAGAATATCTTTATCACTTTCAAAACCAATAGCACGAAGCAGAGTGGTTACAGGCAACTTCTTCTTACGATCAATGTAAGCATACATCACCGTATTGATGTCTGTGGCAAACTCAATCCATGATCCCTTGAACGGTATGATACGCGCAGAATAAAGTTGCGTACCATTAGCGTGAACACTTGAACCGAAGAACACACCAGGAGAACGGTGTAACTGCGATACAACAACACGTTCAGCACCATTGATGATGAACGTACCATTGTCCGACATATAAGGGATAGATCCCAAGAAGACATCCTGTACCACCGTATCAAAATCCTCATGATCAGGGTCTGTACAGTAAAGCTTCAATTTAGCCTTGAGAGGCACACTATAAGTAAGTCCGCGCTCCAGACATTCCTTAATTGAATAACGAGGTTCATCAATATAGTAATCGATAAACTCCAATACAAAGTTATTGCGAGTATCAGCAATAGGGAAGTTCTCAGCAAAAACTTTGTACAAGCCATCGTTTTTACGCAATTCACTTGGAGTGTCGAGCTGGAGGAAATCTCTGAAAGACTTCAACTGAACGTCCAAAAAATCGGGATAAGGCATCGGATTCTTTACGGACGCAAAGTTTACACGTTGATTTATTACTCTGGAAGACATTCGTCGTTAGATTGGGGTGAAAGAAATGTTTATAGGTCAGTAAGCTTTATTCACATCAAATCCATTATGCGTCATCATCTTAAGAGAGAAAACACACTATACACAGACCACAAATGGACTAAACTCTACGACCAATAAAACTTTGTATTGTATCAATTACCCTACCATTAATCAGAAGAGCGCCGACCCTACCTAAATTATACAAGTAGCGTTGACACAATTCATGTACTAAGAGGAAGGATATAGACACAAAAAGGTTATGAACCCTCTACCAGAGGATTCATAACCATAGCCCTTATGGGATTGTTTATTAAGCGAGTTCTACTTCAGCACCAGCTTCTTCGAGAGCCTTCTTCAGTGCTTCAGCTTCTTCCTTAGCAACGCCTTCCTTAACCTTTGAGGGAGCGCCGTCTACGAGATCCTTAGCTTCCTTCAAGCCAAGACCGCAGTGTTCCTTAACGGCCTTAACAACCTGGAGCTTAGCGGCACCTGCGCTCTTGAGAACAACGTCGAAAGAAGTCTTCTCTTCAGCGGCAGCAGCACCAGCTGCAGGACCGGCAGCAACAGCAACAGCTGCAGCAGCGGGTTCAATTCCATACTCGTCCTTCAGGATAGTTGCCAACTCGTTTACTTCCTTCACTGTCAAATTTACCAATTCTTCAGCGATAGCTTTGATATCTGCCATTTTCTTAAATGTATTTTTTTGTTTGTTTTCTGATTTTATTGGGATTCCGGAGTCTATGGTACCGGAGATTATTCGGGACGTTCGCCCAAAGTTTTAAGCACACCGTGGATGGTCTGTCCACTGCTCTGGAGTGCAGAGATAACGTTCTTGGCGGGAGACTGGAGCAAAGCAACAACCTCTGCAAGAACTTCTGCCTTGCTCTTGATAGCGCAAAGAGTTTCGAGCTGGTCTGCACCAACATAGAAACCTTCCTCTGCATATGCACCCTTCAGCGCAGGAACACCGTCCTTACCAACTTCTTTGATGAGTTTAGCAGGAGCGTTAGCGGTCTGGCAGAAGAATACTGCAGTAGTGCCTTTCAAGCAGTCGTAGAGGGGAGTATAGTCAACCTCTGCAGCTTCGAAAGCCTTGTGCAAGAGCGTATTCTTGGCTACTACCATTTTGATGTCAGCGCCGAAGCACTTGCGACGGAGAGCAGAAGTAGCTTCTGCATTCATGCCAGTTACATCAACAAGGTAGAGATGTGCGTATTCTTTGATTTGTTCACCGAGTTTCTCGATGATGATAGCTTTATCTTCCTTCTTCATGATTGTAATTCAGTTTAGATTTCTTCTACAGACTTAGGATCAACCTTGATACCCTTACTCATGGTAGATGAAAGATAAATACTCTTTACGTAAGTACCCTTAGCACTTGCGGGCTTCAGCTTATTGATAGTAGCCATGAATTCCTTGGCATTACCAAAAATCTGATCAGCAGTGAAAGAGACCTTACCGATTGAAGTGTGAACGATACCGCTCTTATCAACCTTAAAGTCAATCTTACCTTGCTTTACTTCGCGAATAGCCTTGGCTACGTCCATAGTAACAGTGCCACTCTTGGGGTTAGGCATCAATCCGCGAGGACCGAGCACACGACCGAGTGCACCAATCTTACCCATGATGGCGGGCATAGTGATGATAACATCAATATCAGTCCAACCACCTTTGATTTTCTCGATATATTCATCGAGACCTACATAGTCAGCGCCAGCTTCTTTTGCAGCAGCTTCAGCATCAGGCGTACAGAGGCAGAGCACGCGTACAGTCTTACCAGTTCCGTTGGGCAGTGATACTACACCACGAACCATCTGGTTAGCTTTACGGGGATCTACACCCAGACGTACGTCAATATCGATAGAAGCATCGAATTTGGTAGTGGTGATTTCCTTTACCAAAGATGCAGCTTCTTTCAATGAATATGCCTTCCCTGCTTCAACTTTGTCAGCGACTAACTTCTGATTCTTTGTCAGTTTACTCATTGTTCAAATTTGAAGTTTAAATTATTCACCAGGGAAGTCACCCTTTACTGTGATACCCATGCTGCGGGCAGTACCAGCTACCATACGCATTGCACTTTCAACTGTGAAGCAGTTTAAGTCGGGCATCTTGTCTTCTGCGATTGCCTTAACCTGATCCCAAGTGATCTCAGCGATCTTGGTACGGTTAGGAGCAGCAGAACCGCTCTTCTTTTTGGCTGCTTCCAGCAATTGAATTGCTACAGGAGGAGTCTTTACTATGAAAGAGAAAGACTTGTCATTGTAATAAGTAATGACAACAGGCAATACTTTGCCAGCCTTGTCCTGAGTTCTGGCGTTGAACTGCTTGCAGAAATCCATAATGTTGATACCCTTAGAACCGAGAGCCGGTCCAACGGGAGGAGATGGATTTGCAGCGCCGCCCTTAATCTGTAATTTGATTAATCCAGCAACTTCTTTAGCCATTGTTGTTTAAAATAGAAAAATTAAATGTGACGATGAATTCTTAAAGGGATACGTAACATTATCCTTTATTCCTTCTCTATCTGCATAAGGCCGAGATCGAGTCCCGTGTTTCGACCGAACACCTTTACGATGACAGTCACTTTCTTCTTCTCTTCGTCAACCTTTTCGATTGTACCAGAGAATCCGCTGAACGGTCCGTCGATTACCTTTACGCTTTCGCCTACTTCGTAAGGTATTTCCATTTCTTGAGGTTCATCCTCAAGTTCGTCAACCTTACCCAGGATACGATTCACTTCACTTTCGCGGAGAGGAGTAGGATTGTCCATTCCTCCGAGGAAACCCAACACGTTTGGTGTGTTGCGTAGTTCGTGAACAGTTTCACCAACTAGTCTAGCCTCTACAAGAACATAGCCGGGAAGATAGAGTCTTTCCTTGATAACTTGCTTGTTACCATGAACAGTCTTAACCTTCTCGGTAGGGATGAGTACTTGCGAAACATGACCGCCAAGGCGGCCATTTTTTATTTCTGCATCGATGTACTCTTTTACCTTAGCTTCTTTTCCGCTTATAGCACGCAAAACGTACCATGCCATTTCTGCTTGTGCCATATCGAATTATAGTTGAGGATAGATAAGTTGCATGACCCACTCGAATAATGTATCCATAAGGTACACTACGATTGCTATGATGATGGAAGCTGTTAGCACAACAATCGCGCTGTGAGTCAACTCCTGTCTCGTAGGCCACGTGGTCTTATGCGATAACTCGTCGTATGAATCTTTGCAATATGCAATTATTTTCTGGAACATATATGTGTCGTTTGGCACGGGAAGAGAGGCTCGAACTCCCGACACCTGGTTTTGGAGACCAGTGCTCTACCAACTGAGCTATTCCCGTAGAATAGGTCCTGCATGTAGCAGGAACCTATTTTATTTTGAATATCTTCTTCTATAAGATAGTCGAGGCTAAGCGATAGCCAAGGCTATGTTATTAGTCGAGGATTTCAGTGATCTGACCTGAACCAACGGTACGGCCACCTTCACGGATAGCGAAGCGGAGACCAACGTTGATAGCAACAGCGTAGATAAGTTCTACAGAGATTTCAACGTTATCACCAGGCATTACCATTTCAGTTCCTTCAGGGAGGTGGATTTCACCTGTACAGTCCATAGTACGGAGGTAGAACTGAGGACGATACTTGTTACCGAACGGAGTGTGACGACCACCTTCTTCCTTCTTCAATACGTAGATAGAAGCCTTGAACTTCTTGTGCGGAGTGATTACACCCGGGTGAGTGATAACCATACCACGCTTGATTTCTGACTTATCGATACCACGGAGGAGAAGACCTACGTTATCACCAGCTTCACCTTCGTCGAGGATCTTACGGAACATCTCAACGCCAGTTACAACTGACTTCTTATCTTCGCCGAGACCGAGAATCTGAACTTCGTCACCTACCTTTACGACACCAGTTTCAACACGACCAGTGGCAACAGTACCACGACCAGTGATTGAGAACACGTCTTCAACAGGCATCAAGAAAGGCTTCTCAACGTCGCGAACGGGTTCCTGAATCCAAGTATCAACAGCGTTCATGAGCTCCATTACAGAGTCTTCCCACTTTGCAACACCGTTCAAAGCACCGAGTGCAGAACCGCGGATGATAGGAGTATCTTCTTCGAAGCCGTACTGTTCGAGGAGTTCGCGCATTTCCATTTCTACGAGCTCGAGCATTTCTTCGTCCTCAACCATATCGCACTTGTTCAAGAACACTACGAGGCGGGGTACGTTTACCTGACGAGCGAGAAGGATGTGCTCACGAGTCTGAGGCATAGGACCATCAGTAGCAGCTACTACGATGATAGCACCATCCATCTGAGCGGCACCAGTTACCATGTTCTTTACGTAGTCGGCGTGACCCGGGCAGTCTACGTGAGCATAGTGACGCTTTTCAGTTTCATACTCGATGTGAGCAGTGTTGATAGTGATACCACGTTCCTTTTCTTCGGGAGCGTTATCGATCTGATCGAAAGACTTAACATCTTCACCAGTACCGAGACGTTCGTGGAGAACCTTAGAAATAGCGGCAGTCAAAGTAGTCTTACCGTGGTCAACGTGACCAATAGTACCGATGTTAACATGCGGTTTGGTACGTTCAAATTTCTCTTTAGCCATAGCTGTTTTATTTATTGTTTGAATGAATTTTCTTGTTCTTCAATCTTGTAAGGAAGACCTATACAAAAAAAAGAGCTGTTAGCGAGACTTGAACTCGCGACCTCTTCCTTACCAAGGAAGTGCTCTACCGCTGAGCTATAACAGCAATCTAATAATAATAAAGATGAGCGGAAGACGGGGCTCAAACCCGCGACCCCCAGCTTGGAAGGCTAGTGCTCTATCAACTGAGCTACTTCCGCGAGACCCTTTCGGGATGGGTGGGCAAAGATGGATTCGAACCACCGAAGGCGTAAGCCAGCAGATTTACAGTCTGCCCCATTTGGCCACTCTGGTATTTGCCCGTATCTCGTCGAAACTCAAGGTCTTGTAGTGTAACAAGGTTGATGTCTCTCGGAAACGGGTGCAAAGTTAGGCATTATTTTTTTCGCACCAAACATTTCAGCGTTTTTTTTTCATCGAATGCAATTTTTCTTTGCTTTATCGCTGTTTTGATGCCTTATATATTACTTTTGCGTCATGGAAATGCAAGAAAAATGTGACCCGATGGGTCAAGCTATTTGGGACTTTGCTCGTACGGGCAAGTCGGGTAAGCTCGTTGTGAGATCAAGCATGTTTGACGACGACGAGATGTCCGTCGCCAATCTTTTCCGTACGGAGATGGAGATGCCTTGCCTCGAGCGTGTGGCTCTCGACCTGTGCCGCGGGCGTGTACTCGATGTGGGTGCGGGTGCGGGTTGTCACACGATAGCCTTGGAGAAGCGCGGTTTTGAAGTGACTTCTATCGATATTTCGCCGTTTTCTACGCAGGCTCGCCTTTTTAGAGGTGCTCATGATGCTCGTTGTATTAACCTCTTCGAGGAGTCGTGGAGTGAGCGGTTCGACACGATCATTCTGCTCATGAATGGCCTCGGTATTGCTGGTAAACTTTCTGGTCTACCTCGTTTGCTGAATCGCTGTAGCGCATTGCTGGAAGAGGGTGGACAGATTTTGGCGGATTCTTCAGATATTCGCTATGTGTTTGAAGATGAAGATGGGGAGTTTTACCCTCCTGAGGAGACCGACTACTATGGCGAAGTGGATTATCAGATGGTATATAATAAATGTGTAGGCGAACCTTTCGACTGGCTTTATGTAGACTTCGACACGCTCCAGCGGGTTGCCGAAACGTGTGGGCTTCGCGCTGAAAAGGTGCGCGATGGTGAGCACTTTGACTACTTGTGCAGGATTACGAGATAATGCGCTTGGCGTGGCTCAAGTCTTGTTTGAGATATTCTTTGGGAGGGGGCAAGAAATGCTTTGTCCACGAAATGATGTATGAGAGGCTCATTATTTTCCTATTCGTAGATGATGCCGACGCGAGACGCGTCGCCCACAGAACTATATATGGGGAGGTAAGAATCTCTATTCGTAGATGATGCCGACGCGAGACGCGTCGCCCACGGTATTGGCTGATTTTTTTGATTGGCAACTACTATATAATATAACGAAGAGAAGCGTATGTTAGAGGATTTAGCCTCAACATACGCTTCTCTTATGCTATTGTGTTTTACTCCAAAAGATTGGAGAAAGGGGGTTATTTCAGGATCTTATGAACACGATGTCCGTGGGGAGCGTCCATCTTCACAAGGTATGTGCCGCGAGGCTGAGCTACGAGTGAGATGGAGAGCGAAGAGGTAGCTGCAGAGGCATAAGCCTTGCCTACGCACTGACCGCCCACATTGTAGAGAGCTACTACGGTACCCGCTTCGATATTGCCCGATACGGTCACCTTCTCGTCGTCGTGAGTCACCTTCAAGTCGTCGGTGGTCTCAGCCGTAGCGATGCCTGTGACTTCTTTTGTTACGGGAGTGAAACGAAGTGTATAGGTGTACGATCCTGAGGTAGGTACGAAGTACTTGCTGATGGTCACCTGTCCGCAACTACCCGAACCGATACCGCGCTGCATATAGTCGAAGTGAGCATAGATGCTGCGAGAAGATGCGGAAGTAGGCACGGTGAGTTCCCAATTGTGCTTCTTGGCATAGAGTTCCTGATCGGTCCAATAGAGGGTAGAGAATGCTACTTGTCCCTCTGTTTCGACCTTCACGCCATTGCCCTCGTCGTTGGTCAATACCAATTCGCGAAGATCCTGGCGGTTACCCATCGACTGCGGACGGAGGTAGTACTCGTTCATATCAGCAACGGTTGTGGTATAGCGTCCGAGGAAAGAACCTGTCTGACGATCCACGTAGTTCTCGAGCGGACCACGAGCGTAGTAGGCCACGTTGCTCAGTTCGCCATTGAATGCCATCTGCATGCCCAGTCGGCGTGTGCCTCCGCGGAGCGAAGTGTTGGTATTCTGCGGAGAATAAGTTGCCTTGAGATCGGTGGTACCATCGGCATAAATGGTATAAACGAACTTATAGTTCGACCATGAGCCTGTACCATTGACCGTTACCGTAGCCGATTTCTTATCGTCGGCCAGCGCGAAGGTTGCCGTCTTCGAACTAATGCCGTTGTTTTGGCTGTAGCCAGGGTCGCTACCATAAGGAGCGTCGTTTTCAATCCAACGGAAGTTTTCGTATTCCGGGCCCTTATCGTTCTTGATAACAGGCATTCCGTTGATCTTCCAACTTTGCAATGTACCATCTGAAGAGAAGTTCATCTGCACCTTATCGTTAGAGACGGAGTTGTAGAGCAAGCCCTCCACGAGTTTCAGATCGCTGGCATCTGCAGCGGGTGTCACGGCAGCGAGTGCAGCACGATCAGCCACCTGATACTGTGCAGCAGCTACGGGATAGCCAGCTTCAGCGTATTCGGTAGCTGCATCGCGCGTCACTTCGAGTGAGAGCAGTACGTCGTCGCCACTCTTTGCGGCTGCGAAGTCGTAGTCAACGGGGAGCTTGACTGTGGTCGACTTGCCTGGCTTAACATCGCTGAGAGCCACGCTTCCTTCTGCCACTTGCTTACCCTTTTCGAGCACTGTAGCCTTGAGGGTAAAGCCCTTGAGGGTGATGAAGTCGTAAGCATTCTTCAGTGTGACGGTAGCTGCCGTCTTGCTGTAGCCTGTAAACTTCACGTACTGGTAGACTTTCTTTACCTCATCGAGCTTGCCGCTCCATGCGCGGTCGGCTCCGATCACACCATTGTTGACGAAGTTGCCCTGATGGGGTGCGTTGGGATAGTCGTAACCAGTCACATACTTATTGAATCCATTCTGCGTAAATACGCCCTTTTGGATATCGCTGGGAGCATAGATTGACTGGTCTACCCAGTCCCAGATGCATCCTCCGATGCCGTACTTACTGCTTTCGAGCACATCCCAATAGTCCTGGAGGCTACCGAGCGAATTACCCATGGCGTGGTCGTACTCACACATGAAGTAGGGCTGTTGTGCCCAGTTGCTGTTGGCTTCAGAGTTCATCGGTTTTGCGTTGCCCTCGATAGAGGGATACATCCGGCTCCAGATCTCCGTGGCCGTAGCGTTGTTAGCATTGGTTGCGCCTTCGTAGTGAATAATGCGTGAATCGAGTGCCTTGATGGCGCTAAATTCTGCGTCGTGGTTGCTACCATAACCACTCTCGTTGCCCAAGCTCCAGAAGATCACAGAGGGGAAGTTGCGGTCGCGGAGCACCATGCGGGTGCCACGGTCGAGGTAAGCAGGTTTCCACGACTCGGCTGCCGAGATGCCTGTAGAGCGGTTGCCGCTGTTGTGGTCGTCCCAGTTTTTGTGGCATTCGAGGTCGGCCTCATCCATTACGTAGATGCCGTAGTAGTCGAACATAGCGTTCATCTTGGCCTGACGTGGATAGTGGCTCGTGCGCACGGTGTTGACGTTGGCCTGCTTCATCAGTTTGATATCCTTGAGCATGGTCTCTACGTCGATAGAACGTCCGCGCAGGGGGTGCGTATCTTGTGTGTCTACACCCTTGAAGTATACTTGCTTGCCATTGATATATACGCGATGATCCGTAGTGGGGATCTCGATATGGCGGAAACCATACTTTGTAGCGAAAGCTTCTTCTTCATTGCCATTAGCATCGAGCTGTGCAAGCTCTACGGTGTAGAGGTTAGGAGTCTCTGCATTCCAGAGTTCAAGATTAGTCAGTTCTTCAAACTTCACGTCGGCTGTCTTGTCGCCCGTCTCGCCTTCGGCAAAAGCGAAGTTAGCCGTCTGTTCTGCCACCTGCTTGCCCTCGGGCGAGATCAAGCGTACGCGAACGGTCTTAGTGCCCTCGTCGTCGGCAGCCTTACGAGTCATCGTCACGGCTACGTTCATTGAGCCAGCCTTATAGTCGTCGCCTTCACTGAGTGAAGAGGTGATGTAGTGGTCGCGAATGTAGGTCTTCGGAGTGGCATAGAGATACACGTCGCGGTGAATACCGCTCATGTGCCAGGCATCTTGTCCTTCGAGGTAAGAACCATCGGTGAAGCGGAACACTTGTACGCTCACGTTGTTGTCGCCCGAACGTACATAGCTTGTCAAGTCGAACTCAGCATCGTTGTTGGCGCCCTGGGTATAACCTACTTTCTGTCCATTCACCCATACGTAGGCACCGCTATAGATACCGTCGAAGTGGAGGAAGATGCGCTTGCCACTCCATGCTTCGGGGAGGGTAAAGTTGCGACGGAACGAACTTACAGAGTTGTAGAGGTTCTTCTTCATCGAGATGTAGGGAGGATTGTCATCAAAGGGGTAGTCTACGTTGACATACCAAGGATCGCCATAGCCCTTCATTTCTACGCATGAGGGCACTTCGATGTCGTCCCATGCCGACACGTCGACGTTGTCACCATAGAAGTCGGTCTCGCCCGGACGTAAAGAGGGATCCTTCACAAAGTTAATCTTCCACGTGCCGTTTAGGCTCATCACTTCTGTGCTCTTGGGGTCGAGCCAAGGCTTAGCGTAGCGGTCGGCATCGGCGCGGAGTTCGGAGGTCGATGCATAGGGCATGTAGGTGGCATGGCCCTCTTCCTTGTTTACGGCGAATATGCGCTCGTTTTCCCAATCGTTCTTTTCTCTTACTACAAGCACGGCAGGTTGGGTGGTAAACCACGTATCTTCGCTCGTGCCATCGGTCACCATCTCGGTGGTACCGTTTGCATTGAGTTTCAAGTAGTAAGTCTCGTTACTCTTGCCGGTATAGACCAGCTGGAACACGCCATCTTCATCGTTAACGCTCTTGATCGTAACGCGCTGATTGGCATTGCTTCCATCGATCGACCACAGCAAGGGCTTCTTGTTGCCATCGAGACCTGCATCGAGAGCCAAGCTCGCATTTTCGTTGTAGAGCACATATACGGTCGATGTGCCATTAGCCGTCTGCTTATACTCCCACACCTGCGATTTATCGTTTTCATCGGGCGTATCGCCATAGATGAGGGCATTCTTCTCGTTCTTATTGCGATTGGTCAGTGCTTTACCGCTCGCCTTGCCGACGAAGAGGTAGGCAAGGTTGGGGAAAGGAGTGGCATAAGTCTTGCCCGAATCCTGCAGGCGGAAGTAGGTGCCTTCGGCGCTTGCGTCGGTGTCCATATAGAGGCTACCATCGTCGTGCATGGTCATCACTCGGCTTTCGTCCGACGAGCAGAGGAGCTGGTATACATCTTCTTGACCTTCTACGGCCTTGAACAGAATCTGTTGATTCTCATTGCTCGTATTGGCGTCCCACTGCAATAAGCGCCATTTCACTGTGGCCGTGGGAGCCATGTCTACGCCCATTTTGTAATTGGGGTTGTAGAGTGCATAGATGCCTGCTCCGGCATCGACGGGCATCACCATCCAGTCCTGACCTTGAGCCGTGAGGTCGAGGTCTTCCATCTGCAGGTAGGTATCGTGCTCAGCTACGTTGCCATTGCCCACGGCCTTGCCCGTCTGGGTACTGACAATGCGGTAGATCACGCCCGACCTGTTCAGATTGACAGCAGCCTTGACCGCAGTGTTTGCCACGAGTAGCAGCAAAGCTATCAGCCACAGGCCGCGCTGTTTGATTGTCTTTGTCATGTGTGTGATTTGTATAGATAATTGTTAGATATATTTTGCTTTGCGAAATATACGTGTGCGCGGCAAATTTACGGATTTTATTCGGTTACGCGAAATGTATGAATACAAAAGGACGAGATGTTGTGACAATTTGAGATTCGTAGGAGTTTTTCCTAAGGATTTTTGCTTTTTCCACTCTCATTTCTTGCCAATGAACTTACGCGCACGCGCGTTACAGAGAGTTTTGCACGCCCTATTTTCTATTTCCTACACTCACTCTTACCTATTCGCTGATTATCAACGTTTCCGCGAGTGCAGGCAGTCGGTATTTGCTTGCACTTATCACTCATTTTTCCTACATTGACATGCAGCACCTTTCATAGGAATGCGCTTTATTAACCCTCGGAAGTGTTTAAATTAGTCCTCGAAAGAGTTTTAATTAACCCTTGGAAGAGTTTTAATTAGCCCTTGGAAGAGTTTCAGGAGTTGCTTACTCTTGCGAGAACGCTTTTAGGGGAGAGCCTTCTCTGGAGGGAGGCAAATCTGAGTGAGAGCAACGTGACGGATTTGTGCAAGCTATCGAGACTTGCCTACACTCTCGTAAATGTTGATATTCAGCGTATTACAACGGATTAGTGTAGGAGTGCAGACAACTTATCAAGAAAACTTAATGTACGCGCGCGCGAAGAGCATTGTCCCTGCCTTTCTCTATCCAAAAAAAAACATTACCTTTGTGCCAACAACAAGCCACAGAGATTCTGCACAATGAACAACTATATCGTATCTGCCCGAAAGTATCGCCCCACCAACTTCGACAGCGTGGTGGGACAGAAGGCCTTGACCACTACGCTGAAGAACGCAATTGCTCAAGGCAAGTTGGCGCATGCCTACCTGTTTTGCGGTCCGCGAGGCGTGGGAAAGACCACCTGCGCTCGCATCTTTGCCAAGACCATCAACTGCCTCTCTCCCACCCCTGAGGGCGAGGCTTGCAACGAGTGTGAAAGTTGCAAGGCTTTCAACGAGCAGCGTTCGTACAATATTCACGAGCTCGACGCTGCTTCGAACAACTCCGTCAACGACATTCGCGAACTCATCGAGCAGGTGCAGATACCACCTCAAGTGGGCCGATACAAGGTGTTCATTATCGACGAGGTACACATGCTATCGCAGGCGGCATTCAATGCCTTCCTCAAGACGCTTGAAGAGCCACCCGCTCACGCCATATTCATCTTAGCCACCACGGAGAAGCAGGCCATCCTGCCCACCATCCTAAGCCGTTGCCAGATATACGACTTCGCACGCATCACCGTGGCAGATATCATCGACCACCTCATGCACGTGGCCGACAAAGAGGGCATCACCTATGAGAAAGAAGCACTCCACGTCATTGCCGAAAAGGCCGATGGCGGTATGCGCGACGCCCTCTCCATCTTCGACCAAGTGGCAAGTTTCTGCGAGGGAAATATCACGTACGACAAGGTGATAGAAGACCTCAACGTGCTCGACTATGAAGAGTACTTTGGCATGACCGAATCGCTGCTCAAAGGCGACATTCCCGCTGCTATGACACGGCTCAACAACGTGCTGTGCAAGGGCTTCGAGGGCAACTACTTCATTGGCGGACTGGCATCGCACTTCCGCAACCTACTGATGAGCCGCGACGAACAGACGCTGCCCCTGCTCGACGTGAGCGAACAAGTGCGCCAGCGCTATCATGAACAGGCCATGCGCTGCAAGCCTGCCATCATCTATCGCGCACTAAAGCTCTGCAACGATTGCGACATGCACTACTCCAATGCACGCAATAAGCGACTGCTCGTGGAGCTCACCCTCATCGAGGTGGCTCAAGCCGCTGTGGGCGATGACGACACAGGGTGTGGGCGTCGCCCTACACGAACGCTTCACCCCATCTTCGCTCACCTGCAAGGCATGGTGAGCCCTGCTACGCGAGCTACAGCTCAGCGCACCCCTTCTTCTGCCACACCTCAAGCGGCTCCCGCTCCCGCAGCAACAGCGGCCGTACAGCGCACCACTGCTCAGTCCGCCGCAACGGCAGCATCGGCTCCAGCGGCTGAAGGATCATCTCATCTTAAAGGATTGGAACAACTCTTGGCTGATTCGGCAAAGAAGAACCAGCGCCAAGCGCGCAACCTCAACACCATCTCCATCCGCTCGGTCACAATGGGTAGCCCCGCACCATCCAACCAAGAAGCACAGCAAAAGGCTGCTGAGGAAGCGCGCCGACAAGCAGCACTACGCTCACGAGCCGAGGCTCAACCAGCCAAGAAACTCTGCAATGCTTTCGACGACGACCGACTGACCTACTACTGGTTTCGATTTGCACAGCAGCTTCCACCCGAACAGCGTGCTCTCTGCGGCCGCATGAAGGGCATGCAGCCTCACGTCGACACACAGACATGGCAGGTCAACGTGATGGTGGAGAACGAGATGGTAGAGCAGTATATGTACAACGTGCGCGTGACGCTCTGCAACTACCTGCGCACGCAGCTCCGCAACGATTCTATCACACTCAACTTCGAAATCGTGCCCGACAACGCTCCAAAGCGCCCCTTCAGCCGCCTCGAGAAGTTTAAAGACATGATGAAGCGCCACCCCGACCTCGACCTCCTACGCAAAGAGCTCGACCTCGAATTGGCATAATTGATTCCCCATTATCAGCAACATTTATTCTGCAGACAACGCATACCGCGACTCTGTCAGGCAGGATTCAGCAAGTTTTAAATTTTATCACTTAAGCAGAGAAGTATTACTTATTACTTTTTACTTATTACTTCACAATTCTACTCAATGGAACAGACTCCCCACAAGTATGTCAGCGTGGCATACGAACTCTACACCGACAACGAAAAAGGCATTCACGAACTCGTAGAGAAGGCTCCTGCAGAACACCCATTCCAGTTTATCTCGGGCATGGGCGTGACACTCGATGCTTTCGAAGAAAAACTGCTCGCACTCGCTGAAGGCGATACATTCGACTTCGTACTTAAACAAGACGAAGCCTATGGCCCCTACGAAGAGGACCACGTGATCGAACTGCCCAAAGATACCTTCGTGATCAACGGCAAGTTTGACAAAGACATGGTCTACCCCGGCGCCGTGCTCCCTATGATGAATGCTGACGGCAATCGTCTGCAGGGCATCGTGCTCGACGTGAAGGACAACGTCGTAGAAATGGACTTCAACCACCCCCTCGCTGGCAAAGACCTCCACTTCAAGGGACACGTTGTGACCCATCGCGACGCTACCGATGAGGAACTCAAAAGCCTCATCCAAATGCTTAGCGGCGAAGGTGGCTGCGGCGGTTGCGGCGGTGAATGCGACGGCAACTGCGGACACCACGACCACGCCGATGGTGAAGGCTGCTGCGGCGGTCACGGCGATGGTTGCAATTGCCACAAAGACTAATCTCATTTATCTGGGCGCACAGGGCTATTCTTACCCCGTGCGCCCTTCCACTCTTTAACTCTCATCACACAGTGAACACTTTTGGACAGATATTCCGACTCACCACTTTCGGCGAGAGCCACGGACCGGGCATCGGTGGCGTGATAGACGGCATGCCATCGGGCATAGAGGTCGACATGGACTTCCTGCAGGCTGAGCTCGACCGTCGCAAACCAGGACAAAGCGCACTCACCACGGCACGCAAGGAGGGCGACCGCGTAGAGCTACTCTCGGGCGTGTTTGAAGGGAAAACTACGGGATGTCCCATAGGCTTTCTCGTACGCAACGAGAATCAACACTCCTCCGACTACGACAACATGCGCAACGTGTTCCGCCCCTCTCATGCCGACTTCACCTATCAATCAAAGTATGGCATACGCGACCATCGTGGCGGCGGACGTACCTCAGCACGCGAGACGATAGCACGCGTGGTAGGCGGAGCATTTGCCAAAATGGTGCTCCGACAAAGAGGAATTCGCATCACTGCATACACCTCTCAAGTAGGAAACATCGCCCTCACGGGCTCTTACCACGACTACGACTTCTCCCTCATCGAGCAGAATCCTGTGCGCTGTCCCGATCCGCAGAAGGCGGAAGAGATGGCGAAGCTTATCGCACAAGTGAAAGCCGACGGCGATACGATAGGCGGTATCATCACGGGGGTGATCCAAGGGTGCCCCGTGGGATTGGGCGAACCCGTGTTCGACAAACTTCACGCTCAGCTTGGTGCTGCCATGCTCGGCATCAATGCCGTAAAGGGATTTGAGTATGGCGAAGGATTTGCAGGCGTGACAGCGCGTGGTAGCGAGCAAAACGACATATTCCAGCCCGCTCCCGATGGCACCATCACCACACTGACCAACCACAGCGGAGGTATACAGGGCGGATTGAGCAACGGACAGGACATCTTCTTCCGCGTAGCCTTCAAGCCTGTAGCCACACTCCTGCGCGAACAACACACCGTGACCGCCGACGGCACACCCACCATCCTCAAAGCACGCGGCCGACACGACCCTTGCGTCCTGCCTCGTGCCGTGCCCATCGTCGAGGCCATGGCTGCCATGGTTATCCTTGACAATCTGCTTCTCGCTCAAGCCTATAAATAGATCACCGATAAGAGGAATCTCGGGGCATAAAGCCCCTACAGGATTCTTTCTTTCACAAGGCCTTCGTCCGAATCACCTTAGGAAGCGCATTGTCGCACCTACGAAACGTGTTACACAACATAGGCAAGTGTTAAAAAGCAAGGTTTTGCAAACTTTTCTTTGCAAAACCTTGCTTTTTATGTTTCAAAGTCTTATATTTGCACTATCTAAGTTGTCGTGATGATAACGCTATCAAATAGTTTAGTTAAGTCTAGTTTAGTTTTTGTGTTGGTTAATGGAGGCTCGTGGAGACGATGCCTCCATTAATTTTTTTCATTGCGCCGAATGATCTTCATCATAGTATGGACAACGATAAAGATTGCCGAAGCACCGTGATGATACACGATAGCTTCGGCAATCATTTGCTTATGAACTAATTTATACTACCTGTACTTGAAGCACATCAGAATGAAAACAATACGCGGGCTTGCAAGGCATGAATTGTTTTGTCGTAAGGCAACAAGTCCTTATCAAGCTTGTGCAAGGTATAGTTGAGCATCACCTGCGCATACTTATTGAAACTATAGTTAAGCCCGAGAGTAAACGAATTGACATTTCCACCTCCCACACTGCTTGAGTTGTAAGGATAGTCGGCCATGTAGCCGTCGGGGTAGTACTGATTGCGCCCTACCGAGAAATATTCGCCCTTGTTGATATCGTTCAGACCTGTATAGTTGTAACGTGCCACGACTTCAAGAGAGCGACCCTTTAGCCCGCCCAACACGGCTTCGTTCATGTCGTAATGATAGGGAGAGCCAAATATCAAGAAGCCTGCCTCCACATATCCACCATTAAAGTGATTGGTACGCAATGGGTTAGCAGCTTCCCAAGCACTGAGTGTACCCCATGTATCGATGTTGTCGTTTGAGGCATCAAACAGGGTTTTCGAGTCGCGCTTCTTCGTCACGAGCTTGTGCATATACTCACCACGCACAAAGAATCGCTTGTTGTGGTAAAGCGCCTCGACTCCCACATCAAAGGTGTTGTTAGCCCAATCAAGTGTGCACGATGAGAAACTGTTATTTTCATCAACATAGGTTTCAAGCGATTGACCTAACGTAAGCGACTTTTTGAGCACATTGTTATACGTTTCACCACCGCCAAGGTGAGCATAGCGCGCGTTCAAGCCCACGTGCAAAGTTTGGCTCTCAGTGCTTACCGGGCGCACTACCCAGCGGCCAGACAAGCTCAATCCATTGATGCCTGCATCAATCTTGTTGTACTGATTTTCAGCAAACACGCCTTGGTACGCTGTGACATACTTGTTGGTATACTTGTATGTAGCTCCCAACTCTCGTCCCTCGCCCAAAGCATTTGCAGACCCTGCACGCGATATGAAATGGTAACTACCCAATGACGTCAAACGTGCCATTGACGCAGCTGGATCGGTGTAGTAGCCCACCTTTACGGCATGGCTGCCCTGATGCTTGTCGCGGGCTGTGTATTGCAAAAAGATGTTTTTCTGGTCAAACTTACCCTTTCCAAATCCAAAGTCGGCATAAAAGTACCAATTGCGGTAGGCCATCGATGTGCGAATACGGGCATCGGTGAGCGCAGCACCTGAGTGCATGGGAGTAAAGTCTGAGTGATAGTATGCTGCATCTGTCATCATGCGTGCACCTATGGTAAAGTTTACACCTTGCTCCTTATTATTGAGTTCGAGTGTGGGCTTTGTATCAAAGTCTTGTGCCGAGGCTACAAGTGTGGCCAAACTCAAGGCCGAAAGGGCTATATATTTATTCATATTGTATGATACTATAAGTAGAATTCTGGATTAGTTGATATGATTGGTTGCAGTACATCAGTATCCCAAACGCTGCAAGGTTTGCTCAGCATCGGGCACAGATGATGGAGCTTGCGAATTGTCGTATGTTTGCCCTTGATGGAAGGGATTGGGCAAGTTTGCATTGCAGCGGAAACCATTTTCTATCATAAAGCGCAACGACATTTCGGAGCGATTGGTAAAGAATCCGTCCATGTAAACGGGCGTTGACTTTGCGCCACTAAAGTTGGTGTATTGCGTAGCAGGCACAGTAGTGAGCAGCAGGTCATCAAACTCTGTGGTGTTGCCCGCATTGTAGTAGTCGTTGTAGTAGCCCATATATTTGGCCATTTGCGCATAAGAGTCAAACGAATAAGGATGGTTGATCATACCCGACTTGCGTATCATGTAGGCCTGCCAAGGATTGTTCATCTCTGGATAGTTATTGGGCGCACCCGATATGGCCGGGCCCATGATGTGCGCACCATGATCAAGGCCGTAGCTAATAAAGTCGGCATATCCCGATGGGGTGTTGTACTTCAAATCGGTAGCATAAGTACCTGTCCAAAGCAAAAAGCACATTGGAACCTTTCCCTTAAACACATTGTAGGCACGAGTGAGGGCATCGAACGAGAAAGTCTGTAAAATAACCTTACCATTGGTATGGCCCACATTTACCTTTCCATTGACGTAGAAGGGAGTGTGCTCCGTCTCGGGCTGAGTGACGATATTCCAACCACAGTTGGCCAATGTGTTATACACACGCACCTCCATATCCTTGGGATTAAGCCATGACTCCTTAAACTCTATGTACACACCAGGACGATTGCCTGTATCCTGCGGATCGGCCACATAAGCATTGTCGAAGTCGTAGTCTACAAAATCCATATATTTGGCTGCATAAGTGTACGACACTGAAGGATCATCGCACTTAACGGTACGCTTCTCCGAATTATAAATTTGCTCAAGCGTCATGTCCTTATACTTATCCTTGATATGGTAAGTCAGCACACGCTCTCCATTGGCATCACGTCGAAGCATTTTGCCATTGGCATAAGCAATTTGGTCTTGCAGAGCCGACACATATTGATGTATGCCTCCCTTTTGGCTGAAAGAAGCACGTGCCTGGTCGGGACTCGAGGTATTAAACCAACTACCTGCATCAAGTGCCAACAACTCGTGATAGTAGTAACTCATAGTGTAATAAGGACGAAAGTCGTTCACATCACGCTCATACTGGGCCTCAATATCAGCCTCGCTAAAATGCTGCGAGCCATCCGCATTTTTGAAACTACGATAGAAATCCTTGCGTGAGGACGGCACATATTCGGAGTAAACATTAGCGATGTTGGTCGTGCGCTTGAGGTTCTCATCGTGATTGGCAAGTATCACACCATCTTTGGTAGCTTGCATGTCCGACTCTAAATAATCAGCCCCCATTTCACGCGCCCAACGCCAGGCCGCCTCAGTCTCTTCAGGCGTCCAAAAGGTTGAACCACGATGTGCCACAACAGCATAGAGTGGCACATAATCGCGCACTTTGGCCATCTCGGGCGTGATGTGCTGAACGCTGATGCGCTTGGCATCGGTATTATTGTCAGTAAACTGCTGTTCGTCACTGCAGGCTGTAAGACTAGCAAGTACCGCGGTACAACTCACGGCTAACGTCCATAATCTAATAAGTTTCATATAAATATCAATAGTTGAGAATGGGTGATTTTAACGGAATTGAGTGGGGGGATTTTAACGCAATTGAATGGGTTGATTTTAACGCAATTGAATGGGTTGTCCAACGCAGCCATTAGGCGCTTGTATGTGGAGCATGGCTGCTATAGTCGGCGCGATATCTGTCATGAAGCATTGGCGTGTGCTAGCGCCTGCCGCAACTCCCCACCCCATAAACACGAGCGGTATGTGTGTATCGTAAGGATTCCATGCACCATGGTCTGTACCCTTGAGCCCATGCGGAGAATAAGCGGGTTTAAGCACTATCTGCACATCGCCACTACGCTCACGATTATAGCCGTTAATTATTCGCTCCTTAACATCTGCAGGCAGAGGACTTGTGGCAACAGTGGCCATGTCGACGGCATATAGCACCGCTGTATCTTGTTCAAGTTGCTGTATTACCACATGCTTCACCTTGTCAAGACTGAACGCATGAGCCTCAGCAACTTTATGATCTATAAACACTTGGTTGTTCATAACATGGCTCACCATTTGCAGGCCTTGCACATTGAGAGCCTGAGCCACGGCTTGGTTTAGACTGTCCTTAGCTCGCGCCTCACTCCAACTACCAGCAGGTATGCGGTGATCTATTAAGTAACGGGCATTATTCATGGCGCCATGGTCGGCTGTTAGGAACAGCAGATACTCACCACGCCCCACCTTATGATCAAGGTAGGTTAGGAAAGCAGCAATGTCGCGGTCAAGGCGCAAGTAGGTGTCTTCGATTTCTACAGCATTGATGCCCACTTGATGTCCAATATAATCTGTGCTCGAACAGCTTACCGCCAACAAGTCGGTCACACTGTCGGAGCCAAGCTCCTCGCCTTCTATAGCAGCCTTGGCCATGTCGAATGTGAGCGTATTGCCCCAGGGCGTGTTGCGGATGATGCCGTAGCCATACTGCTTGTACAACTTAGGCAAATCAAGCGGCAGCGTGGCCTCTACATCTGGCTTTATGCCATCCTCATAGGCAGTAAGGTCGGCTGTACTCTGCGTATACGATGCTTTGTCGTAAAGCGTGTTCCAAGGAGCAGACAAATATTTTTTAGGAAGTTCCTCTGCATTGAAGGCCTCAACCCATTTGGGAAGTTGATTGGTATAATAGGAACTTGAGATAAAGCGTCCTGTTTCGTCATCAAACCAATAGGCCCCATTAGGATTGTGGCCAGCAGGCAGTATGGACGAACGGTCTTTCAGAGCCACGCCAACGACCTTGGCTTGATTGTTGGTAGCCATACGCAATTCATCACCAAGGGTAGTAACCCACAAGTTACGCGGCGACATGAGCCCTGCGCGGCTCTTTGTGCCCACAGGCTTAACGTTAGCATCGTCTGTGCAATACACCTTTTGCCCGTTGATTACGAAATTGTTTCCTGCAATACCATGTATGCTGGGCACCGATCCTGTGTAGATGCAGCTATGTCCGATGGCTGTGACGGAGGGCACATAGGGTATGCGCGTATTTTCGCAGCTATAGCCCTCGTGGAGCAACCGCTTAAAACCGCCCTCGCCATAGCGCGGCATGTAACGATACAAGTAGTCCCAACGCATTTGATCAACGACCAAGCCTACAACCAACTTGGGACGAGCAGGTTGTTGTACTTGCGACTTGACGCTTGCCGAGAAGGCGGCTGCAAAAGCCGTTAACAACAGAACTTTCAATTTCATTGTAGTATGCAGTTTAGTTGTATGTCCGTTCGCACAATAATATAGATTTGTCATTTTATGCACACAGCATATGAACGAAACGAGGAATTGATTGTACAAATCAACTTTCTGAGTGCAAAATTATCGTGCAAATATTTCAATGATATTACAACCGTGTATCATTAGCATGAATATGTCATCGCCAGAACGTTCGATCTTTCCGACAGATGAAATCTTCTTTCTGTAAAAAAATAGAAGGACATTAGAAAAACAAAAGAGTATACTACAATAACACTCTTAAACAACTACAAACAATCGAATTGGAGGTAAACACTAATCATAGGTGTTTATCTCCTACTTTCGTGCTTACCGACCTCTCACACCACCGTACGTGCCGTTCGGCATACAGCGGTTCCTATTTTGGATGCTATTCGAGGGATTCACCCATTAAAGTAACATATCCTGCTCTTCGCAAGTTCTCATTGGTGATAGCCCTACTTAATATATAACATAAGTTTTCTCTAAAGAAAGTCTTCTTTATCTCGTGGGCATGTGATAAGGTATTCAGATCTTAATTTCTGCTTTAGAGTTTACACTTTATTCCTTTGCAATAGCTATAAGGATACAAGGGACTAATGAATACATATTTTACGGAAAAACGGAAATTTCTGTAGCGTCCAATTCAATTCAGATAATGCGTCAATGTTGGCGTACACCGACCGGTGTACGCACGTACACCGACCGACGCTCATGCGTACACCGACCGACGCTCGTGCGTACACCGACCGGTATACGGTAATTTGTTGTGCAATCTCATCCATGGTCAAATGCCTTGTATGAAGTTTCTGTACGTTAGGTCAGATGTTTGCCGCCAGCTTCTTTCAGATTTCACCTCGCGATGAACACCCTTGCCTTTGGCTATGTAAATCTCGCTATTAGGGCTTACTCGGGACTCGCACCCGTTAGATAATACTCATGCCAAGCGTACAAAAACGCACCTCGCAAGCTTATGAAGCAAGCGAGGTGCGCTTTATTTAGATATATGTGCATCAGAATGTGTGCAGACTATGCGTCAGCGTGCAATCTGAGCGAGATTGTGGATTACTCCTGAGGAAGAGACCAGTCTTCCTTTGTCTTGCGAACGTAAGAAGCATAGCGGCGTTGAGCTGCGCGCTTAGTCTCATCGTAGAGTTCCTGAGCCTGTTCGGGAAGTGCCTTCTTCAGAGAGAGGAAGCGTACTTCGTGGTCGAGGTAATCCTGGAACTTATCCCAATCGGGCTCTTTTGAGTCGAGTGTGAAGGGGTTCTTACCCTGCTCTGCGAGTTCGGGGTTGAAACGCCACAGATGCCAGTAACCGCAAGCTACGGCACGAGCTTCCTCAGCCTGGCTACGACCCATACCACCCTTGATCTTCAGACCGTGGTTGATACAGGGAGCATAAGCGATGATGAGCGAAGGTCCGTGGTATGCTTCAGCTTCCTTCATGGCCTTGAGGCACTGTGCCTGGTCAGCACCCATAGCTACCTGAGCTACGTAGATGTAGCCATAAGTGGTCTGCATGAGGCCGAGATCCTTCTTAGTAACGCGCTTACCAGCTGCAGCGAACTGAGCGATAGCACCTACAGGAGTTGCCTTTGAAGCCTGACCGCCGGTGTTGGAGTAAACCTCTGTATCGAGCACGAGGATGTTGACGTCTTCACCGCTTGCGAGTACGTGGTCGAGACCGCCGTAACCGATATCATAAGATGCACCATCACCACCGATGATCCACTGGCTACGCTTGGTGAGGAAGTGGCTCAATTCAGCGAGTTGCTTGCAAGTTTCGCAACCCTTCTCGGCACCGGCCTTGATCATGGGTTCGAGCTTTTCAGCTGCTGCACGGCTTGCTACAGCGTCGTTCTGACCATCGATCCACTCTTGAGCAGCTGCCTTGTATTCAGCGGGAGCTTCATCTGTAGCGATTACATCCTGAAGGAGCTTCTGGATACGAGCACGCATCTTCTTGTTGGCAAGGATCATACCCATACCAAATTCGCAGAAGTCTTCGAAGAGTGAGTTAGCCCAAGCAGGACCTTGCCCCTTCTCGTTGGTAGTATAAGGAGTTGAGGGGATTGAGCCAGAGTAGATTGAAGAGCAACCAGTAGCGTTGGCTACCATCTGACGATCACCAAACAACTGGCTTACGAGCTTCACATACGGAGTTTCACCACAACCTGAGCATGCGCCAGAGAACTCGAAGAGCGGAGTAGCGAACTGAGAATTCTTCGGGTTGAGCTTGATGTCTACCAAGTGCTGCTTGCTGGTCACGTTCTTTGTGCAGTAAGTCCAGTTGTCAGCTTCAGCTTCCTGTCCTTCGAGGGGTACCATTTCGAGAGCCTTGTTGCCCTTCAGACCGGGACATACGTCAACGCAGTTGCCGCAACCGAGGCAGTCCATTACGTCGACCTGCTGTACGAAGTGCATGCCCTTCATAGCGGCGGGAGCCTTCATTTCGATCGTCTCGCCCTTGAAGCCTGCGAGTTCTTCGTCAGTGAGGACGAAGGGACGGATTGCAGCGTGAGGACAAACGAAGTCGCACTTGTTACACTGGATACAGTTTTCCTTGTGCCATACGGGAACGAAGGCTGCTACGCCACGCTTTTCGTAGGCTGCTGTGCCCTGCTGCCAAGTACCATCTTCTGATACCTTGTAGGCGCTTACGGGAAGGAGGTCGCCGTTCTGAGCGTTGATGGGGCGCACCATATCGGAGATGAATGCGGGCTCGTCGCGTACGATCTTCTCGTCTTCGGGGAGGTTAGCCCATGCGGGATCTACGGTGAGTTGCTTGTATTCACCACCACGATCTACAGCTTGGTAGTTCTTGTCTACGATATCCTGACCCTTCTTGCTGTATGACTTCACGATGAATTTCTTCATCTGCTCTACGGCGAGGTCTACGGGGATTACGCCAGTGATACGGAAGAATGCTGACTGGAGGATGGTGTTGGTACGGTTGCCAAGGCCAATTTCCTGAGCGATCTTCGTAGCGTTGATATAGTAAACGGTGATGTTGTGTTCAGCGAAGTAGCGCTTTACGTTGTTGGGCAGGTTTTGTGCCAACTCGTCGCCTTCCCAGATGGTGTTGAGCAGGAAGGTACCGTTGTCGCGCAGACCACGGAGCACGTCGTACATGTGCAGATAAGCCTGTACGTGGCAAGCCACGAAGTTAGGAGTCTTAATCTGGTATGTTGAACGGATGGGGTGATCGCCGAAGCGGAGGTGAGAGCAGGTGAAGCCGCCCGATTTCTTAGAGTCGTAAGAGAAGTATGCTTGGCAGTACTTGTCGGTGTTGTCACCGATGATCTTAATAGAGTTCTTGTTAGCACCGACGGTACCATCAGCACCGAGGCCATAGAACTTAGCTTCGAAGATACCTTCGCCACCGAGAGCCATTTCCTTCTCCAAGGGGAGTGAGTGGAAGGTTACATCGTCGACGATACCCAGTGTGAAGTGGTTTTTGGGTTCGGGCAGAGCGAGGTTGTCGTATACCGAGATGATCATGGTCGGTGTAGTATCGCATGAGCCGAGGCCATAACGACCACCGATGATGAGAGGACGATTTTCTACGTCGTAGAATGCATCCTTTACGTCGAGGTAGAGAGGTTCGCCGTTTGCACCGGGTTCCTTAGTACGATCGAGTACAGCAATCTTCTTGCAAGTCTTAGGCACTGCAGCGAGGAGGTGCTTTACAGAGAACGGACGGTAGAGGTGAACGCTTACCATACCTACCTTCTCGCCCTTTGCGTTGAGGTAGTCGATGGCTTCGCGAGCAGCTTCGGTTACAGAGCCCATGCAGATGATTACGCGTTCTGCATCGTCGGCACCATAGTAGCTGAAGAGCTTGTATTCACGACCGGTAATCTTGCTGATTTCAGCCATATATTTTTCTACGGCTGCGGGTACTGAATCGTAGTAGGGGTTGCACACTTCGCGGTGAGCGAAGAAAGTTTCGGGGTTTTCGGCCATACCACGAGCTACGGGGTGCTCGGGTGTGAGCGCACGGCTACGGAACTCTGCCACCTTGTCCATAGGTACGAGGGGACGGATTTCTTCCTGATCGATTACCTCAATCTTCTGATATTCGTGTGAGGTACGGAAGCCATCGAAGAAGTTGATGAAAGGAACGCGAGTGTCGAGTGCAGCGAGGTGTGCTACAGCTGAGAGGTCCATCACTTCCTGTACGGAGCCTTCGCACAGCATGGCGAAGCCAGTCTGACGGCAGGCCATCACGTCGGAGTGGTCGCCGAAGATACAGAGTGAGTGAGTAGCGAGTGTACGAGCTGATACGTGGAACACGCAGGGGAGCAATTCACCAGCGATCTTGTACATGTTAGGGATCATGAGGAGGAGTCCCTGAGATGCAGTAAAGGTGGTGGTGAGAGCGCCAGACTGGAGTGAGCCGTGTACTGCACCAGCAGCACCGCCTTCGCTCTGCATTTCCTGTACCTTTACGGTATCGCCAAAGAGGTTGATGCGACCCTGTGCAGACCATTCGTCTACGTGCTCTGCCATAGGTGATGACGGAGTGATGGGGTAGATGGCAGCAACCTCGGAGAACATGTACGCGATATGCGCAGCAGCCTGGTTACCGTCACAAGTAATAAACTTCTTGTTTGCCATGATTGTCAATGTTCGCAACGTGGATATGCTAATATGCTAATATGTCAATGTGCTAATGAGGCATACGCCATCAAATACTAATTTGCTAATACATCAATATGATAATACGTCAATATGATAATATGTCAACTATTTGTGAGGCATACATCTTCGGCCATTACTTATCATATTTTACATACCAACGCGCTGCTATATTAAATAGAAAAGTTATTTGTTATGTTGTTCTTTGTTATAGTTTCTAAGCTTGCTCTTTGCTGTAGATATAATGCTTGTAAGCATCCGAGCAATTTCTTGCTCGACTGCAATAAATGCATCATCAAACTCGTAGCCCTCTGCATACTTGCAGATTTCTAACCAATACTCTGTCTCTCGTGCTTCCTTATCTGCTATTTTCATCTTGTGGATGAAGTCAGCTAAGCTTTCACTGCTTTGTGCCTCTGCTATGTTTGCACCTATAGAAGTAGCACATCTACTCAACTGATTGGCAACAGTATAACGCTTCTGTGCTGTCAGCATATCACAATAATCTAATATCATGATACTGAAATCGAACGACAAGTCTGCAATTCTATTTCCCGTTCTTGGGCGCATGTCGTAGATGGTGTTAGTACTTTTTTTCTATAATAGATTATGCAAGAATCTGCGCATGCTTCTTATTTTCCTTTATGGCGCAAGCAACATTAGCATATTGCCACATTGTCATATTAGCATATTAATATAGGAATCCGAAGAGCCAGAGGGGGATTTCGTTGTCGCGACCTACGTCGGTATTGTACTTCACGTAGATGGTGTCGGCGGCGGTGCGTACGCGGCGTGCTTTGTCGCAGACGCAGATGTTGGTCGTATTGTTGATGCGGAACATGCCGAGGCGCTTGCCTTTGTTGACTGTATGGTGGCGCCAGAGGCAGTTGACGAAATACGTCTCCATGATGGTCTGCTCGGTCATGTTGTTGTCGTAGAGGGCATACATGAGGTTGGCATCATGCAGATAGATGGCGGCGGGCTTCTTGGGGAAGGTTTCGCCGGCATGGTGCACCATGTTGATGAGTCGCGTCTCTTCGAGATACTTGAGATAGTTCATCACCGTGGCTCTTGAAGTACCGATTTCCTGTGCGAGCTTACTCACGTTGGGGGCGGTAGGATCGCCTATTGCCAGGAGGTAGAGTAGCTTCTTGATGCGTGAGAGATACTTCAGTTCTATCTGTTTATTGAGCAGGAGGTCTACTTCTATCATGTTGTTCATGGCTTTGAGTAGTGCCTCTGTGAAGTTGTGATTCTCAAGGAAGAATGGGTAGTAGCCATGCTGCAGGTAGTCCTGGAAGTAATGCCAGGGATGCACTTTGGGCAGGATGGCTTTGAGTATCTGCTCATGATCGGAGAGGAGCTTGTCGAAGGTATATGCTTCAAACTCCTGATGCGTCTCGAGATTGATATATTCGCGGAAGGAGAAACCATGAAGCACATAGGTGCGGCTTATCGACGAGAGTTCTGTATCGTCTTCGCCTTCACCGGTGTTGACCGAAGTGGTGGTGTAAACGATGCGCAGATAGGGATATTTATGATAGCACTCACAGAGTTGCTCGCGCCAATCGGGCAGCTTGAAGGCTTGATCGATGAGCAGCACTTGTCCGCCCTCAGCCATGAATCGTCCGGCAAAGTCGACGATGCCGTGAGCTTGGAAATAGAAGCTATTAAGGTTGATGTATAGACACTGACGGAGGCGCACGTCAAAATTTTCTTTGGCGTACTGCAAAAGGAAGGAAGTGCGTCCCACGCCGCGTGGTCCTTTGATGCCTATCATGCGGTAGCTCCAGTCGATAGTGTCCATCAGCGAGCGTCGCACTGGGGCATTGAAATGCTCCATGAGATAGGCGTGCGATTTGAAAAACGTCTCCATTTGTAACATGGTTTCTGTAAATACGTGGCAAAGTTACGAAGATGTGGTGAAACTTGCAAAGCTAAGTTGGCATTTTTTCATCATCTTTCCATAAGATAAGTTGCGGCTCGGCAATTGAAGCGAGCTTCATTGCGTTTACCTCGCATTATCTGTTTGTGTGATGTGTGATTGTCCCTTGGATTCGGCATGCGACATGAAAAAGTCATCGAGGCTCTCGTCTTGCAAATGGAGCTTTTGACGGATGCGATAGCGATACACGGTGACGCTTCGTAAGGCAATGCCGAGGCTTTGTGATATTTGTGCATTTGAGAGCTTGGCGAAGTGGAGCTTGATGAGGAGTATCTCTTTTTGACTGAGCAGATCGGCATATTGCGCTATGCGTTGCTCGAGTTTGGGATAGGCTTGCGCGAAGTATTGTTCGAAGCGTCTCACGTCGGCAGAGGTCTGTAACGAACTGCCCAACTGCTCGAGTCGTTGCAACGATTGATACGTCTGTTGCATGCTTTGCATGCGTTCGCTCGTCTCTGAGATTTGCTTTTCTTTCTCATCGATTTCTTCGCGAAGTTGCAATTTTTCTCGACGATGGCGTGCTTTCTTACGCATATATATATAGAAAAGACTTATCAGCACGAAGAGCAACATGGCTACCGACGATAGGAGCAACCAGTGGCGCTGTTGCAATTCGCTTTGTTCACGCTGCAGAGCGAGGCGTTCCTTTCTCATGTTTTCATGAGCTACGTCTTCTGCCACGCGTTGCATCACGTTCTGTGCATCGCGATTCTTGTACTCTGTCTGAAGGTCTGCTGCAAACTTTGCCAACTTCTGCGGATTGTCTGTCGAGAGATGGAAGCTTACGGCAAACGAGCTGGCTCCGCTCACCAAATTGGGAGGGGTGGCGCTATGTTCAAGGCGATACATGCTGTCGAGTGCTGCTTCGCACGCTGCGCGATTGCCTTGTGCTTGGTAGCCTTGCGCCAGTCCGTAGTAGGCGCGTGCTCTCACCATGGGGGTGGCTTCACGTGCTACATGCTGCAAGTACTGTATGCCTCGTTGTCGGTGTTGAGCGTGGGTAGAGGCCACGAGGATGATGCCTACTTGATAGTCTACGTCGCTCATTCCATTATTGTAGGGCAGACTGCGGCAAGTGCTGTATGCTCGTCGGAGCATCAGCATGCAGGAGTCTTTGCGTCCTAAGGCATAGAGGGCTTTGCTCTTCTGCACATAAGTCTGCGTAGCAATCATCGGGTTGACTTCTTTGAGTTGGAGCAGATAGTTGAGTCCGCGCGTGGCCGACACGTTGGCAAGCTCCGTCAGGTTGAGGTCGAGAAAGATGCGGGCCAACACGTTGTAAGCATTGACCACGCTAAGCGTGTCCTTCAAGCTTTCAGCATAGTCGACGGCCTTTTCCGACAGGCGAATAGCCTCGGGCATATTGCCTTGTCGCTGATATACGGAGCTGAGTAGCGAGCAGATGTACTGTGTGCCCGATATCTTGCCACATTTGTCGCTCACAGCGATGGCCTTTTTGCTCCACGCTACTACTTGTTGTTGCCTGGCAAGGTTGCTGTAGCAAATAGCTGCGGCATAGCTGTAGTCGCGGAAGAGGCGTTCTGCCCTCAGATTGTGGCTATCGCCCTCGTCGTCGGTGGTGCTCACCATGCCCTTAAGCGGGAGCGAGAGCGTATATGCTATAAGGCTTTCTGCCTCACGGTCGTGTCCCTCTGCCATAGCCATGGCGTAAGCTTTAATGCTGTTAAGGTCGCGCCAACTATAGTTTTGAAGCGTCTGTGTGGGGCGGTCGGTCAGGGTGCTTAGTGTGCGAAGGCATTCGTCCGTTTGTCCGAGGCTCTGATAGCTATTAAACATCTGCAACAAGGCATCGTTGAGCACTGGCTGCAGTGCCCACTGCACCATGGTGTCGGGCGAATCTACGTGGAGGCAACGACGGAAGAGCGGGATGGCTCGCTCGGGAGCCCCGGCATTCTGCTCCGCACGTGCCTGCTTGTAGAGGCTTCGAGCGCTGTCTACGAGGTGTTGTCCATCGGCTGCCAGTCTGGGCTGAGACGAACCATTCTTACACCCAGTAAATAGGCTCGCCACGAGCCACATGAGGGAGATAATATATATGGGTATAGGTTTCATATTTTTTCCCGTTGGCGGAATTCTCGGTTAATGGGTAACGAGTTGACAAGTAAATAGGTCTTAGACTACTTGCTTCGTTAAAAACGAGAACGATTCGACTCGACATACTTACTTGTTCACCTGTCAACTTGTCAACCCGTCTACAAATTCCGCCAACACGTTATTTTTTTAGAAAACGATCGAGTTAAGATGATACAAAGTTATAAATAGTTTCAAGATTCCGACGATTCGAACAAAGATTATCTCATGCCATCCCACATTTTGACAAGTGATGACCCAAGCGAGAATGGGCTTGCAATGGGTTGTTGCGATCAGCGATTGGACGAAACCATCCCCGACGATTTGAGAATTCTTCACGTTAGATACTTCCCACTTGCCACTATTTTTTTCTAATTTTGCCAGTCAGAAACCACTCAAACTTCAGACTTCATGTCAAACCTCTTGCGCCACTTACTCGCCATTTGCATCCTCATGACATGTGGGCCCCGTGCTTACGGACAGTTGGAGCGCTACGTCTACTCTGCCGACTCTGCCCAGATCGATCCGGAGCAGAAGTACGAGCTCAGATTTACCATAGATGCGCTCACCTTCTTCCGCGACAATGAATACAACTCCAAGGAGCTCGTCAAGGGCTACACGCTACCGGGCATGTGGCTTGCCCCCACGCTAAGCTACCAGCCGCTGCGCAACCTCAAGGTGG
This sequence comes from uncultured Prevotella sp., assembly GCA_937898715.1. Classification (GTDB taxonomy): domain Bacteria; phylum Bacteroidota; class Bacteroidia; order Bacteroidales; family Bacteroidaceae; genus Alloprevotella. The sequence goes on from CALEKA010000065.1 coordinate 44,734, forward strand.
AAGCGGGGGCGTTTATGCTCCACTATTGGGGTGCTAATCGCTATCCCAATGCCAACTACTCGAGCCTGGAAAGCATCGAAGCACAACGCACGAGCAAGGCATTCCACTGCGTGCCCGTGTTCAGAGCCAATCTGCAGCTCACTCCGCAAGTCAACATCGTGCTGGGTACGCTCTATGGCAAATCTGCCCATGGTCTCAGCGCTCCGCTCTACAACGATGAGTTGAATCTCACCTCCGACCCCGAAACGGGTGTGCAAGTGCTGTGGCACCCCGAGTGGATGAGCCTCGATGCGTGGATTGACTGGCAAGACTTCATCTTCCGCAACGACCAAGGCCAAGAGCGCTTTGCCTTTGGTCTGTCCACCCGATTCCTGCCCTCGCGCCGCAAGGCTCGCGCCCAATGGCATCTGCCGCTCCAGCTCGTAATGAAGCATACGGGCGGCGAGATCAATACGGGGGCATCCGACCGCTCCATCAAGACGTGGCTCAACGCTGCCACGGGAGCTGGAGTAGACGTTGCGCTGCGCACACGCCGCGTGCCCGTCACGCTCTCTGCCGATCTCACCGCAGCTTATTTCAGCCAGCAGAGCGGCAGTGTGCTTCCCTTCGACAAGGGCTACGGACTCTTGGCGCAAGTGGGAGCACGCATCTGGCACTTTGGACTGAACGCTGCTTGGTGGCAAAGCCACGACTTCATCCCCGTCTACGGATCCACTCTCTTCAGCTCCATGAGCACCTCGGCAGCTGCCACCACACTCACCGATCCGCATGCATTTCTCTTCCATGCCGAATATGCCCAGCCTCTTGCCCGCGGATTCTCGTGGGGCGTAGGCCTCGACTATATGCTCCATGGCGAAGAGAGCATCATCAACTCCGAGGACCCCTCGTGGCGCTCGGGACAGACGAAGGGCAACTTTTCTGCTGGCATCTACCTGCGACTCTCGCCAAGTTTCCTCATCAAGAAGTTTCGCACGGCACAGACGCGCTGATAGGCTGAGGGTGAAATTTCTGACATTCTGTGACGCATAGTGAAAAGTTTTTAGTATCTTCGCATACAATTTCCGCATATTACAAACTAAACCATAATGAACACACACAATACAAACAGCACTCACGAGGGCATGGTACAAGGCATGTCCAACATCTACGACGAAGTAAACACCTCTGTAGCATCTGCCATCAAGCAGGACCTTGTGGCTCACTTTGGCAAAGGACTCTACTATCACCTCAAGAATGGTGAAAAGCCCATCAACGCTGAGCAACAGGCATTCATTGCCGCGACTTTCCAGAAGCACGGTGTGACCACTCCTCCTGTCTACGACAAGGCGCTCTAAGCACTCACTACACGAGGCTTCAAGCATACCCCTCCAGCTGCCACATCCCGAAAGAGATGTGGTAGCTTTTTTCATGCCCCAGCGCAAGAGGCTTAGGATAAATAGGCGGATATAGTTGAGCAGAAACATCATCATTGGGCTTTTATATCGTTCATCGCACGAAGTCTCTCACCTTCGCAAGGAAGAGCCTCAATGCTTATGCAAAGGTAGTGCACCGCAACCGACGAAGCAAAAAGAGTGAACAAACTGTTCACTTTTTCTGCTCCGTCGGCATTTTTCTCGATTAGGTACCTTGCAGCGCTGTATCCGAGCATTGTTCTTCCCTCCTCCTCTCTCGCTCTCTCACGCGCGCACGCATTACAGCGAATTTTCCCATCGTATACCTGCATACCTACACTCCTACTGATTTTTACCCTTGATTTTCAATCATTTCGCTTCCATAGAATGGATATGACTTGTCTACACTTATGCCTGCACCCCCAAAAACGGGGAAGATTATCCCCCCTGCAGTTTTTCCTGTAAGGGGGGATAATTTTTACGCCTCCATAGGGAAATCATTACAGATCCCATAGGAAAATATTACAAGAGCAGTGCAAGCAAAAGTGCAGGAAGAGTGTAGGCAGAACGACTCCGCCTACACTTCACAACCATCTGATTACCAGCCAATTAAGTGCGAACAGTGACAGATGTGGCTTATTACCACGCGAAAAATGTCTGTACGCGCGCGCGAGGATAGAAGAAGAGGACTATCTGCTGGGCTTAGTTCTGTGGGCGACGCGTCCCGCGGCATCATGAGCAGACAAATGCCATATCAGCCTATACCGGGGGCGACGCGTCCCCGCGTCGGCATAAGAAGCTTTCTGTTATTCTTCTCCATCACTAATGGATGCCGACGCGAGGACGCGTCGCCCCCGGTACTGGTTGGAATACTTGCGCTTCGGTATTGGGTGACATACTTCTTGATCGTTCGCGATACCGACGCGATGCCGCGTCGCACACAGGACATAATAAAGCCCACAGAACATAATAGTGCCTTGCCCTCCCCAAAGTACGTACTCAAACAAAATCCCCACCCAAGCACTGAGGCTTAGATGGGGAGCATTTGGTTATGTCCTGAATAAATAAAGTGCGTATATAAAATACATAATAGGCTTAAACCAAATGACGAATATTGTCTTCACGATCGCCAGGAAGGAGGTCGATCACGGGCACTTCAATCATCGTATAGCAACCTGCCTGCTGCTTCATGGCGGCACGTGCTACGCATACGAGCACCTGGCCAGTAAGGGCAGGATTGTTGATCTTCATATTGAAGTCGAAGAGCTGATTCTGCGTAGTGCCGCTCACGCCCTTGCGGGTGAGGTGTACGCCATGGCCCATGTCGATTACGTCGTCGACAGAGGGCACGAGGTTCACGTGGGTCTCGTCGGAAGCGAAGTAAGGATCGGCCTTGATGGCAGCAGCCACCTTGTCGAAGTCGTAGCCATCTTCAATCTCAATATATACCATGCGGCGATGGATGCCCTGGCCTGTAGGAATTGTCATCGAGAGGGCCTTCTTCACACCTTCGATAGCCTTGACAGCTACGGTGTGACCCATCGACATGCCCGGACCGAAGTTGGTATAAGTGATTCCCTTGGGCGCGATGGCCTGAAGCAGGGTGCGCACTACGGAGTCGGAACCCGGATCCCATCCTGCAGAGATGATGCTCACTGCACCATGCTCCTTGGCTACGGCGTCGAGGCTACGGCGGAGGTCGACTATCTGAGTGTGGATGTCGAAGCTATCTACGGTGTTGATACCGAGGCTCAGGATGTCCTTTGCATAAGCTTCTACGCTGCGGGTGGGAGTGGCGAGCACGGCTACATCGACGTCCTTGAGCTCACGAATGTCCTTCACAACGCTATATTTCTTGATTTCTTCGGGGCAATTCTCAGCACCTTTGCGGCGCACGATTCCGGCTACCTCAAAGTCGGGAGCGGCCTCGAGGGCCTGCAGGGTGTAGTGACCTATGTTGCCATATCCCACTACTGCGGCACGTATTTTCTTCATTTTGTAAGACTTTTGTCTGTTAATATGGAATTTCGACGCAAAGGTAAGTATTTTTTCTGAAATCTGACAAGAAATAAAGGGGTAATGTGGGAATATGCTAATGACTATCGCAAGGGGGGAGGGAGAAAGGCTTTTGCACTTGATGCCGACGCGAGGACGCGTCGCCCCCGGTATCGGCTGAAATTGTAAGCTTGTATTACCTAATAGAAGAATTTGCTTTCTGCAAGATTGTAATACTTAATACTTAAATTAATACTTATATTCAAGGTCTACCACATCAAGCACCTTTCCAAACTTGCGCCCTACTCCACGGAAGTGCGACACTTGCTCGAAGCCCATGGAGCGATGCAGATGGATGCTATGATCGTTTCCCTCAGTGATACAAGCTATGAGGGCTTGGGCACCAAGTTGGCGACTATCGTCGATGAGACGGGCTATCATCTGCCTACCTATGCCCCGGCCCTGAGCTTCGGGAGCGAGATAGATGGTCACCTCGAAGGTGTGAGCATAGGCTGCTCGCGCCTTCCAAGCATGCACGTAGGCATAGCCCGTCACACGTCCGGAAGCATCCTCCCATACGTAGTAGGGATAGTGGGCTGAGATTTCCTCTATGCGGCAGCGCATCTCCTCTACGCTCACGGGGGTGGTCTCGAAGGTGATGGTGGTGTCGGTCACGAAGGGATTGTAGATGCGCGTGATGGCTGCGGCATCGGCAGGAGTTACTTGACGTATCATTGATTCGTAGCGAATTAAGTGCTTTTTGACTGTTGACGCAAACAGCGAGCATGCGCCTATTTACAACACGAATAAGGGCGGCAAACCGCTACTGCGATTTGCCGCCCTTACAATTCAGTCGGGGTGACTGGATTCGAACCAGCGACCACACGCCCCCCAGACGCGTACTCTAACCGGGCTGAGCTACACCCCGAATTGCGAGTGCAAAAGTACGTGGTTTGACGGAAACGACCAAACTTTTTGCCGTTTTTTTTACGAAGAAAACGAGAAAAGCGGCTTTTTAGCCGTATTTTTGTAGGCGAATAGCAGATATCTCTATCCGCAAAGGATTTCATCTCTTATGATCAATAATCAGATTAAAGGGGGCATCTATGGTTGCATTGCCGCCGTGAGTTATGGACTCAACCCGCTATGTGCCAAGCTGCTCTACCGCGATGGTTACAACTCCAACTCTGTACTGTTCTACCGTTTCCTCTTCGGCAGCCTCATCTTGGGACTGCTCATGGCAGCACAACGCAAGAGTTTTGCCCTAAACCGTAAGGAAGCATGCGTGCTCGGTATGCTCGGAGTGGTGTTTGCGGTATCATCGCTCACGTATTTCCTCAGTTTCTACTATATGAGTGCGGGCGTGGCTGCCACGCTGGTATTTGCCTACCCCGTATTCACCGCCCTGCTCATGGCGATTCTCTTCAAAGAGAGGCTCAAGTGGCCCTCCATCACAGCCATACTGATGACGATGGGCGGCATAGCGCTGCTCTATCAGGGCGACAACGGCAGGCCTATTGCCACGGCGGGCATCGTGCTGATCATGATTTCGGCTCTGGCCTATGCGGTCTACATTATCATTGTCAATAAGAGCGGCATCGTGATGTCGAGCATCAAACTCACGTTTTATGCCATGCTGAGTTGCTTGGCATGTATCGTGGCCTATGCTTTGCTCACACCGACAGGCAATCTACAGATGCTCCACACCGCTGAACAATGGGGCACGGCTTTGGCGCTCGGGCTCGTGCCAACGGTGATATCGCTCGTCTTTATGGCAATGGCTATACGCTGCATAGGGTCCACTCCGACGGCTATCATGGGCGCACTCGAGCCGGTCACGGCAATCGTACTGGGCGTATGGATATTTGACGAGGTGCTTACGATACGACTCGCAGTGGGCATCATCTTGATACTTGTAGCGGTGATGCTCATCATTCTCGACGATCGATTGCGACATGCGCTCTCGGGCATGAAGATCGTGCGAAGAGGACGCATTATCGTGAAGCGCATCAGGTGGAAATAATCTCATGAATCTCAAGGGTGCACACCGCATCCGCGCTTAAACTCATAAACTCATTCAACTGAGCGCCTGCGCTCTAAACTTACTTAATTCAAGGATGCACAGCATCCGCTTATTCTTATGCAAAACATCTACCCTATCTTCGACCGCATGCTCTCACGCCAAGACAAGGAGCAACTGCTCAAACAGCGAGGCGTGATGCTGTGGTTTACCGGCTTGAGCGGTAGCGGAAAGAGCACAGTGGCTATCGCACTCGAACGCGAACTGCACAAGCGAGGACTGCTCTGCCGCATTCTCGACGGCGACAACATACGCACGGGCATCAACGCCAACCTCGGATTCTCGGCAGAGGATCGACGCGAAAACATTCGCCGAGTGGCTGAAGTGGCTAAACTCTTCGTCGACACAGGCATTATCACAATAGCCGCATTCGTGAGTCCTACTGAAGAACTCCGACAATTGGCACAGAGCATCATCGGACCCGACGACTTTAAAGAAATCTATATCTCTACCCCGCTCGAAGAGTGTGAACGACGCGACGTGAAAGGACTCTACGCTCGCGCTCGACGCGGAGAGGTGAAGAACTTCACAGGCATTTCAGCTCCCTTCGAAGCTCCCACCCACCCCGCACTGAGCCTTGACACTTCGAGATTGTCGCTCGAAGAAAGCGTCGAAGAGTTGCTCAAGTTGCTCGGCATTCAACCCTAAAATTCTCACCCTGCGGACGCATGAACAGTTCTTTCGCTCACGTCCGCATAAAATCGATTTATTACATCATGGAAATTGTTATCAAGACTTTAGCAGATATGCCCGAGGCAGCCAAGGAGTTTGTGCGCGCTATGGACCAAAACACGGTGTTCGCCTTCTACGGAAAGATGGGCGCTGGAAAGACCACCTTTATTAAGGCTGTATGCGAAGCGCTCGGCGTGACCGACGTGGTCAACTCGCCTACATTCAGCATTGTCAACGAATATCGTGCTGACGAGACGGGAGAACTGATCTACCACTTCGACTTCTACCGCATTAAGAAACTCGACGAGGTGTACGACATGGGCTACGAGGACTACTTCTACTCTGGCGCAGTATGCTTCATCGAATGGCCTGAACTCATCGAAGAACTCCTGCCCGGCGACGCCGTACGCGTGGATATCGAGGAACAGGAGGATGGTAGCAGAGTGGTAAAGTTCTAAAACCATAATCTTTCGGGTGGCTACACCACCCCTTACCTCTAACCATACCAACACTATGAAAAGATTACTTACTATGACAGCCACGCTGCTCTTGACCGTGCAACTATCAGCACAGACCATAAGCAGCATGAACGAACTGAAGCCTGAACAGAAGGCGGCTGCCACTGACCTGCGTCTGACGGGAAAACTCTCCACCACGGGCAACTCCGACTTCCGACAGATGCGCGATCTCTGTTACCAACTCCACACGGCCGACCTTAGCGGGGCTGACTGCGAAGTGATCCCCAACAACGCTTTCCACTCACGACATGCACTGGAGAAGGTGCTCCTGCCCGACAATGTGAAGAGCATCGGCTCGCAAGCCTTCTTTGCTTGCACACGTCTTGCACAAATCACGTTGCCAAAATCGCTCACCCGCGTGGGCGACGCAGCATTCTCTTCATGCTCCGCACTGAAAGAGATTACAATCAATGGCACACCGACACTGGGCGAATTCGCTTTTGCGCGTCTATCAGCACTGCGCATTGTACGCGTAAATTCCACTACCCCTCCCGTGGCTTCGCCTTCTACCTTCGATGGGCTGGACCGCAAGCGGGTAAAGCTTATCGTGCCTAAAGGCTCAGAGATAAAATATCGCAAAGCTGCTGGGTGGAGCATATTCTTCTCCGCTCCCGACAACGAGAATAAGCTCTGCAATCCGCAAGAAGCCATCGTGCCTATACCCGTCAAGATTCAGACGCTCGAGGGTACAGCTCTTACTACGGAGCGCCATTGGGAAGTTCTGGCAGCAGAAGGATTGGCTAACGAATGCACACAAGCTGAGCGTGTGCTGCGTGCACGCATTCCTAAACTGAAAAATCCTAAGCTTGCAGGACATGCCACACTGACCCTCGGACTCGACCCTTCACTCCAGGACGACGAAGCCTACGTGCTCGAGGTCTCAGCCAAGGGAGTAGAAATTCATGGTAAGACTGCTGCAGGAGTATTCTACGGCCTCATGACATTCGACCAGCTCTTGCGCGGCGATGGCTCTTCTACCTGCTGTGAAGCTATTCCACAACTACGCATTGAGGATGCTCCCCGCACTCACATTCGCGAACTCATGCTCGACCCTTGCCGCACATTCATCCCCTTCGACGAACTGAAAGCGTTTATCCCCGAGATGGCTCGCTATAAATACAATACGGTGCACCTCCATCTCACCGACGATCAAGCATGGCGCATCGAAATAAAGAAATATCCCGAACTGACAGAAAAGGCTTCCGCACGCGTCGGAATGGACGATATGCTGGTGCCCATCTCAGGATATTATACACAGGAACAAATGAAAGAATTCGTGGCCTACGCCGCACAATATCACGTGCAAGTGGTGCCAGAGATAGAGATGCCCGGTCATGAAGTAGCCGCCATCCACGTATTCCCCAAACTCACGTGCGGCGCCAAGCAAGTGCCCATCCGCACCACATGTGGCGTCTCCGACAATCTGCTCTGCCCTGGCAGCGAGTTTACTTACGAATTCCTCGGCAACGTGTTCCGCGAACTGGCAGACATCTTCCCCTCTCGCTACATCCACCTCGGTGGCGACGAAGCAGGCAATCCCGCCCTCGGCTGCTGGACCAACTGCGATAGCTGCAAAGCACTCAAGAAGCGCCTCGGCATCACCACAACCGACCGCTCCGAGAATTGGCGCCTTCAGCAGTATCTCTTCGATCGTATGATCGACACGCTTCGCACCCAATATGGCAAGACACCGATGTTCTGGTACGAGACTGACTTCAAAAAGATACAGCCGGGCTGCGTCACCTTCTCATGGCGCCACGGACTAACGAAGCAAGCTCTACAAGCTGCCGTAGCCAACAATGCTAAGATTATGCTCTGCCCGGGCGAACACTGCTACTTAGACTACCCCATGGCAGCTGGCGACATGCCCGAAATCAACTGGGGAATGCCTATCATCTCCTTGAAGAAGAGCTACGAACTCGATCCTGCATGGGGCATGGGCGAAGATTTCGAAAAGAACAATCTCTTCGGCGTAGCGGGTACCCTTTGGAGCGAATGCATCAATTCGCCCGAACGCATCTACTACCAGGCTTACCCTCGCGCTCTTGCCCTTTCTGAAGTAGGATGGTCTCCCGCAAGCAAGCGCTCATGGGACGACTTCCTCAAGCGCCTCAAGCCCGTGCTCAACGATATGCAACGCCGAGGTATCACATTCTCTAAGCAATTCTGACCCCCCTCTCGTGAATCTATGTTTTGATAGTGATTATAGACTTTTGGAAGTGCCGATGATGTTGTTGCGCTCTCGTGAATCTATATTTTGATAGTGATTATAGACATTCTGATTAGTCCGGCACTATCGTATCAGCTTAAAAGCAGCAAAAAGCCGCACCTCCTTTCGGAGATGCGGCTTTTTCATTTATCTAATAGCTGCGCTAACAGCTATAGGAGATTACTATATTACTGAGCTTCGTTGATAGTACAGATGCTTACGCGGTTCCAATCGTCCTCAGAGAACATGTTACCTACGCCCTGGCCCTCAGCGTTGATACGGCTGGCAGCAATCTTGTACTTGTTAACGAGGATAGTCTTCACAGCTTCTGCACGAGCCTTAGCGATCTTAGCGTTGATTTCAGCGCTACCCTCAGGTGAAGCATAACCCTTGATGTCAACGGTGCTGTTCTTGTGGTTCTTCAAGAATGTAGCTACGCGCTCTACGTTGGGGAGCTGAGATGCGTCAACTACGCTCTTACCCTGACGGAAGGTTACAGTCTGCTCGAGAGAAGCAGTGCTCTTAGTTACAGTCTGTACTGTGGGCTTCTGGTTGCGGCAGTCGTTGAGCTTCTGCTGGAGGTCACGATTGTCAGCACCGAGCTTAGCAATCTGAGCATCCTTGTCGTTAACCTGAGCACGGAGATCGTTAACCTTTGCGTTCAAGCCATCGATCTCAGCCTGGTCGTAAGCCTTAACGAGAGTCATGTAGTGCTTACCGTTGCTGTGATTCTTGAAGTGGTAAGTTACACCAGCGAGGATCTCGATAGCGCTCTTATTTACGTCGTAAGCATTGTAGCTCTGAGCGTGATCAGACTCCATGTTGTACACGATAGAGGGCTTAACAGCGATTGTCCAAGCCTTCTTCTCACCCACGTTGAAGTTGAAGTTGAAACCGAACTTTGAAGTAAGGTAGTTGGCGTCTTTAGCCTCTGCCTTAGTATAATAGTCGTGACCCCAACCTGCACCTACAACACCTTCTACCTCGAACAAACGGGGCTGGCCATTGTAACCGAAGAAGAGATTTGAGAAGTTAACCTTGCCGAGGAGGCTGAGGTTAGACTGATCGAATACAGTGTTGCTCGGAGTAGTATTGTTGTTAGCCAAGAACTGGCCACCGAGAGCGAATACCGGAGTGATCTGCTTTGTGAGTTCTACACCATAAGTAGCGCGCATGTTTTTCCAGAAAGCAGAGTGAGTTGTCTTGGTGATTCCGCCACCAACGAGACCTACAGACCAATTGTCAAAGAAACGTGAGCCCTGAACTGACTTCTGGGCAGTTGCAGTGAGCATAGCTACGCTCATAGCTGCAATAGTAAGAAACTTTTTCATTTGTTGTAATTATGTATGTTGTTATAGAAATCTATGTTAGTTGTGTTGCTATTAGAAATCTATGTTAGATAAGCTGTTATTAGGAATCTAATGTATATCCTATGCTCTTTCGCGCATACTTCAGTGTGCTGTAACACGTCCTTTGACGTTTTTGAGCGTGCAAAAGTACATAATAAATGCCAAAACGAGTAATGTGTACACAACAAAATGCAATTATAGAACAATATTTCAGAAAAAGAGACGTAAATCTTGGTCAATCCAAAGCGAAAAGCTACATTTGTAGTGTGATAAAGCCGTGCGCGCAGCATGGTGGCTCGAAAACGAACCATAGTAGCTCGGAAACGAACCATAGTGGCTCGCAGACGCAGCATGATAGCTCAAAAGAGCAGCACATAGTGGCTCGAAAGCACGCATATCACATGTATTTTAGCAATACACATATAATATATAAACTAATAAAGCATTATCCCCATGGAAAATCAAGAAATGAACGACGGTCAGTTGAAGATCGAACTCACTCCCGAAGTGGCAGAAGGCATTTACGCTAACCTTGCTATCATTACCCACTCGAGCGCAGAAGTTGTGCTCGACTTTATCCGTGTACTTCCTGGTGTGCCCAAGGCTAACGTTAAGAGCCGTATTGTACTTGCTCCCGAGCATGCTAAGCGTCTTCTTTTCGCTCTGCAGGACAACATTCAGAAGTATGAGAAGGCTTTTGGCCCCATCAACCTTCCTGGAGCTGCTCAGCCCGAGCAGGGTGGTCGCACCGCTACTCCTTTTGGTGTACCTGAAGGCAATGCCTAATCTGAAAATGAGTAAGACATTTGTTAGCTGAAGAAGTTAGTTAGTCTCTATTTTCAACTACGCATATTATTTATTCACCGGATGTGTCTCTCACATTCGGTGTTTTTTTGTGCTCACAAGCCCGTTTACATGCTCTCACATCGGCTTTTTGGATACGATACTGTTTCAAAAAGTGTGGCTAAGATCAAAAAGATTTATACGAAGAATTGGAAAGCCTTCTTGTGCTTAAGCATGTCGCTATAATAAAAGGAAAAACCTTGCCGACAAGACACAAGGAAGTGTTCCATCAGCAAGGTTTATTTGTTGTAAAGTGAAGTACGAGGTAAGTACTATACCTTGATTTCAACTTCAACGCCACAAGGCAACTCGAGCTTCATCAAAGCGTCAACAGTCTTAGCAGTTGAGCTGTAGATGTCGATAAGGCGCTTGTAAGTAGAGATCTCGAACTGTTCGCGGCTCTTCTTGTTAACGAAAGTAGAGCGGTTTACAGTGATGATGCGCTTGCGCGTGGGAAGGGGGATAGGACCGCTTACTACGGCGCCAGTTGCCTTCACGTTCTTCACGATCTTCTCGGCTGACTTTTCAACGAGAGTGTGATCGTAGCTTTTCAGCTTGATACGGATTTTTTGACTCATTGTTGTATATAGTTTGTTGTATGAAACGCTTCGTTGGGAATGCGGGATAAGAGTCATTCGTTATCCCGCCCCCATGCGAAGCAAAAGGATTTTTGTGTGGATTACTTAACCAAGTCTACGCGGCCCTTGATTTCCTCGAGCACAGCCTTAGCGATGCTTGAAGAGACAGGTGCGTGGTGATCGTACTGCATAGAGCTTGATGCACGACCTGAGGTGATGGTACGGAGTGCGGTTACGTAGCCGAACATTTCTGCCAGAGGAACCATTGCCTTAACGATACGTGCACCGCTACGGCTGCTTTCCATACCTTCTACCTGACCACGACGCTTGTTCAAGTCACCGATTACGTCACCCATGTTTTCTTCAGGAGTAACAACTTCGAGCTTCATGATAGGCTCCATGAGGACGGGGCCAGCCTGAGCGCAAGCGTTCTTGTAAGCCTGGAGGGCAGCGATTTCGAATGACAACTGGTCAGAGTCAACGGGGTGGAATGAGCCATCGAGGAGTTCTACCTTCAAGCTATCGAGGGGGAAGCCACCGAGCACACCGCTCTTCATGGCGTTTTCGAAGCCCTTCTGTACTGAGGGGATGAATTCCTTAGGAATGTTACCGCCAGTCACCTTGTTGATGAACTGCAGACCACCTTGCTTGAAGTCTTCGTCTACAGGACCTACGTTGACGATGATGTCGGCGAACTTACCACGACCACCTGACTGCTTCTTGTAAACCTCGCGGAGGTTGACAGTCTTGGTGATGGCTTCCTTGTAGTTAACCTGGGGCTTACCCTGATTACATTCTACCTTGAATTCGCGCTTCAGACGGTCGATGATGATATCCAAGTGGAGCTCACCCATACCAGAGATTACGGTCTGACCGCTCTGTTCGTCAGTCTTAACGGTGAAGGTAGGATCTTCTTCTGCAAGTTTAGCCAAGCCCTGTGAGAGCTTGTCGAGGTCTTTCTGAGTCTTAGGCTCTACTGCGATACCGATAACGGGATCGGGGAAGTCCATTGATTCGAGTACGATAGGTGCGTCTTCATCGCAGAGGGTATCACCAGTGTGGATATCCTTGAAACCTACACCTGCGCCGATATCACCAGCTGAGATTACTTCTACGGGGTTCTGGTGGTTTGAGTGCATCTGGAACAGACGTGATACGCGTTCCTTCTTGCGTGAGCGAGTGTTGTAGATATATGAACCTGCTTCGATCTTACCTGAGTATACGCGGAAGAATGTCAGACGACCTACGTAGGGGTCGGTAGCGATCTTAAATGCGAGAGCTGCAGTGTGTTCGTCTTCGCTGGGCTTACGATCTTCCTCTTCGCCTGTCTCGGGGTTGGTACCAACGATGTTGGGAGTATCGAGAGGTGAGGGGAGGAACATACATACGTAGTCAAGCAGAGTCTGTACGCCCTTGTTCTTGAATGAAGAGCCCTGAGTCATAGGAACGATGTCCATTGCGAGGGTACCCTTACGGATAGCTGCGATGATTTCTTCTTCTGTGATAGAAGAGGGATCGTCGAAGAACTTCTCCATGAGAGCTTCGTCGCACTCAGCTGCAGTTTCTACCATCTTATCGTGCCATTCCTGAGCCTCGTCTTGGAGTTCTGCGGGGATGTCGTCGATTTCGTATTCAGCACCCATTGTCTCATCGTGCCAGAAGATAGCCTTCATCTTGATGAGGTCTACGATGCCCTTGAAGTTTTCTTCTGCACCGATAGGAATTGAGATTACGCAGGGGTGAGCGCCGAGGATGGTCTTCATCTGGCGTACTACTTCGAAGAAGTCTGCACCAGAGCGGTCCATCTTGTTAACGTAGCCGATACGGGGTACGTTGTACTTGTCAGCCTGACGCCATACGGTTTCAGACTGGGGCTCTACACCACCTACTGCACAGTAAGTTGCCACAGCGCCATCGAGCACACGAAGTGAACGTTCTACTTCAGCGGTGAAGTCAACGTGTCCCGGAGTATCAATCAAGTTGATCTTGTAGATCTGGTTGTTCCAGTGCCACTGGCAAGTGGTAGCAGCAGAGGTGATAGTGATACCGCGCTCCTGCTCCTGGGCCATCCAGTCCATGGTAGCGCCACCATCGTGTACCTCGCCGATCTTGTGAGTCTTACCTGTGTAGAACAGGATACGCTCAGAAGTTGTGGTCTTACCGGCATCGATGTGGGCCATGATACCGATGTTACGAGTCAAATGTAAATCGTGCTTTGCCATCGTTTATTGTATTCTCAATTGAAAAATTAGAATCTGAAGTGAGCGAATGCGCGGTTAGCCTCAGCCATACGGTGCATATCTTCCTTACGCTTGAAGGCACCACCCTGTTCGTTGTATGCGTCCATGATCTCTGCTGCGAGCTTGTCGGCCATGGTCTTACCACCACGCTTACGAGCGAAGCTGATCATATTCTTCATTGAAACTGATTCCTTGCGGTCGGGGCGGATTTCAGTAGGTACCTGGAATGTAGCACCACCGATACGGCGGCTCTTTACCTCTACCTGGGGAGTTACCTTGTCGAGGGCAGCCTTCCAGATTTCGAGAGCGCTCTTTTCCTGATCCTTCATCTTCTCGCCTACGATGTTGAGGGCGTTGTAGAAGATCTCGTAAGAGATTGACTTCTTGCCATCATACATGAGGTGGTTAACGAACTTAGAAACCTTCACGTCGCCGAATACGGGATCGGGAAGAATCACACGCTTTTTTGGTTTAGCTTTTCTCATTGTGAGTAATAATTGGTTTTGTTAGGGCTGCAATTCAGTTCTTCAACGTCCCATCGGGCGTTTACTCAACCGCTGCAAACCAACGGATTAAAAAAAATGTGTATACGAATGCAGATACGACTCTGCTCTCTTGAGCGAGAGCCATCCTCTACGGGGATTTCTTTTACGAAATAATGCTACGGCAAGACTTCTGCTCATTGAGCCTAAGACTCTCATCCGACGCATTAATATATAAAAGGACAAATATGCAAATGCGGAACACTCTTACAAATTCTTGCCTCGCGAGGCCATTTCCTCGCAGAAGACATCCATCATTTGCTGATTCTCACATTTGCACATTTGCACTTTTGAGCAGAAGTCTTTTATTACTTCTTAGCGGCCTTAGGACGCTTTGCACCGTACTTAGAACGGCGCTGAGTACGGTTAGCTACACCGGCAGTATCGAGTGTACCGCGTACGATGTGGTAACGCACACCAGGAAGGTCCTTTACACGACCACCGCGAACGAGCACGATGCTGTGTTCCTGCAGATTGTGGCCTTCACCAGGGATGTAAGAGTTAACTTCCTTAGAGTTGGTCAAGCGTACACGAGCTACCTTACGCATTGCTGAGTTAGGCTTCTTCGGTGTGGTGGTATACACACGCACACATACGCCACGACGCTGAGGACATGAATCGAGTGCAGGAGACTTGCTCTTATCTGCAGCTACACTTCTGCCCTTTCTTACTAATTGCTGAATAGTAGGCATTGTTTGATTTTTTTATTGTTATATATTGTTTTATTATTATCGAGATTCAAGAGGTGTAAGTATACACTACACCATTCGGGCTGCAAAGGTAGCAACTTTTATCCGAATAGCCAACGAAAAGTCAATCTTTATCAGCAACTTTTTTCGTCTTCGCTACATTTTTCTTTCATACAATGCTTACATTTGTTTCATGCGTGCAAGCTATCATACTCTTTAGTCTGCCACATGTCGGGTCTGTGAAAAAGATAAAGGGAAGTCTCCTTTCGCGTGGAGTACTTCCCTGTTTATCTTATTTGCTACGCTTCATGTTGATGAATGCGGAGCCGAAGAGAGAACTGAAACCTTTGTGCTCTTCTCTCTCGGCTCTGGTAAAAGGCAAATCTGAGCCTTGTGGAGAGGTAGCGCGGTTTGGATGTGCTGACGAGGATTGTTTTAAGAGGATTGTTTTAAAGAGCGGTGTTTTACCTAAAAGGAGGATGTGTGCCCTGTCAGCCTGGGCGGTCTTGTTTTACTTAAAAAGTGGGTGTGGAGCTTGTGTGCGACCTTTGCATGTCGCGGCGCCCACATATTGGCGATTGTTGATTGTTTTCTATTGAGAATTAGGAGATTCTTATGCCTTGAGCAATTGGTTGAGGAAGTCCTCTGTCATATTGCCCGTCAAGTTGATGAGCTGGAAGTGGTGATCGTACTTCATGAAGAGTACCATCTCTACGATGTACCGACCGCGCCGCCTCACGTAAAGGCGCTTGCTTGCTCGCTGGGCGTAGACCTTATAGCGAGCCGAATTGCGCTGAGCGAGCTTGAGGGCTTTGCTGTAGAGCAGATTGGTCTCTCTGCTATCGGTATTGTGAGCCATGCGTATCGACTTGAGTTGCGAGAGGATAGCTCGTGTCTGATTATTGCCTTCCACGTCGGGAAGTTGCATCATCTTTTCGAGCATCAAGGGCGAGACGGTGGTACATTCCATCGAGGTGCCTTTACCATAGAGGGTCATATAGCGCGATGCGAAGTCTTGCTCGTTTTGCGCAAATGCCGTGAGGCTGCATAGGAATGTAATGAGAAGGGCGAAGAATTGCTTCATCATAGATCTTCTTTTATTCCTTATTTACCCTTGTATTGGCTTTTTCTGTACCATCTGCTGCATGATTGGCAGAATCGTTGACGGCTGTCTGAGCTCCTTGCTTGAACATTTCGAGCGTCTTCATGCTTGCCTCGTAAGCCTTTTGCGGATCTTGGTAAGAATCCTTGTAGGCAGATTGGTTGTAATCCCAGCCTGCGGGGGCCGACGTCGATGACGAGGTGAATGAATGCTGAGCTGCCGTGCCGAGCAGTGTGACGATGGCCACTGCTGCTGCTGCGCGATAGAGCGGACGCAAGCGACGCATGAGCGAGATGCGCCTTACGGGCACCACTTTGGCGGGTGCGGGTTCTTCGCCGATTGCTGCGAGCACTCGTTCATCGAAGTCGGAGCCGAGGTGCTGCTGTGCTTGCTGAGCTCCATATACGAACAAGCTCTTGTAGCGCGCCAGCTCGGCTGGAATCTCCTTTTGCGAGAAGAATGCTCGGAGTATTTCTTCCTCCTCTATGGAAGTCTGACACTCCCAATAGCGCTCGAGAAGTTGTTGTATATATTTATAGTCCATAATTTTCTATCTTTTCGTACTGTGTCTTGATGGCCTTGCGTGCCCTGTGTAGCGTCACTCGGAAGAGGTCTTCGCTCACGCCCATGGCTTGGGCCGCTTCTGCGTAGCTCATGCCTTCTATGTCGCGAAGTTGCAGAGCCGTGCGCAATCGCTCTGGCAGAGCGTTGAAGAGTTGATGTACGCGCCGTAGGCGTTCGTCGTGTTCCATTCGCTCATCGGGCGCTGGTTCGTTGTCGTAAGCATCAGTTGTGGTGCCTTCATCGTCGAGCGACAGGTTGGAACGTCCCGTGCGTTTCACGCGGTCGAGAGCCATATTTCGGCACACCGTAATGCAGAATGCTTCGAGGCTCTTTACATCGGAGAGCTCTTCGCGCTTGCTCCACACACGTACAAGCGTGTCTTGCGTCAGGTCTTCCGCCTCCTGCGTGTTGAGCGTGACGCGGAAAGCCAGGCGGAATATTTTGTCCTTCAACGGGAGCAAATCTTGGCGGAAATCTATCTTTTTCATTGGGCTCTCTATTACGTAGACGGATGAGTGGACAGAAAGTTACACCTGTCTGCTCACTTTTTTCCATTTTCTTTCTCGCAAAGCACGATAACGTGCTGATTATCAACCATTGTCGTGGCAAAAATAAAATTCTCACCGCCCTCTTTTATTTTCAGTTTCTTGCGTAGTGAGTCGACGCTCGCGGGGAAATTGCGTATCGTAAGGTTGGCCTTCACCACCTCTGTGCGGAGTTGCTTCAAGTCGGCCTTGCCGAAGCCAAATGTCTGCTTCACGCGGAAGGTGCGCCCTGGGAAGCAACTTACAAGCTCGTCTGAAGTATAGAGGTGGGAGTTGGGGTGAAGTTTCTTCAGGCTGTACTTCTGTGCCACCATGCGGAAGGCTCCTGCCTTGAGCACTGCGGGACCTGGCTCGTAGAGGTAATGACCCAACTGTGAGGCAAAGCTCACTTCGGCTTGTTCTTCCTCTGAGTGACGGAATCGGAGGCTGACTCCATTATCGCTTACGCAAATCTCGGGCTCTGCTCCGCTGCTCTGTGCCTCCGCGCTCAGTACGAGCAGAAGGTCTTTACACTCTCCTCCGACGGAGAACACGCACACGCGCTCCACACACCCAAGCGAGCGCACGCTATCAGCAATGTCGAGCATGGGCGAGAGCTTCACCACCACGCGCTGTGCTTTTTGGAGCAATAGCGACCGGAGGGCGCACACATCGGGCTGGCAATCCTCTATAAGCACCGTTTTGCGTCCAGCATCATCGCGCCGTGCGGGGTCGAGAAAGATGAGATTCACCTGTCCGCTCATCTCGCGCAAATAGTCCACCCCATCGGCACAGACCACGCTCGCATGGCTCAATCCCAAGAGCGGGAAGTTGTGGCGTGCCAACTGGCAAAGCGACTCTTGTCGTTCGACGTAGGTGGCGTGCTTAAACGTTCGGGCCACGAACGAGAAGTCTACACCGAGTCCGCCCGTGAGATCTACCATCTGCTCTCCCCCACGGGGAAAGAGTTCGCTCACCACCGCGGCTTTATATCGTGCAGCGGCTTCGCCCGAACACTGCTCGAGTGCCAAGCGATGGGGGTATTGCAGTCCGTCGACGGCCGTCCACGAGGGCACTTTCGTGCGAAGTCGTTGCCAGCCCTCCACTTGCTGGAGTATGTAGGCTGCCTCGGGATGGTGCTGCGAGGATAACTGCAAGGCAAGTCGGTCGAGGGGCAGATTGCCATATTGCTTGATGATGTCGGATGTTTGCATGGTCACACAAATGGATAGGAGTATAAAGTATTACATTCAGACTGAAAGTCTTTCAGCCAATACTATGGTTCTCTCAAAAATTTCATTGCAAAGTTAAGGCTCATACGTGGTTCTTGCAAAAAGAGTGTACAATTTGTTCACTTTTTCTGCCTTACTGCTCTCGTTCTCGCGCGTACGCGTTACAGACAATTTTCGCTGGCTTCTACCACACATCTGTACTATGCATATACATTTCTCATGATTCTCAATATTTTACATTCTTACAAACTCATATTTTTGCCCTCACTTTGCCCTCACTTATCCTTACACAGGCCGGCCATTCCCTTATAGGCTTTTCGGGCATTGGCACTATCTTCGTCTGCTCCTACCACTAATTTTTCCTGTTCCCACCACTAATTTTTCCTGTTCCTACTACTAATTCTGACGGGACCAAGGACTAATTCCTAATGCTCAAGCCCTGCTCTGTACAGGAGGAGTGCAGGCAAAGTGCAAGCAAAGTGTAAGCAAATCTGAGCTTCATACCGCTACATTGGATTGATTATCAGCAGTTTGCAGCAAGCGAGTGACAGATGCAAGCATTTCCATCCCGAAAACTCTCTGATGCGCGCACGCGTATACGAGCGCGCGAGCGATAGAATATAGTGCTATCGTCACTGCGACTTTGCCTACGCTTCGCTCTGCCCCGCCCTCTCTGCGCGAAGCCTTATTTCGATGTGCCCTTTTTTCCCTTCCAGCGCACTTTGACGTATACAGAGGGGTCTATTTTATACAATATGACGTATATTTTTGAAATTTTCTTGCATATTGTTTGTTTATTAAAATATTATCCATACATTTGCAACCGTAATCTTAAAGAAACATATCATACGATTACATCCCGACCTTAACAACAACCTTTCTATACCAACTGTGAATACACACATTCGTCTGATTGAATTTTCTTTTTAGAGGCTGCCCCACGGGTGCAGTCTCTTTTTGTGCACGGCATAGAAGAAATAGCACAGAATGTTGCAGAAAAATAGACAAAGAAAGTTTGCACGTTCCAAAATAAAGGATTACATTTGCACACGAAAATAGTTATTAAGGTGAAGTTGAAAGGATTCCAACGCACAGATTCGTGTGGGAGTTCTTTCGGTTTTTTTTTGCTTCCTACCTTGCATACTATCCAACATAGCAATCAATAAAAATATAATACCAACAACAGATTATGGCTTACATGACACAAGAGGGCTACGATAAGATGGTAGCTCAACTCCGTCACATGGAATCAATCGAGCGCCCCGCTGCTTCGGCCGCTATCGCCGAGGCTGCCGACAAGGGCGACCTTTCAGAAAACAGTGAATACGACGCAGCTAAGGAAAACCAAGCTAAGCTCGAAGGCCGCATCGCAGCCATGAAGAAGGCTATCGCCGAAGCTAAGATTATCGATAAATCGAAGATTCGCAACGACATTGTGCAGATTCTCACCACCGTAGAGATGAAGAATGTGAAGACCGGTATGGTGATGAAGTATACCATCGTAAGCGAAAGCGAAGCCAACCTGCGCGAGGGCAAGATTTCAAGCACTACACCTATCGCTCAAGGCTTGCTGGGCAAGAAGGTGGGCGACGTGGTAGAGGTGAAGATTCCACAAGGCACTATTCATCTCGAAATCCTGAGCATTTCGATCTAATATAGTTTAAGGTTTATGGTCCTGGTTTGGAGTTTGGAGATTATAAGGTTATTCAAGTTTCAGATTTAGAATGGGCGGGCTGAAAGCCCAATGATATTCATAGCCCAGGGCATCGCC
>CALEKA010000066.1 GCA_937898715.1 uncultured Prevotella sp.
TTATGACATTATATTTTCTATATTCTTCAATTGTTTGTCTACCTCGGGAGCTTGAGCGAAAGCGCCCTTTACAAACGCTTCAAAAATGCGATACCCTCCGTATATGGATTGAATAGATTCATTTATGCCTCTTGCTTCAAACTCTTGTTCGTCAGGATGATCAGAAGTGAATTGATAAGGCTTGATGAACTGACGGAAGCAGGCTATATCAGCAGAAGTGTTTTGATATAGCTTGATAAGTTCTTTGCTCATGAGGTTGGAATATACAGCCTCGGCTTCACCTCCCGTCACGTCACATAATAGCTCTCTACATGACTTGCAGAGAGCAAGAAAGAGTGGAAAGCCGATTTCGTAGCAGACACTTCTTCGGGCGAGGGTTTGCCGTTTTGCTTGATGTACTGATCGAGCGATTTTGCTGCAAGCGCGGTAAGTTGCGTATATTCAAACAAATCTACAGCTGTATCTTCAGAATCGATGTCATCCTGATAAGGGGTATAAAGTGCAGTCAAGAGCTGATTGATCTTCTTAAGATGTTTTCCCTGCTCTATGGCATATTCAAATAAAGGAAGTAATTGCTGGCGCAATTCGTTCTCATTCACTCCCGTACGTATCCAATATCTATCCGATGCTATTTGTCGGATGCCATGTTCTGACAGACGCGGTAGGAACTCTAACAATGCACAAATGAAGTTACGTATCACCTTCACATCCTTGTATTCATGCATATAGTAGCTCAAGAAGTGATGATAGAGCGAGTCAAACGAGTCCTTTATCTGCAACCATTTACCGATCTCTTCACGCACCGTCTCTACTTCTTCACTCATCATTACCATTTCAAACTCTATAGCTCCTACAGAGTTTTTAGGAAGACGATAACAGAAGTAATTAGCATAGCTTATTTGCGATCTAATTTCACGTGAAGTCTTTGCTGTTATATTGTTTTCTGAAAAGAGTCTCTTGAGCAATTTCGCACAAGGTGTATCTTCATCACTCTCATATACCAATAGGCTGTGTTTGCGCAGACTATTAGCGTACGATTTCAACAAAGAGAAGGGATGATGCGACAATGTATCATAAATCGTAGGATAGACGAAGTGAATGAGTTCTATTCCTAAGAAATCTCTTATGATTATATTCTGCGTATGTGCAAGTACTGCCCGTAGATTGAGAGCAAACAAGTTGGCAAAACGCCTTGCTTGTCTGAAATTGGGAATAAAGTCAATAAACCGCATTCCTTCTGCATCGAGTAAATCAACTAATGCACGTCGCAATTGAACAGTATTCCGACTTCCGAGGGCAGCAATTCTTGCAGTTTCCTCTATAAAGACGTCAAGCAATGTATCTTCTTCATACTTGGGCAACGTCACCTCCAGATGAAATATCTTCTGCAAATACTCCTCGGCGCGATCCATATTCTTCGACTCATTTAGCACATGGCTCACATAGCCACGATCATAAGCCACGACAAACACTACATGTCGGAAGTTGGCCGTCACACGAATCAATCGTAATACCTCAAAGAGTTCATCACCCTCCAATCTGTCAAGGTCATCGATGAATATGGCAAAAGGCTTATCACTTTCCCCCACCAAGGCTCTTTCTATTCTTCCTCTGAGAGAAGCAATGGTTGCAGTCTCTTTGCGTAAAGGAAGCAACTTGGCTAAGTTTGTAAGGACAGGATGAATCTCCATATTGAGCACCATATCACGATACTGCTCAAGGTCCCTATAGAAATGGCCTTCATCAGCGAGCACCTGCTCTTGCAGAAGAGCAAAGAATTGCGTTACGATCTGCGCCTTATCCGTACAAGTCCAAGGATTAAAGCACACAGTCCTATACTCCTCCTTATTCATCTGCGCCTGCATTTGCCGCAAGAAAGTAGACTTTCCGCTGCCCCAATGTCCAGCAATGCCTATAGCTAAGGATTCTTGCTGCAAACGAACTTCGGGCATGAGCTTTATCATTTGTTCAATATAACTCTCCCACCCCGTCTGCTTAGGCTCTGCATATACAGCATCCATGCAAAAGCCTTTTTTGTCGTCTTGAAAGTCGTTTGATGCATCCGTACTTCCGCCCCACCTTTTTGCCAATGCAATGGTTTCGAGCACCAACATTTCCATAAGCGCAAGAATCAGCAGAGAGCGATAACTCCCTCCCAAAACAATCATCTTAGGGAAATGCCAATGCGTATTGGTAAAGAGATAAACTATGAGGAATCCATACCCTATGCAGCGCGTCACACTGCCTTTGCCGCAATAGATAGCCTTTCCTACAATGAAAGCCGTTGCGACAATCGCCACAAGGAGCAAGCAGTTGAAGAGATCGCTTACATTGCATGCCGTTGCAACAAGAGCAAATAATTCGCCCACCCACGTGCCATCTAAGTACATTTCGATCTGCCCCTTCAAAGCATAAAGGGCTGAGAAGACAAG
>CALEKA010000067.1 GCA_937898715.1 uncultured Prevotella sp.
ATGGATTTCATTGGGCTTTCAGCCCGCTTATACTAAATCCGAAACTTAAATAAGTTACCCTCACTTCTTATTCCATTCATGTGAATAAAGCTGCTTGACTATCTCATAAGCTCAATTGTACAATTCTTCCCCTATGAAAATTCCTTCTATCTGCATATTATGCTTATGCCTTTTGAGCCTCACGGCTTGTCACGACGACACGAAGACAGTCCCCTCTATACTCACCGACATGAGCAATCAGCCCGGCGACCGCACCGTGCTGATCTACATGGCGGCTCAGAATTCGCTCAATCAGAACGCTCGTTCCGACTCGGCAGAGATTTCACAAGCCGCAGCTTCTATCCCCGAGCAAGGACGACTTCTTGTATTTATCGACGATGGTGCACGTCCTCGTCTCTACCGATTTGCTCATCAGCAGAAGGCTCCCGTACTGGTGAAGCAGTGGGAAGCAGACTTCTGCTCTACCTCGCCCGACCGTCTGCACGACGTGCTCAGCATGGTCAAGGAGCGATTTCCATCAAGAGAGTATGGACTGGTCATGTGGTCGCATGCCTCGGGATGGATTCCTGCCACGAATACGGACTACGAGGCTTCGGGCGGTGCGATGAGGAAGACGATGCGCCCTTTCTCCTTTGGCATTGATACAGGAAGCCGCCCGATGGGTAGAAACAATGGTGCTGAGATGAACATTGCCGACATGGCTCAAGCCATCGACCGAGCAGGATGGCACTGCCGCTACATACTATTTGATGCTTGCTTGATGCAAAACTTGGAGGTAGCCTATGCCTTGCGCCACGTGACGGACTTCGTGGTGGCTTCGCCCATGTCGATCGCTGCAGCAGGGGCTTACTACGCTCACTTGGTGCCCAACGGACTCTTTGCCACATCACCCTCCGTGATAGCACGCACTTACTGGGAAGATGTGAGTTCTTCCGACCCCTCGCTCAAGGCTCAGTATGCCGACTTCGGCGTGGTGATCTCATGCATCGATACGCAGAAGCTTCAGCCGATTGCCGACATTCTCCGCGAAGCGCTCCCCCACTCTTCGATAGCCGATGCAGCATCGCCCGACCTCAGCCGCGTGCTTCACTACCAGGCTTACACCTATACTTATATGTATCGCCCTCACAATTACGATGCTCTGCAGACATTCCGCACCATTCTTCCCGCGGAGTATGCTTCGCGAGCTGAGGAGGCGCTTCGCCAAGCAGTGGTGTGTTGCTACGCCACATCGGCCTTCTACATCGGCCCTGGTCGAGGCAACTATCAAGTCATGCCCACTTCCTCTGCCGACTACTGCGGTGTGAGCCTTTTCGTTCCCCAATCCATCTACACGCGCTATGCCCCCGATTGTCCGCAAGGTGATCTAAACCAAGCTTTCAAGCAGACGGAGTGGTACCGCGCTTGCGGGTTTGAAAGCACGGGGTGGTGAGGAGAGAGAGCACTGAATTTTGTATTTTAATAGTTGCGCTTCGCGCGTTTTTCTGAACATTAATAACCATTAATTGTCCATTAATTGATCCATTAATTATTCCTTGTTTGTAAAGAATTAATGATTCAATTAATGACTAATTAATGGCCATTAATGTTCAAAAGAACGCGCGAAGCGCAAATCTCATGCTTTCCTGTTCCCAAAAGAAAGCTGAAAAAAGTGCATTTTCCATATATACACTCATCCTTTTTATCTCTATACTACACATTTTAGCATCATTAACTATTGGGGGGGGTAAATTAAAGTAATATATTTACCTTTGCAAGGTGATATACATAGTTTTTCTTTCTTGAAACACATAATCGTATTAACATAACCTTCAAAAGCAATGCGTAAACTTACTTTTTTACTATCGCTGGCCTTCTGTTCACTATCGAACATGGTCAGCGCACAAACCTTTACTGCCGACAAGGTGTACAAAATCACTAATTACTCAGAAGGGCTACAAGCGCAGATTATGCCTGAGATGCAGTACTTTGGCGGAACAGCAAAAGGCACTACTCTCCATCTGGGCAATCTGTTTAGAATTATCCCTACAGATGCCAATGGTACTTCCTACACCATCTGCTCGTATGCCGACAATGATCGAGGTATTTATCTTATCTCCAACAAAGATGCCAATCAAATGGTTGGCGTTGGTTCACTGAGTGCGCTATCGGCTGCTGCAGTAAAAACATGGTCTATTATTTCCAACACCACGAACAGCGGCAGCTACAATATTCGGTCAATTAACTCTAACGGGAATACAGGCAATCTACTGAATCCACGCGGATCTGAACCCAATTGGAGTTCAAAAGGTATTAGTCTGTGGAACACTGATATTAGCAAAGCTACGAACTGCTGGAACATAACAGAGGTATCTGAGACGGAGATAGAGGCGGCTGTAACAGCTTTCAAGAGTTCTTACTTGCAACATGCTGACGTTGCCTCAAGCATCACGAGTAAGGACAAGGAAAGCTATGGCTACCCCTCATACGAGTACGCACAAGCCGTTAACGAGGCTAACGCTACAGAGGACAATGCTGAGAAGCTGAAAAAGACATTCTATGCAGCCAAGTACTACCTAAGTGCATACAACATCACTATGCCCAAAGAGGGAGAAGTCTTCACCATTACCAACATCTTCACTGATGGTACTGAAAACTGGCTCTGCAACGTAAACGGTACGAACGTTATGAAGTCGGCCACCGATGCTGCCAATCTCTCAGAAGATGCTAAGAGATGGGTGGTGCAAAAGGTGTCGGGCACAACTTGCTTCTTTGCAAGCGCTGCTGGCGATGGTGTGCTCAGATTCAAAGGAAACACAAGTGGATCTATGACCTTTACCTTAGGATCTGGCAAAGATGATATGTATCCTTACACATCGCTCTACGCTTCGGCTTACATGAATAATAACAAGACGACTTTTGCGTTCGACCAATTCAGTAATCTTAATAATAGCAACATCGTCAATGGTGAATTTACTAATACATCAAAAGGTACTTATTCTATCAAATATAAACTCACCAAAGTAGACAATTACGATGGCTTCAAGGTAAACTTTGCCTCAAGTTCTGACGGCAACAATTACGCCACTCTTAATCTTCCATTCGCCGTAACACTGCCCGATGGCGTTACTGCTTATAAGGCTACACAAGACGGAAGTCTGCTCAACCTCACAGAGTTTAAGCAAGCTGGCAACGTGCTTCCTTATGCAACACCCGTTTTACTTACCTCTACTGCAGAAGGCGAAAAGACATTTATGCCCGCCGCCTACGAGGCTCAAGTCGCTACTGGATTTTCTGGCACATTGGCTCCCACTGCTGTCAGCACAGCCAACACTTACATCTTAGCAAAGGACAATGACAAAGTTAGCTTTTTCTTGCTCGATGGTACAGACAATACGATCAATGCCAACAAAGCTTACTTCGTGGCAGCTTCTACAAACACTGCAGCACAGTCTCTTTCATTCAACTTTGGCAATGTAACTGGCATAAGCCAAGTACAGACTGCAATCAGCAACAATGCTCCCATCTACGACCTGAGCGGACGCCGTGTAGACAACGCTAAGAAAGCTGGCATCTACATCCAGCAAGGAAAGAAGATCATCGTAAAATAAAACTCACTCTAACACTGACTACAAAATGAAAAGACAATATACCAAGCCCTCTGCCATCGCCATCAACCTCTACGCCGAAGAGGGCGTTATGCTTACGCAAAGCCTGCGAAACGACATGACGAAGGGGGGCGGCAACGCGCTTTCAGACAAACGTGATGATTATAAGAATCCCATTTGGAGCAATATGGACGACAACTGATAACGTCATCTGCAATAAGCTGCGCTTCGCGCGTTTGTCTGAACATTAATGACCATTAATTGTCCATTAATTGATCCATTAATTATTCCTTGTTTGCAAAGAATTAATGATTCAATTAATGACTAATTAATGGCCATTAATGTTCAGAAAAAACGCGCGAAGCGCAAATCTAATAATTAATGAGTTAATTAACGGACAATTAATGGTCATTAATGTTCAAAAGAACGCGCGAAGCGCAAATCTAAAAACCACTTTCACGTTCAATAGAACACAAAAAAGCGGAACCGACACAAACTTTTCTTACGAGAAGAAGCGTCGATTCCGCTTTGTATTTTAGCCTTAATCTCTTAGCTAAACGCAGAGGGATTAGTTGTTCTCAGGACGGAGCTTACGAACGGTTTCGCCAGCACGCCACATTTCGCTATCGTGGAGAGCCTGAAGTTCCTTCTCGAGGCCTACACGGTAGTCGGGCTTAGAGTTGGCGTCGATAGAGATCTGTGCTTCGTTGCCAGTCACTACGCTGTGATAGAGCTTCTGCATAACGGGCTTGATGGCATCGTGGAACGGGCCCATCCAGTCGAGTGCACCACGCTGAGCAGTAGTAGAGCAGTTGGCATACATCCAGTCCATACCATTCTTACCTACCATGGGGAGGAGTGACTGGGTGAACTCTTCGATGGTCTCGTTGAATGCCTCAGAAGGAGTGTGACCATTCTCACGGAGGGTCTCATACTGAGCCAAGAACAAGCCCTGGATGGCACCCATCAATGAACCACGTTCACCAGTAAGGTCGCTGGTTGCCTCGCGCTTGAAGTCGGTCTTGAACATGTAACCAGAACCGATACCTACGCCGAATGCCAATACCTTGTCGGTGGCATGACCTGAAGCGTCCTGATATACAGCGTAAGATGAGTTCAAACCACGACCTTCGAGGAACATGGTGCGGAGTGACGTACCTGAACCCTTAGGTGCTACCATGATTACGTCGATATCGGCAGGAGGAACTACGCCTGTACGATCGTTCCAAGTGATGGCGAAGCCGTGTGAGAAGTAGAGCGTCTTACCTGCAGTGAGGTGCTTCTTGATAGAAGGCCAGAGCTGCATCTGAGCTGCATCAGAGAGGAGCATGCAGATGATAGTACCCTTTTCGGCAGCTTCTTCGAGTGAGAAGAGTGTTTCACCAGGTACCCAACCATCAGCTTTTGCCTTCTCAAAGGTCTTGCCCTGACGCTGGCCTACGATGACGTTGAAGCCATTATCGCGCAGGTTGCATGCCTGACCAGGACCTTGTACGCCATAACCTAATACGGCAATTGTTTCGTTCTTCAAGATTTCACGTGCCTTTTCCAAAGGGAACTCCTCGCGGGTTATAACTTCTTCTACAACACCGCCAAAATTCAATTGTGCCATATCTTTTTTAGTTTTTTGTGGAGGCTAATCACTCACTTGACTTATTGTTATTATGCCTGATGGGCAATCTGCCTTCGTTGAGTTATACTGTGTATGATTTTTAAATATCTGAGTTGTTGGATTGCAAGCGCTTAGTTTCTTCGCGAAGTTCGAGGAATTCGGTCAACTCTTCACGACGGCTCTTGGTCACTGCCACTACACCCGAACTGACGTACTGCAGGATGCAGCCAAAGTCTTTCAATCGCTTGTATAGTTCCATCGTTTCCTCGGGAAGTCCTTCCTTCGATACGATGGCGTAGGTGGAATTGACTTCTACGATTTTGCCATCAAACTGGCGGATGGCCTTGGATATGTTGCGATTTTCGATGAGTCGAGCCGTAGCGATCTTGTAAAGAGCTTGGTCCATTACGAAGATCTCATCGCTCGTGAAGTATTGCGCTTGAATCACATCGATTTTCTTCTCGAGCTGTTTCACCAAGGTCTGTACCGTGTGTTCGTCGGTATAGGTCGTAATGGTGTAACGATGGACATGCTCTATGCCTGATGCCGACACGTTGAGGCTCTCAATGTTGAGTTGGCGACGCGTGAAGACGTTGGTCACCAGATTGAGCACACCGGCAAGGTTTTCGGAAAATACGATGATGGTATAGAGTGTCAAGTCATTCTTATCTGCTGAAATGTCTGTCATATATCTTTCGCGTCTTGTGTTTATATCTCCAACATCATATCGTCCACATCATGTCCGGGACAGCACATGGGCAATACGTTGTCTTCTTCGAGTACGGCTGCTTGGAGCAAGAATGGACCAGGAGTATGGAGCATCGTGTCGATAGCCTCGTCGAGCTTATCACGATCGGTTACGGTGAGCACGGGTATGTCGTAAGCTTCGGCTATCTTCTCATAATCGGGATTCATCATAGGCGTAAATGAATACCGACGGTGGAAGAAGAGTTGCTGCCACTGACGTACATTGCCCAAATAGTTGTTGTTGAGCAGGATGATCTTTACCGGAGCTCGCTGTTCCATGATAGTGCCAAGCTCTTCGATGGTCATTTGCAATCCGCCATCGCCAAGGAAGAGACACACATCACGATCTGGAGCGCCCAATGTGGCGCCTATAGCTGCGGGCAGACCATACCCCATCGTTCCCATACCACCCGAGGTCACGATGCTTCGCTTCTGGGAGAAACGGAAGTAGCGCGCTGCCATCATCTGATTCTGACCTACATCGGTCACGAGGACGGCTTTGTCGTCGGTATGCTCTGTGACTTTGCGTACTACCTCGCCCATACGGAGCGGTCCGTCTGTGGGATGAATTTGCGGTTCGATAACGACCGACGATTCTTGTTCATCCCATTGGCGGAAGCTTTCACGCCAATCGTTATGATTGTTTTCATGCAAGAGTTCGGTCACCTCGCGAAGTGTTTCCTTACAATCGCCGAGCACAGCGACGTCGACCTCTACATTCTTATTAATCTCAGAGGGATCTATGTCGAAATGTATCTTCTTGGCCTGCTTGGCATAGGTAGCGAGATTGCCCGTAATGCGGTCGTCGAAACGCATACCTACAGCGATTAGCAGATCGCATTCTTGCGTCTTCTTGTTTGCACCGAGCGAGCCGTGCATGCCGAGCATGCCCACATTGAGCGGATGCTGTGAGGGGAGAGCTGAAAGTCCGAGCAAGGTACAGCCAGCGGGAAGGCCAGCCTTTTCGATAAAAGTCTTCAATTCTTCACTTGCATCGCCAAGTTCTACACCCTGACCTACCAATACGAGCGGGCGCTTAGCCTGATTAATGAGCTCGGCTGCTTCGATGATGCTTTGACGCTCCGTGGGAGGTACGGGCACATAGCTACGAATAAAGTCTATCGTACCCGGCACATAGTCAGCCTTCTCTACTTGAGCATTCTTAGTAAAGTCGAGCACAACGGGACCTGGACGACCGCTTCCTGCAATATAGAAAGCACGATGTACAGCCCATGCCACATCCTTGGCCGAACGTATCTGGTATGCCCACTTACTGATAGGCTGCGTTACATCGACCACGTCGCATTCCTGGAAAGCATCCGTACCAAGCATCTTAGCACCTACTTGGCCCATGATTACTACGATAGGCGTGCTGTCGACCATGGCATCGGCTATTCCCGTAATGGTATTGGTAGCACCCGGTCCGCTCGTGACGATGCACACACCTGTCTTACCACTCACACGAGCGTAGCCCTCTGCAGCATGAGCTGCGGCTTGCTCGTGGCGTACGAGGATATGGTTTAAGCGATCACGATAATCGTAGAGTGCGTCATAAACGGGCATAATGGCTCCACCAGGATAACCAAACAATGTCGATACGCCCTCATCAAGGAGTGCACGCATCAAGATCTCGGCACCTGTCAGATTAGTATCGCCTGTCATTGCAGCCAATTGCTGCTTTATTTTATCATCGTTTTGCGTCATGTTCGTTTAGGTTCGTTTAGTTGCTGTGTTTGCTACAAGTGGAGTATTGACTCTTAACGGAGCAAGCTCTTAGCACAACATCTGCAATGATATTACTACGATACACGCATTATATATATACACATTATATATATGTATAGGCATTTATATATATAAGCGATGTATTCGCAGCGTACTTATCGAGATTCTCAATGAGAGAATAGAATTCTATATTAGATTTCGCGCACACCGCCCTTATCGGCGCTGCTCACCATAGAAGCATAAGCACGGAGCGCTTTGCTCACTTCACGATGGCGCTGCAACGGACGCATGGGGCGTGCAGCCAATTCTTCATCGGTCAGATGAACGCTGATGCTGCGCGAAGGAATATCTATTTCTATGATATCACCATCTACGATCTTGCCAATAGCGCCACCTGCTGCTGCCTCGGGCGAGATATGACCAATGCTCAAGCCCGATGTGCCACCCGAGAAGCGGCCATCCGTAATCAGCGCACAAGCTTTGCCCAGATGGCGGCTCTTTATATAAGAGGTGGGGTAAAGCATTTCTTGCATACCCGGACCACCCTTCGGACCTTCGTGGGTAATGACCACTACATCGCCAGCTTGCACCTTGCCTCCCAAGATACCCTTGCAGGCTTCATCTTGTGAATCAAACACACGTGCCGGGCCTTCGAAGTGCCACAGGCTCTCGTCTACACCTGCCGTCTTGACCACACAGCCATCTTTAGCAATATTGCCGAAGAGTACGGCTAAACCACCATCCTTCGTATAAGCATGTTCGAGGTCGCGTATGCAACCCGTAGCACGATCGTCGTCGAGCGTCTGGTAAGTGCGGTCTTGCGACCCCATTTCTGTGCTAAACTTTCCTCCAGGCGCACTGCTATAGATGCGCTTTGCTTCGGGAGTGATCTCGCTATTTGTGATGCTATATTTGTCTATATCTTCTTTGAGCGACGTGCCGTTAACGCGACGTGCTGTAAGGTCGAGCAGCCCTCCCTTAGCCAATTCGCCAAGAATACCGAGCACACCTCCAGCGCGGTTACACTCCTGCACGGAGTAGCGCTGCGTATTGGGCGAAAGTTTGCATAAGCACGGCACGTGGCGGCTCAACTGGTCGATATCATTCATCTTGAAGTCTACGCCTGCTTCGTTGGCAACAGCCAAGAGGTGGAGCACAGTGTTAGTCGATCCACCCATAGCGATGTCGAGCGTCATAGCATTGAGGAATGCCTGACGTGTGGCAATAGATCGCGGAAGCACGGTCGTGTCGCCCTTCTCATAATAGTTGAGAGCATTGGTTACGATTTGGTGTGCTGCCTGCTTGAAGAGTTCGCGACGATTCACGTGAGTGGCCAGTATCGTTCCGTTGCCGGGGAGAGAAAGGCCGAGGGCTTCTGTAAGGCAGTTCATAGAGTTGGCGGTAAACATGCCCGAGCAACTTCCGCAGCCAGGACAGGAGCGCTTCTCTACTTCAGCCAGTTCTTCATCGCTTACGGAAGTATCGGCTCCCTTAATCATCGCCGTGATCAAGTCGACGTTTTGTCCGCCATACCGACCTGCTTCCATAGGACCGCCGCTCACAAAAATAGTAGGAATATTCAAGCGCATAGCTGCCATCAGCATACCCGGCGTGATCTTATCGCAATTGGAGATGCACACCAAAGCGTCGGCCTTGTGAGCCTGTACCATATACTCCACAGAGTCGGCTATGATATCACGTGAGGGGAGCGAGTAGAGCATGCCATCGTGTCCCATGGCTATACCATCGTCGATTGCTATGGTATTAAACTCTGCAGCATAACATCCGAGGGCTTCTATTTCTTGCTTCACGAGCTGACCGGCTTCGTGCAGATGAGTATGTCCGGGGACGAACTGTGTAAAGGAGTTGGCTATGGCTATAATTGGCTTGCCAAACTGTTCACGTTTCATTCCCGCTGCCATCCACAGGGCACGGGCACCGGCCATTCTTCGGCCCTCAGTGCTGAATGCACTACGCAACTGTATTTTCATAACTATTGGGACGTTTATGTCAAATAGCTGTGATGCGCCCCTTTATGAATGAGCGTACCGCCGCTTACAGATTACTATCTTGTTGTTATTTTGAATTGCAAATGTAAACATTTATCCAATACACGCATACAAAATGCAACAAAATCTTTCTTTTTTTCTGTTTTTCTGTTACAATATGCGCATTTTCCTCATGAATATGCAATTTATTTAAGGCATAAAGAGAGTGTGCACAGGGGGCGGATATGAGCAGCCATTGGTCTTCATGCTTCTATAAAAAACTCCCCAACCGTCTTCAGAATATCTTCATCTCGTCCAAGGATTATCTTTTCGCCGTCTGCCGATGGCCTTCGGCAGAGCTACCGATGGCCTTTGGTAAAGCTGCCGATGGCCTTCGGCAGAGCTACCGATGGCCTTCGGCAGAGCTGCCGATGGCCTTCGGTAAAGCCAAAGATGATGTTCGTCAAACAGGAAATAGACATTCAGCAGATAGGAAGACAATGTTTGACAGAGACGAAGTCGCTTACCATTACATAACGCTCATGCCGAGCATACTACTGAAAAAGCTCCTTAACGTATCTTACCGTTAAGGAGCTTAAGAGTTTTCTTTATTATTTTATTTGCCTGTAAAGGCATGTTTGCCGTAGTTGATGCCTTTGGCTTGATAGAAAGAAGGCTCAAGTTGCATACGCTGCAGGAAGTCGGGATAGTTGCGAAGCTCTTGTGGTGTCCATCCTGCTTCTGCCACAGCAGCAAGGCGAGGAAACATGAGATATTCCAAGACGGAGGATGTCTCGACCCACTCAGTCCAGAAGTTGGCTTGCACGCCAAGGTATTGTGGCTGCTGAGCGGTGGGGACGTTCTTCATCGGCACGTAATTGTATACGGCTTCGAGCGTTTCGGTGCCATGGCCCTGTGAGCGTGGTTCGTTAGGATCTTTGCTTTGTCGGCGGTTGATATAATAAGGAATCTGTGGCGTAAGGATTGTGGTGAGTCCACGTCCAACGGCATCGCGAGCGGCAGCGTCGGCGCCTATCCATGCCATGATTGTAAAGTCTTTGCCCAGTGGAGCGGTGTTGCCATGAAGTGCTTCGTTCCAAAATATCAACTTGCGTTGACGGCTTTGAGGCTTCGTGGCTATATAGTCCTTGAGTTGGCGATAGAAGTTGATTTGTAGGTCGCGGTAGTTGTCGGAACCGAGCGTCTTAAGTTGTGCTGTGCAATCGGCATTTGCTTTCCACTTCTGCACGGGACACTCGTCGCCGCCCAAATGAATATAGTTGAAGGGGAATATATCGGTCAGCTCGTCGATTACGTCCTTGGCAAACGTTACGGCTTGCGGATTGGACACGTTGATCACATCGCTCGACATGCCTTGATAGAGCCATACTTCGTGCTGATTTTGCGGATCGCAGGCCAAGAACTCGGGATAAGCTGCTACTGCGGCTTGAGAATGTCCGGGAATGTCAACTTCGGGCACCACTTCGATGAATCGGTCGCGAGCATACTTTACGATTTCGCGTGCGTCTTCCTGCGTGTAATACCCTCCATAGCGCTGTCCGTCGGGCTTGGTATCGCCCCAACCGAGCACTTTGCTTTGTCGCCATGCTCCCACCTCGGTGAGTTTGGGATATTTCTTGATTTCGATACGCCATCCTTGATCTTCGGTCAGGTGCCAATGAAAGCGGTTCATCTTGTAGGCTGCCATCATATCAAGGATGCGCTTTACCTCTTCTTTTCCGAAGAAATGTCGTCCTTCATCAAGCATGAATCCGCGCCAACCGAATCGGGGAGCATCCTCTATCTCTACTACTGGCAGCGACCATCCCTTTATTGAATCGGGGGCTGCGATGCCTGCCATGACCGAGCGTGAAGCGAGCAGCTGCTGAAGCGACTGCAGGGCATAGAAGAAGCCTGCTGGACGCGATGCCTCTACCTTGATTTGCTTTTCGCTGACTGAGAGTTTGTAAGCTTCGGGAGCAAGTGTGGAGTTGAGTTTCAGCTGAAGCGCACCGCCCTTCTTTACTTGCTTCAATGAGGTACCTGTGGTCTGCTGAAAGTTTTTTCCGAATCGTGAGAGCACCCATGCGATGCTATCGCCTTCATAAGCGTCGGTCGATGCTTTCAAGCTTTTTCCAAACACGAAGTGTCCCGTTCCCTGCGTCACTTTCGCGGGAAGCGGAACGAGGTGTAGCGGTTCTGCGGCCTGCATACCGAGGTGCGTAGCGAGCAACATGCCCGCCATAGCTACATATTTTGATATATTCATGGGGAGTATACTTTTTTTGAGTTTGAAGTTTGTAGTTTTTAGGTGATGAGGTTGTCCGATTATTCTTTTGATAGATTTTCCCAGAACGATTCAAGGTCCTGCTCGAGTCCTTGCATGAGTTCGCCACTGATCAAGATAGTCTCGTCGTCTACGAGGTAGAGGTCTGCCAACGTCTCACGATCTTCTCCCATAAGCACATAGGAGTAGGGCTTGAGCACTGCCACGTGTTCGGTCACATCTTTAATGCGCTCGATAGCATGCTGAAGAATGGGCTGCACGGCTTGATAGAAGTGTTCATCGTTATTGCCTATCCACTCTTCCACTACGCAACGCGTCAACTCATGGTCATCGTCATCAAACACAAGGAGTTCGCCGCTTTCCTGTTTCACTTGCAGATATAGGTCGGTCAGGGGCAGGTTTTCTGCCTGTTGTGGAAATTTGGAAGCCGCTTTTCTTAGGGCTCTTTCTATCTGCTGATAGGTCTGTTCGGTAGCTGTCATAGTATTGCGTATTTATATCATGCGAGGCCGATATCTGCGGTGAGCTTGTTCGCCCTTGCCTTGCAAATGTACGATTTTTATAGCATACGCAAAGGGATTATGACAGAAGTTTATTGCTTTCCTAAGCTATTAGGGGCATAAAGACACAAAAAAAGTTTGACAAGGCTCCTATAGCGCTGTATTATTTGCGCTTAGTTTCCTTGTCAAACTTGCTTGTATGAGAAAATTACCTATTAAAAACTTCTCGTTTATAATCTTCTTCTCAGCGTTTCTGCCACTTGCATTGAAGGATTGCCGCTATTAGGCAGATTTTACTATTTCATCACTCGGCCGATGCTTGCTGCAGCATCATTCTGGCGCGAGCCTGACGCACATAAGCGTTTACGAAGGGATCGTTGAGAAAGTGTGAGGGTGCAGAGTTGATGATACGACTGATCTGCTGCGTCATGATGGGTGTGGGATATTGGCTGCATAGCATGCGGAAGAATCCGGGGCCTAACACGTTGGTGTAATTGTCCATCACGAATTTTGTCTCTAAGTCTTCGGTGCGCTTATTGAGGTGGGCTAACTTTTTCCCTACTCGCTCTTGCACTTCGGTGGGAGAATAGCCATCGCGCATGAGCTGCATGGTCTGGCGCTGTAGTTCCCACATCTCGTTGTCCAAGCGGCTACGCTTCTTGAAGAATTTGTATAGTCGATCGTTGAGTGGTCCGCCCGTCACGCTCTGCGTGGCATTGTCCACTTGTATGCTGATTCTTCCGTTTTCCAATACGAGCGGCATCACACATTGATTGCCGGTGTAGATCATCGCCATCATGGTAGAGTCTACATCGCCCTCAAAGTTGAACTTTCCGTGCACCACCTTGCATGAGTCGAGACACACCGAAACAGTCTGCTGAATTGTGCGCACCTTTTCGCCATCCGATGAGGATACGCGCAAATACAGCATACGTCCATCCAGGCAAGGTATGTTGGAATTGCCTGCGATGTTGTACTGTTCAGCACACGAGGTGAGCAGCAGAAGAGAGGATAATATGAGCAGAACTTTATTCATAAAACCGCTTGTAATGATGCTTTGCTGAGATTGCATAGCAAATATACGATGTTTACTCCGAATGCTGCATACTCTTTATCGTAAACCATGCACGGTATAAATCTTTTTTGAGATTTAATCCAACGTGTGTGAAGAAAACGTGCAGTTTTTTCACAATTAAGGAGAGTTTTTAAGGCACAAAGGAATGTGGTAGTTTTAAGTTTTGAGGTTATTAGGTTAGTTTGAAGTTTTGAGGTTATTAGGTTATAAAGTTTGTTTGAAGTTTTGAGGTTATTAGGTTATAAAGTTTGTTTGAAGTTTTGAGGTTAT
>CALEKA010000068.1 GCA_937898715.1 uncultured Prevotella sp.
TAGGGCTTACTCGGGACTTGCACCCGTTAGATAATGCTCATGCCGAGCGTACTAGAATAAGGCGGCAATCTATCACTTAATGAGAGAGCCGCCTTATGGTTTTACCTGCAAATACTTCTTAGAAAACAAGACTATTTCTTAGTACGCTTCATATAAGCAATGCCCTCCATCAGATGACGCATAAAGGGGAGGAAATGGGTATACCCTTTACGCGTACTTTCCATAGCGTAGCATAGGCATTTCCACCAAGCCGTTGCTCCATATTTGTAATAAGAGATAGCGCCACGGCTTCTTTGTACACCTGCATCTACATAAATAAGCGACTTCTTCAGCATAGTACTCGTTTCGACAATCTTCTCAGGGAAGTAATGCATGTGTAAGCCTGCTCGCAATGCATCCTCAAGCCATACTTCTTCTTCTCCACAGGTAAGAAACTGTGTGCCTAAGCCAAAGCGCTCATCAAAGCGTATCTTACCTTGCACACTTGTACGACGACATGCCATTTCAAGGGCAGAAATGGTATATTCTGTAGGCATGGCATATACGTCGAAATCTTCTGAGGGATAAGTCTTCAGAGGTTTTCCAGTATAAGTAGACGCACAGAAGAAGGCTACGTCAAGACGATCATTTTCAGCAAAATGCTTAAAGATAATCTCTGGAGTTTGAGGCAAAAGATGTGCATCATCATCAGCATACATCACAATATCTGCCGTGGCCTTGTCTAATGCCAAGTTGCGATTAGCTGAAAGTCCTTGCCCTTTATACGTATATATAGTGACGTCTTCACGGGCTGTCAAGCCTTTGGGAATGAGATCGAGATAGCGTTCATCGGTATACTGGTAAGATACTACATAGTGTATGTCATCTCGAGGAGGCAACAGAACGTCTTGGATACGCACGATGCCCTTGTTGAGCGAACAAATCAATATATCAAGAGTCATGTTGTATGGGGGTTATAGATTAAACTGATTGATAGCCTCACACGTTATCAAGGCTTCTTCTTCCGTCATAATAGGACTAATAGGTAAGCTTATTTGCGTTCGTGCCCATTCTCGAGCATGAGGTGTACGGCAGTCGGAAGTCTCAAATATGGGCTGTTGGGAAAGAGTCAATGGATAATGGCAGGAAGTCTGTATGCCTTTTGATTGAAGGAATTCATGCAAACGTTCTCTCTCGCTGCAACGTAAAGGATAAATATGAAATACGCTGTGCACCGTATCGCCTTGATAAGGCACCTTTACGAGAGGATTGTCTATATGCTGGGCATAGATTGAGGCAATGTGCTGGCGATGTTGGTTGTCTTGATCAAGTCTTGGAAGTTTTACACTCAGCATGGCTGCTTGCATTTCGTCTAAACGCGAATTTAGTCCCTGTACGATATGATGATACTTCCTATCTGCACCATAATTGGCTAAGGTGCGTACAGCGTGGGCAATATCCTCATCATCAGTAGTAACAGCTCCACCATCACCCAAAGCACCTAAGTTTTTACCTGGATAGAAGCTAAAGGCAGAAACCTTTGCCGTACTTCCTACTCTCTTTTTACCCGAAAATGCGCCATGAGCTTGCGCTGCATCTTCAAGAAGAATTACATGCCTCTCATCTGCCCATGCTGCAAATGCGTCCATATCTGCAGCCTTGCCATATAGATGGACAGGGATGACAGCGCGCGTATTCGACGACAATACTTGTTCTGCCAAACAAGGAGTAAGAAGTGCATCATCATCTACATCAGCAAATATAGGAATCATTCCTGCTCTCACCACCGCTTGTGCAGTCGCAACAAACGTCATATCGGGCACAATTACTTCTGCATCATCACCCCAATGGTTCTGTAGCTTCAGAGCCATAAGAGAAAGCGTGAGCGCATCTAAACCATTACCCACTCCCACACAATAACGTGCACCGACGAAACGAGAAAAACTTTGTTCAAACGTTTTCGTAGCTTCGCCTTGCAGGTACCAACCTCTCTGAATCACTTGCAATGCTGCTTCAGAAAGCGCTGGCTGGTAAGTTTCGTTGATTGCGCCTAATGGCAAGAATGGTATCATTTGCTGTTAGATTGTACTAATAATTATATATGTAAGTGGTGGTTAAAGCGTCATCAATGACTCAATTCTTAGAGAGAGGAATCTGATAAGAATCATAGCATACACCACGTCCTCCGAATCCTTCTTTCTGAAAGATGAGCCCTTGATTAAGGAAAGTTCCTCCACGTTCTGTAGAGATTCCAAAATCAAAATATCTAATTTGCGGATGAGCTTTCCTTATTTCGCCAATAACTCTCGCAAACAACCAATCCAATGCACCGCAATTTCTACCAACATCACCAGAAGCTATATATTGCACATGACAAACACTTTTGGTTATGAAAAGCAGACAGCCTGCTATGACGTGTTCTGGATGATCAGCCATACATGCCGTGCAGAGTTTGATATTTTCTGGAAAACGGCTTATCAGCAATCGAATTTCATCAAGTGTATGAACGGGATGAACATTGTGCCGAGTAGTCAACACACTGTCGAGCACATGCCAAAAAGATTCTAAGTGGTCTGTGCCTTCTACATAGAGCAACGACGACGTCTTTTCAGCCTTACGCACTTTGCGACGTCTCAATTCGCTAAATGGATAAGGAGCTAATAGATCTATGACTGATGATATCGCACGAGATTCTAATTGTGCTCCAAGGCGAAACAAGACATAAAGGTCTTCTTCGCTTGGATATTGGTGGTAAATATAAGGCATAGGCTTATAATGCAATGTTGTAAAGCCTTGCATCGCATAATAATGTGTGATAGACTGAAACATTTCCAGCATAGCCTCTGCAGACACTTGCGAGAGAGTGAGCATACCACCATAAGTGAGTCCCGCATGAGAAGATACAGCTGACTCCTTACCTGGCATTCTACAAGCAGGAAAGAGCGCAAATGTACGTCCCTTATCATCAGTAACTACAAGCGATTCATCACGAAACCGATCTGCATGATAATCCATATATGCACGATTGAATAAGAATGTACCCTGTCTTGACTGATCTACTACAGAGTTCCACTCTATCTCCAATGATTCATTATATGGGGTAATCTGCCAGTTCATATAGAATTGCTAAATCTTGTATTGTTTGAATTCCTCGTAATTATTGACATAGCCTTCTTTATCATAGTCTCCAGAAGCTATGCAAAGACATACCGCATCGTCTGAGAAATCATATATCTCACACCATAGCATAGGAGGTATTAAGAGCCCTTTATCTTTTTGGTCAAGCACGACTTCTTGTGCTGGATGCATTCCATCGTCTAAGCGTACTTTAAAACTACCATGTACCGCCACTAAAGCTTCATAGCATTTACGATGAGCATGACATCCGCGAACTGCATGCTTTGGCACATCAGTAATCCAAAAAACGCGTCCAATCTGAAAAGGAAGCTTTTCTTGATTCTTCGATAGACAGATCGTC
Source organism: uncultured Prevotella sp. (assembly GCA_937898715.1). Classification (GTDB taxonomy): domain Bacteria; phylum Bacteroidota; class Bacteroidia; order Bacteroidales; family Bacteroidaceae; genus Alloprevotella. The sequence goes on from CALEKA010000068.1 coordinate 3,458, forward strand.
AGTGTTCCTCTCTCGTCAGTGAAAGTGCCAAATATCAGATCTAATGGACTATATGGTGATTGATTTTGCATAATGTTATGACTCTCTTAGCGAGGGCCTTTTGTGTAGTTTGTTGAGACTTACTTTGCAGCTTGCCTATTACAATTTACATCTGATTCTGATGTAATCTATGTCGTTTTGCTCTTTTATGGTGGAGGAAGGACTCTCTTGCATACATGATGAGAGGGCTTCACTCTATTCATACTTTTTACTGTATGCTTCTTACCGGCTCTCGAATGTTCCAATGACATCGTCCATTCGAATATCGTGTGAATCAGTTGGCACACATTCCAACAGCTGACAAGGGAAGCAGATACCTATTTTGGGCACAGAGCGCCAACTCTCTTGTGAGAGGAATCTATCGTAATAGCCCTTACCTCTGCCCAAGCGATTTCCGCTATAGTCGAAGGCAACTCCAGGAACAACTATGAGATTCACATTTGAAGCCAACGCTGGTATTCTTTCGGGTTCCATGATACCATAAGCGCCTTGTGTAAGTTTATCTTCTGAATACTCACACGGAATGATATCATCACCCTCAACTCGCGGCAGAAGAATACGTTTATGAGTAGCCCATTTCTGAATAAACCCATGCGTATTTACCTCGTCGGGAAGAGAATAAAAAAGCATTACAGTATGAGCTCTTTGAAATTGCGGATGTACTTCTAATAAGCGTAATATCTGCTGCGAGGCATGCTCTTTATCATCTGCCGTCATCCGCTTTATTTGTTGCTTTACAGCCAAGCGAAGATTGGATTTCGATAGCATAATGCGAGAATGTTGTATTGAACGCTTCTTGCGTACACCTCGCACGCATAGTTGGAATTAGAAGGAATAGTCAGAGGTTGGCACATTGGTATTACAGGACGATAGAACGTCATTTGTATCCAATGATTTCTGAATCCCGCCAAAGCTTGCATGCGTTTATCTACATTCGATTTTAGACTCGGGAAAGCATTTCCTTCACTCAGAGTCTTAATAGCTCTTTGTACAGCTGGATCCGATTCATTCGCGTACTCCACAGATTCACTATCGTCGAGTATATCACCGATGATCGCAGAAGAGATGTATCTGACAAGCAACTGATGTGACTGTCGTATCATTAAGTTACGCCTCTTCAGTCCGAGCTTCTCAGCAAATATTGCAAAGCCCTCCGCCAAATCTTTCTTTGCCAAAAAAGTTGATATTGAAGTCAAGTCGTCACAATCAGTGAGAGCTTTACGATTAGCATCAACGAAGTCGTATGCATATTGGAATAGCAGTCCACCCAAATAAGCATCCTTGAAATATGAAGTAATGCCCAACGTATCGCGAGGTATAAATATATCAGGTACGATACCACCTCCGCCATAAACGATGCGACCTAACCGAGTCTTATATTTTTCGCCCGATATGCGAATGCTATCAGCAGAGAAGTATTCTCCATGTTCTGCTCTGAGCAGAAGGTCGGCTGCGTAGTCCTCTTCATCACCTGGTTTGTAGGGTTTCTGAACGCATCTTCCTGATGGCGTGTAATAACGCGCCGTAGTCAGTCTGAGCATAGAGCCATCAGGGAACTCGATAGGGACTTGCACCAATCCCTTACCAAAGGTACGTCTACCAATAATCGTGCCACGATCATTGTCTTGTATAGCGCCAGCGAAGATCTCACTTGCAGAAGCAGAAGTTTCATCTACTAATACGACAAGGGGAAGTTTCTGGAAAGCCCCTCTTCCATCTGCCTTATATTCTTTACGTGGAGACTTACGACCTTCTGTATATACTATTAGAGAATTCTTAGGAAGGAGCTCATTGGCCATCATCACGGCTGTTTCCATGTATCCGCCCGGATTACCGCGGAGGTCGATAATAAGGCCTCGCGCATTCTCATTATAAAGCTTTGACAAAGCAGCAATAAACTCTGAGAAAGTAGTATCTCCAAAGCTTGTTATGCGCATATAGCCTACACCAGGTGCTGCCGAATAAGCTGCATCCACGGTCTTGATGGGCACATCACCTCTAACTATATTGAAACTGAGTAAGCGTGACTGTCCGCTTCGCTTAATGCCCAACTTCGCTATAGAGCCTTTCTCGCCCTTAAGTTTGCGCATAACGCCATCACTACTTATCGTATCCCCCACATACGTTTTACCATCTATATTCACGATGCGATCGCCAGCCAAGATGCCCACACTTTCAGAAGGACCACCTTTTACCACTTTTACAACACGGATTGTATCCTTGAAAATGGTAAACTGTACTCCAATGCCAGAGAAGCTTCCTTTCAGATCCTGCATTGATTCTTCTGCTTTTGAAGCGGGAATGTAAGTGGAGTGAGGATCCAATTCCTTCAAGATCTGAGGCATTGACTTTTCGACCAAATCGGGTATATTGACAGAGTCAACGTATTGGTCATCTATCAGATGAAATAAATCAAGAATTTTATTACTTGAATTATTGATAATGCTCAAGCGATTTCCTGAATAATGATTGGCAAAAAAGCTACCAAGCAATATGCCAACTATCACACCCAAGGAAACCATGAGCGGCATGAAACGACTCTTATTATGTTTGATCATGTTTCTATTATAAAACCTCTTATAGCATCTGTCATGATGCTTATCGTTATAATCACTCCTCTGGCACGATATGCTCCACTACGATTTTTGCTTCTTTCAGAAGTTCTATGCCATCTGTTAGCCTATAGCTTCGCGCATAAACGACTCTTTTAATACCTGCCTGAATAATCAGTTTGGCACATTCTATACAGGGAGCATCCGTTACATAAAGCGTAGCGCCATCGGAATTATTTCCCGAACGGGCTATTTTCGTGATCGCATTGGCTTCTGCATGGAGCACACAAGGCTTTGTCAGCCCATCTTCGCCCTCACATACATTGGGGAATCCAGAAGGAGTGCCATTATAGCCATCACTGATAATCATCTTATCCTTCACGATAAGCGCCCCCACTTGTCGGCGAGTACAATAGGAGTTTTCCGCCCATATCCTTGCCATTCTTAAGTAGCGTTTGTCCAGCAATAAAGCTTTATCCTTATTTTGTGCCATTCTTCTTATTTCTTTGGGTACTACTTACTTCATCATTTCAGTCCATCACGTTTTAGCAGGGCATCTATACTAGGGGCTTGTCCGCGAAACTTCTTATAAAGCTCCATAGGAGGCAATGTGCCACCTTTTTCCAAGAGGTCATGTCGGAAGCTTGAAGCCGTATGCTGGTCAAAAATGCCCTTTTGCTTAAATAGAGAAAAAGCATCCGCATCGAGCACCTCAGCCCATTTATAGCTATAATAGCCCGCAGCGTATCCTCCCGACATAATATGACTAAATTGAACAGTCATACACGATGAAGCAACGGAGGGAAGCATCTGCACTTTTCCCCATGCTGCATCTTCGAACGCTTTAATTTCTTCCTTTAGATCATCTTTCAGCGTATAGTATGCCATATCAAGCAATCCAAAAGACACTTGGCGCATACAATAGTATGCTGCCAAATAATTCTTTGAGGTGATCAGGCGTTGTATATATTCCTCTGGCAGAGCTTCGTGCGTCTGATAATGATAAGCAAATGTACTTAAAAATTCTGGTTCTCTTGCATAGTTCTCCATAAATTGTGAAGGAAGCTCTACAAAATCCCAATAAACGGAAGTTCCACTCAATGCTTTATAATGCGTCATCGCAAAGATTCCATGCAGAGCATGACCAAATTCATGCAAGAATGTTTCAACCTCATCCATGCTTAGCAAAGAAGGCATGTCTTTCGTAGGTTTGGTGAAATTGGTCGTGATGCTTACAACTGGGCGGAAGGAATTTGCAGACGTTACCTTCACGTTGGAAGCTACGTCGCTATGCTCTTCCCGATAATTCGTCATCCAAGCCCCACCCTTCTTCGTTTCTCTTGGAAAGAAGTCTACAAGAAGCGTAGCTAAGAACGAGCCATCTTTGTCAATCACATTGAAAGCCTTTACATCCTTTTGATATACTGGAACATTCTTGTTCTCCTCAAAGTGAATGCCATATAGCTTCGTTGCTAATCCAAATACGCCCTTTTGTACATTCTCGAGTTGAAAATAAGGACGCAAGCATTCTGAATCGAAGTCGTAACGTTCTTTCTTCAGTTTATGACTATAGTAAGAGAAATCCCACGGCATAAGTTGGAACTCCTCCCCCTCTTCTTCTCTTGCTCTACGCTCTACTTCAGCTACTTCTTCCTGGGCCTTAGGTAGGTAACTGTCTATAAGATCGTTGAGCAGTTTGTACACATGCTGCGAATCCTGAGCCATTCTCCTGCGCAAAGCGAAATCTGCATAGTCCTTATATCCCAGGAGTTGTGCCTTCTTTCGGCGCAGGTTAACGATGTCGCGTACAATACCTTCGTTATTATACTCATTATCATGCGTACAGCGACTTCCATATGCGCGATAGAGACGCTCGCGCAATTGACGATTATCAGCAAACGTCATGAAAGGAATATAACTCGGTGCATGAAGAGTAAACACCCACCCCTTCATGCCTCGCGCTTCAGCTTCCTGTGCTGCAGCATCCTTGTACATATCCGCTAAGCCTGCAAGGTCTTCTTCACGCTCTACGTGTAATATAAAGTTATTAGTTTCCTTCAGCAAGTTTTGAGAGAATTTAAGCGTCTTCTCTGAAAGTTCCTTAGACAACTTACGATACGTCTCTTTGCTTTCACCACTCAGATTAGCTCCTGAACGTTCGAAATCTTGATAGACATCCTTAAGCAATGCCATATCCTCACCTTGCAATTGGCCGAGTTCATGTTCATAGGCATACTTAATTCGAGCAAACAGTTTTTCGTTGAGCATGATATTATTGCCATGCTCCGAGAGCTTGGCAGCCATCATGTTCGATAGTTCATCTAATTCGTCATTAGTTTCCGCACTCAGCAGGTTGTACATAATAGTTGTTGCCCGATCGAGCAAATTTCCACTACGAGTCAACGCTACTACTGTATTTTCAAATGTCGGAGTTGCTGGATTGTTAGCAATTGCATCTATTTCTGCTGTTTCTTCCTCCATGCCTTTTTCAAGCAACGGACGGAGCTGAATAGCTACGCTCTCATCTGACTTTTGCGATGCAACCATTAAGTTTTCAGGATGAACAAGGAATTCTCTCCATTGCTCATCTGTCAATATTTGAGAAGATACGAAATCTGACATAAACTATTTATTTTATTGAAGTAATCCGATAGAGCATCAAAGTTACTAATAAATCTCAAGCGTAAGAGAAGTATTCATAACGTCTACATCCCCTAAATGGGAATCTCTACAGGATCACGCCTTTATTGTTCCATAATCTGTTCTATCTCAGCGAACTTTTTTCCTCTATTAAGTGCAAGATACACTTTGTAGAGCAAAGGAGCCCATTGCTGTTTTGCCTGCGGTGCAAGCGAACGATAGATTTCAAGTTGCACTTCCGCCTTCTTGTACAACGATTGTTGCTCTGACAAGAACTTGCGATATACCGAAGATGAAGCCTTATTGGGTATTGGCATCGCATCGATCTCTGCCATTAGCGAAGCTCCTATATAGTAATGAGCATCAGCATTTACAGAATCTACAGAAAGCATATTCTCTGCACTTTGAATGCAGGCTTTGTAATCTTTCATATTATAATGAGCCATGCATTTTGCAAAGTAGGCAGTTATATCTGTTGAATCATATGTAATTTGCTTCTCTGCCAATTGTATGACCTTTTCAAATTTTCCTTGTTGATTATAAAAATCGGCCAATCTCAAGAAGAAAGTCCGCGAGTCGGGATAAGCATTCCATCCCTCCGTCAGAAGATTTACATAAGTAGCCGTATCATTCTCTTCTTGCGCAGTATAAGCCAAATCATCTATTACCTTAAAATGGAAGGGTTGGCTTTTCCTTGCCTCTGATTCATAACGATGGACCTCTGCATAGTCCTTCTTTTCAAATGAGCTCACCAAATAAATTGCGGCATTCGACTCTATATTTTGGGGAGACAATGCTGCTGATTTACCTATTTGCGTGCTTGGGATGTCGAGATACGCACGTGCATACTTCGTCGTTTCCCCAGCATTATTCTTTTTATAGAAAAAACGCACAGCTGCTTGCAGATTTGGATAATAGCGGTGCAATTGATCTATAATAAATTTTGTATGTTTGGGCTTTTGCTGCCTTTCTTCAAACATTTTCTTCTCTATAGAGTCCAGACGGATTGCTTCTCTCACGATTTCGTAAGTCGTTGAGAAAAATGACAACGTATCATAGTTTTGTTTTAGGTAAAGCTTCATATTCTCAGCATCATTGAGTCCACGCTGAGCTTCAATGGCATAGACACAGAGCTTTGTATTCTCTCGATAGAGGGAATCTTTTCTGAGCATGCCTATTTGCTGCAATGCCTCCTTATAGTTTTTGGCTTTCAATGCCGTCGTCACTGGTTTAAAAGCCTTTTGAGCCATACACGTCAGACACATGAAGACAGAAAGTAATAAGAAGAACTTTTTCATTTCGAAGAATGTTTACGTTACACCATAGCCTCCCAACGAGGCCTTGGTATATAAGTTGAAAGTTGAGGTTATAAGAATCTGCCATACCCTTTCATGAGCATGATCTATTCTTATAACCTCAAGATTGATAGTTGCTAAATACCTTACTGGGCTACAGAAGCTTTGTTGGCTGCATCAAGCAAGTCGTCCATTTCCTTAGCTTTATCTTTCATACCTAAAGCGCTGTATACCATTTGAAGGGGAGAAGCCCAACGCTTTACTTCAGTAGGAGCCAACTCACGAACACGTTCCATGCACTTCTGAGCATTCGTATAATAGCTCTTTACGTAAGCCACTTCCTTATCGTAGATAGCCTTATTCTTCTGGTATGAACCATCTGAAGCCTTACCCGTAATATTACGTCCAGTACCTATATACTTAAACTTACTATGTGCGGAGTGAGTCTGATCGTAAATGTCATTGATATAAGCCGTCCCTTTATTGAATAGAGCATCCTTGAAGTTTGGATCGATTGCAAGAGCCTTGTCACAACTTTCGATGGCAGCCTTGTAATCTTTCTTCACGTTCAATTCGATAGCACCTTTGATAAACCATGCCATCTTACTGTTAGGATCATCGCTCACCAACTTCTCCGAAAGGCGGGTAGCTTCATCAATTTTGTTGTTCTGAATATAATAATAAATCAGATTTTGCATGAAGTGTTCTTCACCCGTATGCTTGTAAGCATCGATAATGGCTTGCTGCCAAGCTACAGAGTCTTTCTTCTCACCATAAGCGTTGATACGGATCAAGTAGAGGTCGTGCACTCCGATTGTATCCTTCAAAGCCTCATCACATGCTGCGATAGCCTTATCCCAATTCTTCAAGTAGAAGTTTTGCAGTGCAAGGTTGAAACGAGCTGTACTGTAAATCTTCGCATTGGATTTGTATACAGAGTCAGCCTCGGCCTCTGTCAGCACAGGCGAACTCTTAGGAAGATCCACATACTTTTGGAAGTAGTTTACACTCTCCTGCTTCTTACCCATTGCATCCATAAATGCACCACAATTGTAGTAATAGGTAAGCATGGAGTAAATACCCAATTTCGTAGAGTTTGTAACGAACGGATCAAGCTTTACCTTACCCTTAGCATCGGGCTTCTTGTTGTACTCAGCGGCAGAGTTGAAGCTATTGATAATGTTGTCTACGCGTGTACAGAAAGCTAATGTATCAAAGGGGATTCCCTGCTGAGCACGATTCAGTTCAGGAGTCAACAATTTGTTTTGGAGTTGAGCATTCTGCAAATAAAGCAAAGCCACCTTATTGTTTTTGCCCTTAGTCTTAGCTTCGTCTATATCACCTACAAGCATTGTTTCTGCCTCTTTGTACAGATTCTGTGCCTGTTCGAATGAGTCTCCATCTCGTTTGCTCATCAGTCCATCTGCTTTGCGCACGAGATCATTAGCCTTATAGGAGCCAATGTGCTGATCGCTTTGTGCCATTGCTCCACTTACTGAAGCAGCAAAAACGGCTAAACAAAGAAAGATTCTTTTCATTTTGATTAGTTTTTAAGTAAATTACTATAATCTCTACCAAGAGGAAGAGCCACGACATAAGCGTAGTAGCACTTCTCTTGACAAAGTTATTTGTTATCACTCGTTATTAGTTGGATTTTCGTTTTGTATCGAAGTTTCAGCTTGCGTTGTGGTATCACCTATTCCTTCGGCGGGAGTCTGCTCACCACCTTCTACAGACGTCTCTTCAGTTTCTTCCTCATCTTCTGTAGGAACAAGACATACACTTGATATCACATCGTTTCGTTTTTCGAGATTGATCAAGCGATTGCCTTGTGTGGCACGACCTTGAACGTTAACCGAACTCATCTTCAAGCGGATCGTTATACCGCTCTTATTGATGATCATGAGGTCTTCATCATCGGTCACAGCCTTTATAGCTATCACCTTGCCCGTCTTGTCAGTAATATTGAGTGTCTTCACTCCCTTACCACCACGATTGGTAACGCGATAATCTTCTACAACCGAACGTTTACCCATACCTTTCTCGCTCACGACGAGTACAGTTTCCTTTTCGGGATCGTGCACACATATCATGCCAGTCACTTCGTCGTCATCTTCATCCAATCGAATACCACGAACGCCCGTAGCTGTACGACCCATTGCACGTACAGTTTCTTCGTTGAAACGAATAGCGCGACCATTGCGATTAGCAATGATTATCTCGTCTGAGCCATTAGTCAGAACTACACTTACGACCTTATCTCCTTCCAAGATATTAATAGCATTGACACCATTAGCTCGTGGACGAGAATATTCCGTCAAGCACGTCTTCTTTATAATACCATTCTTTGTACAGAACATCACATAATGACTCTGACAGAATTCAGCATCATTGAGTTTGCGAATGTGCAAGCATGCGTTGATACTATCATCGGGATCAATATTCAGCATATTCTGTATGGCACGGCCCTTAGAGTTCTTAGCACCCTCCGGAAGTTCGTACACCTTGAGCCAATAGCAGCGACCTTTTGCTGTAAAGAACAACATCGTATTGTGCATTGTGGCATGATAGATATACTCTATGAAGTCGGAGTCACGTGTACTGCCACCCTTTGAGCCAACACCGCCTCTACCTTGCGCACGGAATTCATTCAGAGGTGTACGCTTTATATAGCCGAGATGAGAGATTGTAATTACAACCTCATCGTCAGCATAGAAATCTTCGGGATTAAACTCTGTAGATGACAGACAGATTTCAGTACGACGCTCGTCGCCATACTTTTCCTTCACTTCGATGAGTTCGTCCTTCATTACTTTGTGGCAAAGTTGCTCATCGCTCAGGATTTGTTCGTAATAAGCGATTCGCTTCTCAATCTCAGCATACTCCTCGTGCAACTTTTCTTGCTGGATATTAGTGAGCTGAGCAAGACGCATATCAACAATTGCTTTAGCCTGAATATCATCCAAACCGAAGCGTTCCTTCAATGCCTCAATAGCAGCTTGTGGTGTCTTTGAAGCACGGATCAAACGTACTACTTCATCAATGTTGTCCGAAGCAATAATCAGTCCTTCCAAGATGTGAGCACGCTCTTGAGCCTTACGCAAATCGTACTGTGTACGACGGATTACTACTTCCTGACGATGCTCTACGAAGTACTTGATGCAGTCTTTCAGAGTCAGCAAGCGCGGACGTCCTTTTACCAAAGCAATACAGTTTACGGCGAAAGAAGTCTGCAAAGCAGTCATCTTATAGAGCTTATTAAGTACCACATTAGCATTGAAGTCGCGTTTTACGTCGATTACAATGCGCATGCCGTCCTTATCGCTCTCATCGTTCACATTGGAGATACCATCAATGCGCTTTTCAGCGGCAAGCTGTCCGATAAACTTCACGAGCTCTTCCTTATTCAATCCATAAGGGAGTTCCGAAACGACGATTGTATCGTGCTGCGGACCACTTTCTATATCCGTCTTAGCACGCATCACCACGCGTCCACGACCTGTCTCGTAAGCACTACGTACGCCTTGCATACCCATGATATAACCTCCTGTAGGAAAGTCTGGAGCTTTGACGTAATGCATCAGTTCCTCTACAGTAATATCCGGATTATCAATATAAGCCACACAACCATCAATCACTTCACCCAGATTGTGAGTAGGCACATTCGTAGCCATACCCACAGCAATACCGCTTGCACCATTTACAAGAAAATTAGGTATGCGCGTAGGCATCACGCTTGGTTCATCGCGTGTATTATCAAAGTTACGATCCATATCGACCGTTTCCTTCTCGATATCCTGCATCATAGCTTCACCCACGGGTGAAAGACGTGCTTCCGTATAACGCATAGCAGCTGCAGAGTCACCATCCATAGAACCGAAGTTACCCTGGCCTTCTACCAAAGTATAGCGCATGTTCCAAGGCTGTGCTAAGCGAACTAAAGCTCCATATACAGAGCTATCGCCGTGCGGGTGATACTTACCGAGTACGTCACCAACTACACGAGCTGATTTACGAGTGGGTTTATCATGTGTAATACCCAGCTCCATCATGTCATAAAGAATGCGGCGATGCACGGGTTTGAAACCATCTCGCACATCAGGCAATGCACGTGCCACAATCACAGACATGGAATAGTCAATATACGAGGATTTCATTTCTTCCTCGATATTCACTTTAATAATTCTATCGTCGTCTGTTATCATTTGTATGAAATTACGTTTCTCTTATTATAATAGGTGTGATAATGCAAATCGAATGCAGAATATCAAGTTTGCTTTCGGATTGCTGAGCCAAAGCCTATCTTATGCAAAGATAGTGCAAGGCGAACGCAATGAAAGCTTGCTTTCGGATTGCTGAGCCGAAGCCTATCTTATGCAAAGATAGTGCAAGGCGAACGCAATGAAAGCTTGCTTTCG
>CALEKA010000069.1 GCA_937898715.1 uncultured Prevotella sp.
CTACCCAAGGCGTTGCCTTGGGCTATGGAATTCATTGGGCTTTCAGCCCGCCCATTCTAAATCCGAAACTAAGATGAACGTTTCCAATCTCATGCCTACGGGATAAAGACACGACTTTCTTTAGAGAAAACTTCAGTGAAATATTAATGTCTGATTAATGAGCATTAATGTTCAAAGTAAGCGCGAAGCGCAAATCACAGAATCTAATGAATTTATGTGACGCCGACGCGAGCCGCGTCGCCCACAGAACGGATGAGGGCCTCATTTCTTGCCCTTACGCACGCGCGCGCATCATTCGTTTTTTCCTTCCCAAAAGTCTGCATCCCCCACAATATGCATGTAATCCGTTTATAATCAAACGTTTCAAAAGTGCAACCAACCCAGACTTGCCTACACTTTGCCTACACTTTTGCTTGCACTCAGCCGATTTTCCATAAGAGAGGCATGACGAGCCCCACCCTCCCCTTTTTATCCCTCTTCCCTATCGGGAAATCTCCCCTCTTTGACCGAGAAAATTATCCTACGGTACAAGAAAAATTATCCTACGGTGCAGGAAAAATTATCCTACGATGCAGGAAAAATTATCCTACGATGCAGGGAAAATTATCCCATGGTGCAGGAAGAATGAGAGCAAGGTGGCAGACAGTGACACTCACAACATTCTGATTATCAACAACATAAGCCCTAACAATGGCAGAGTGATGGCATTACACCCTAAAACACGCTGATGCGCACGCGCGCGAGGAGACGAGAAGAAAGCAAAGACAAAGTTTGGCATTCTCAGCAGAATAAAGTAATTTTGTGGGGAGAAACACAAAACCTTTCTTAACAACAAGATTCGACTTATCCATCCAACCCATAATTTACCACAATGAAGACAGATATCGAAATTGCACACAGCACAGAGCTGAAGCGCATTGATGAGGTAGCCACCCAAATGGGTATTGACCCCGAAAACATTGAGCATTATGGCAAGCACATAGCCAAGCTCCCCCTTTCGCTCATCGACGAGAAGAAGCAGGGTAAACTCATTCTCGTGACAGCCATTACCGCTACACGCGCTGGTATAGGTAAGACCACCGTAAGCATCGGTCTCGCCCTTGGCCTTAATGCCATTGGCAAAAAGGCTTGTGTGGCTCTGCGCGAACCCTCGCTCGGCCCCTGCTTCGGCATGAAGGGCGGTGCTGCAGGTGGCGGTTATGCTCAGGTGCTCCCGATGGAGCGTATCAACCTCCACTTCACGGGCGACTTTCATGCGATCACCTCGGCTCACAACATGATAGCCGCACTGCTCGATAACTATCTTTATCAACACCAGAAGGAAGGCTTCGGACTGCGCGAAATCCTGTGGCGCCGTGTGCTCGACGTCAACGATCGTTCGCTCCGCTCTATCGTGACGGGCCTTGGCCCTGCCACCAATGGCATCACGCAGCAGGCTGGATTCGACATCACACCAGCCTCAGAGCTGATGGCCATCCTCTGCTTGGCAAGCGATGAGGCCGACCTCCGCCGCCGTATCGAAAACATCCTCTTGGGCTATACCTATGAGGGTAAACCCTTCACAGTGAAGGATCTCGGCGTGGCAGGTGCTATCATGGTATTGCTCAAGGACGCTATCAAGCCCAATCTGGTGCAGACCACAGAAAATACACCCGCCATCGTTCACGGAGGCCCCTTCGCCAACATCGCTCATGGATGCAACTCTCTCGTGGCAACCCGTATGGCACTCTCGCATGCTGACTATACCATCACGGAGGCTGGATTTGGTGCCGATCTGGGTGCAGAGAAGTTCTACAACATCCTCTGCCGCAAGAGCGGACTCCAACCCGACTTGACTGTCATCGTAGCCACTGCACAGGGACTGAAGATGCACGGCGGCGTAGAGCTCGACCACATCAAGGAACCCAACGAAGAGGGACTTCGCAAGGGCTTGGCCAACCTCGACCGCCACGTGAAGAATCTGCAGGGCTTCGGACAGAGCGTAGTAGTGGTGTTCAACCGCTTCGCGGACGATACCGACAGCGAGATGGAACTCCTCAAGCACCACTGCGAGGCAGAACTCGGCGTGCCCTTCGCCATCAATCGCACTTACGCCGAGGGCGGACAGGGCGGTAAGGACATGGCACAACTCGTGGTAGATACCATCGAGCGTCATCCCTCACAGAAGCCGCTCCACCTGACTTATGCCGACGACGATCCCATCCGCACAAAGATCGAAAAGGTGGCAAAGACCATCTATGGCGCAGCGAGCGTGACTTTCGCCAAGCCTGCCCTCAAGCGCATTAAGTTGGCAGAAGAGCACGGCATGGCTCACTTCCCCGTGTGCATTGCCAAGACGCAGTTCTCCTTCTCTGCCGATGCTAAGCAGTATGGTGCCGTGTCGGGCTTCAATATTCTGATTAAAGACGTAGTGCTCAATGCCGGTGCCGAGATGATTGTAGCCATTGCCGGCGACATCCTCCGTATGCCTGGTCTTCCTAAAGACCCTCAGGCCAACCACATCGACTATGTGGACGGGGAGATTGTGGGACTCAGTTAGTCTGGAGTTTTAAGGTTATAAGGTTATAAAGTCACCTCTTGTGGTAAAAAGCAATCTGATGGCAACATTATAACCTTATAACCTCAAAACTTAAAACTAATATAAACTTCTAAACTAAGCGAAGCGCTTATGACCATAGTAGACAGATTTCTCAAATACGTAGCATTCGACACGCAGAGCGCCGAAGATGCTACCACCACGCCAAGTACGGCAAAGCAACTTAAGCTCGCAGAATACCTGCGCGACGAACTCTCTCAGATGGGACTCACTGAGGTGGAGATGGATGAGAATGGCTACGTATATGCCACCCTTCCCGCCACCGCAGGCCACGACAACGTGCCTACCATCGGATTTATCTCGCATATGGACACCAGCCCCGACTGCTCGGGAGCCAATATCCACCCGCGCATTGTGAAAAGCTATGATGGCTCCGACATCGTGCTCGACGCTGAGGCTGGCATCGTGACCTCGCCTAAGAAGTTTCCCGAACTTCTCGACCACGTGGGCGAAGACCTCATCGTGACTGATGGACATACGCTGCTCGGCGCCGACGATAAGGCTGGTATTGCCGAGATCGTACAGGCCATGGAGTACCTCTTGGCTCATCCCGAAATCAAGCACGGCAAGGTGCGCGTAGGCTTCAACCCCGACGAAGAGATCGGCCTCGGCGCACATAAGTTCGACGTAGAGAAGTTTGGCTGCCAGTGGGGCTACACCATGGATGGTGGCGAACTGGGCGAACTCGAATACGAAAACTTCAACGCGGCAAGCACCAAGATAGAAGTGCGCGGCGTGAGCGTACACCCGGGTTATGCCAAAGGCAAGATGATCAACGCTGCCCGCGTGGCAACCGAACTGGCTTCGCTCCTGCCCGTGACCGAAACGCCCGAACAGACCGTGGAGTACGAAGGATTCTTCCACCTGCTCGGCATTGAAGGCAACGTAGAGAAGGCCTCACTCTCATACATCATTCGTGACCACGATCGTGCACGCTTCGAACAGCGTAAGCAGCTCGTAGAGAAGGCTGCCCAGTGGATAAACCTTCGCTATGGCGAGGGCACCGTCAAGGCTACCATCGCCGACCAGTATTATAATATGCGCGAGAAGATAGAACCCGTGCCCCACGTGGTCGACATCGTGCTCGATGCCATGAAGGAATGCGGCATACCCTCTAAGGTGCGTGCCATCCGTGGCGGTACGGACGGTGCTCAGCTCTCATTCATGGGACTGCCCTGCCCTAACATCTTCGCCGGCGGTCTCAACTTCCACGGCCCTCACGAGTTTCTCCCCATCCCCTCAATGGAGAAGGCTTCGCAGCTCGTGGTGAAGATCATCGAACTCACTGCAAAGAGAGGATAAAGCAAAAAGGAGAGACAACTTCTCATTCGCTCTGTGGGCGACGCGTCTCGCGTCGGCAGCACCAGCGAACAAGAAGTCTACTCAACCAATACCGGGGGCGACGCGTCCTCGCGTCGGCATGAGCAAGAAAGCCCCTACCTACTTTAGTATTGTGGGCATTTCCTCTTGCGCCGACGCGGGGACGCGTCGCCCCCAGTATTGGCTGAAAAGTTGCTTGCCCGCTGGCACTGCCGACGCGAGACGCGTCGCCCACAGAGCGAATGGGGAGGCTGCGGCTCGGCAATAAAAACAAAAGTCTTTGACTTTCGTTTTGTATTGCGCTCGGTTTGCACTATCTTTCGCTCCACGCAAGATAGGCTGCGGCTCGGAAATAAAAACAAAAGTCTTTGACTTTCGTTTTGCATTGCGCTCGGTTTGCACTATCTTTCGCTCCACGCAAGATAGGCTACACCTCGGCAATAAAAACAAAAGTCTTCGACTTTCGTTTTGTATTGCGCTCGGTTTGCACTATCTTTGCACTACAATCGAAACAAACACTTAATAATGGAATACAACTTCAGAGAAATCGAACAGAAGTGGCAGAAGACCTGGGCCACCGAGAAGACATACCATGTAGAGATCGACGAGAACAAGAAGAAGTTCTACGTGCTCAACATGTTCCCCTATCCCTCTGGCGCTGGCCTACATGTGGGTCACCCCCTGGGCTATATTGCCTCCGATATCTATGCACGCTATAAGCGCTCATGCGGCTACAACGTGCTCAACCCTATGGGATACGATGCCTACGGACTTCCCGCAGAGCAATATGCTATCCAGACCGGACAACATCCCGCTGTGACCACCGAAGCCAATATCAAGCGCTATCGTGAACAGCTCGACAAGATTGGCTTCTCGTTTGATTGGGACCGCGAAGTGCGCACCTGCGATCCAAAGTATTATCACTGGACGCAGTGGGCATTCCAGCAGATGTTCTCTCACTTCTACTGCAAGAAGTGTGAGAAGGCTCTCCCCATCTCTGAACTCGTAAAGCATTTCGAGGAGAAAGGTACCGAAGGCACTGAATCGCTCGCACAAAGCGAAGAACTCCACTTCACAGCAGAGGAGTGGAAGCAGATGAGCGATGTAGAGAAACAACAGGTGCTCATGAACTATCGTATCGCTTATCTGGGCGAGACTATGGTCAACTGGTGTCCGAAACTCGGCACCGTGCTGGCCAACGATGAGGTGGTAGACGGTGTGAGCGAACGTGGCGGCTATCCCGTAGTGCAGAAGAAGATGAAGCAATGGTGCCTCCGCGTATCAGCTTATGCACAGCGTTTGCTCGATGGCCTCGACAAAATCGATTGGACCGACTCGCTGAAGGAAACGCAGCGCAACTGGATCGGCCGCAGCGAGGGTACGGAAATGGAATTCTCCGTAAAAGACAGCGATGTGAAGTTTACCATCTTCACCACTCGTGCCGATACCATCTTTGGCGTAACCTTCATGGTGCTCGCTCCCGAAAGCGAACTCGTACAGCAACTCACTACTGAAGCTCAGAAGGCGGAAGTAGACGCTTATCTCGATGCTACGAAGAAGCGCACCGAGCGTGAGCGCATTTCCGATCGCCGCGTGACGGGTGTATTCACCGGTGCTTATGCCATCAATCCTTTCACGGGCGACGAAATCCCCGTATGGGTGAGCGACTATGTGCTCGCTGGCTATGGCACGGGCGCCATCATGGCAGTGCCTGCTCACGACTCACGCGACTATGCCTTTGCTCGTCACTTCAACTTGCCCATCATTCCCCTCATCGAGGGTGCCGACGTGAGCGAAGAGAGTTTCGATGCCAAAGAAGGCACCGTGATGAACTCTCCCGCTGAGGGCAAACAGACGCTCAATGGCTTCTCGCTCAACGGACTGAGCGTGAAGGAGGCTATCGCAGCTACTAAAAAATTCGTAACAGAGAATCATCTCGGTCGCGTCAAGGTGAACTTCCGCTTGCGCGATGCCATCTTCTCACGTCAACGCTATTGGGGAGAACCTTTCCCCGTATATTATAAGGACGGTATGCCCCAGATGGTGCCCGCCGAATGTTTGCCTCTCGAGCTCCCCGAAGTGACGAAGTTCCTTCCTACCGAGACAGGCGAACCTCCCCTCGGAAATGCTACTCGCTGGGCTTGGGATACGGAAAACAACTGCGTGACGGATAATGCTCGCATTGACAACGTCAAGGTGTTCCCTCTCGAACTCTCTACGATGCCGGGCTTCGCAGGTTCTTCAGCTTACTATCTGCGCTACATGGACCCCAACAACGACACGGCACTCGTAGGCAAGAATGCCGACGAGTACTGGCAAAACGTCGACCTCTACATCGGAGGTTCGGAACACGCTACGGGCCACCTCATCTACAGCCGATTCTGGGATAAGTTCCTCTTCGACTTGGGCATTTCATGCAAGGACGAACCCTTCCAGAAACTCGTCAACCAGGGCATGATTCAGGGACGTTCCAACTTCGTATACCGTATTAAGGATACCAACACCTTCGTTAGCCTCGGGCTGAAGGATCAGTATGATACGACTCCTATCCACGTCGACGTAAACATTGTGCAGAACGATGTGCTCGATGTAGAAGCCTTCAAGCAGTGGCGTCCGGAGTACAACACAGCAGAGTTCATTCTCGAAAATGGCAAGTACGTATGCGGATGGGCCATCGAGAAGATGTCGAAATCGATGTACAACGTGGTCAACCCCGACATGATCGTCGAGAAGTATGGCGCCGATACGCTTCGCCTCTACGAAATGTTCCTCGGTCCGATCAATCAGAGCAAGCCCTGGGACTCTAACGGCATTGACGGATGCTTCCGCTTCCTGCGCAAGGTGTGGAACCTCTTCTACCCGAAAAACGGCGATTGGGCAGTGACCGACGATGCTCCCTCGAAGGACAACCTCAAGACGCTTCACAAACTCATCAAGAAGGTGAGCGAGGATATTGAAGTGTTCTCTTACAATACTTCTATTCCCGCCTTCATGATCGCTGTGGGCGAACTGGCTCAGCAGAAGTGCACAAGCCGCGAGGTGCTCCAGCAGGTGGTAGTACTGCTCGCTCCATTCGCTCCCCACATTGCCGAAGAATTGTGGCATACGCTGGACAACCAGACAACCGTATGCGACGCTCCTTGGCCTAAGTACGACGAGCAGTATCTGAAAGAAGACTCTCAGACGCTCTCTATCTCATTCAACGGCAAGACGCGCTTCACGCTCGACTTCCCCGCCGATGCCTCAAAGGATACTATCCAAGAGACAGCTCTCGCTTCAGAGCAAGCTCAGAAGTATCTCGAGGGTAAGCAGGTGGTCAAGGTAATCGTGGTGCCCGGACGCATCGTCAATATTGTCATCAAGTAAGAGGGCATTAGCCCCCTAACTTAGCACATACTACACAAATGGCAAAAATGTTCAAGACCTCTATCGGACAGGACATTCGCGACTACATCGTTATCACCCTCGGACTGGTGATGTATGCAGTCGGATTCACCTGCTTCCAGCTACCCTATGAAATCACCACCGGTGGCCTCGCTGGTGCCGGTGCCGTGATATTCTATGCCACAGGGTTCCCCGTGCAGTATACCTTCTTCGCGGTAAACATTCTCCTGCTTATCGCTGCCGTGAAGGTGCTGGGGTGGCGCTTCTGTCTCAAGACCATTTACGCCGTGTTTATGCTCTCCTTCTTGCTCGGCGTGGTACAGGAGATTATGCTACATCTGGGGCAAACGCGCCCCGATATGTTCCCCGATCTCAACCCCAATAGCCACCTGCCACAAGTGGTGCAGGGCAATGCTTTCATGTCGTGCATACTGGGTGCAGCATTGGAAGGCATCGGCGTAGGCTTTGTGTTCCTCCATAATGGTTCTACTGGCGGTACGGATATCATCGCCTCTATTATTAATAAGTATAAGGACGTCACACTGGGACAGATGATGATGCTCTGCGACGTGATAATCATCACTACGGCATTCTTCCTGCCCGATGGCGACGTAGACAAACTCCTCTACGGCTACTGCACACTCATCATCCTCAACTTGATGATCGACTACGTGGTGGATCGAGGCCGACAGTCTGTACAGTTCCTTATCTTCTCACGTCAGTACGACGACATTGCCGCAGCCATCAGTGCTACTCACCGCGGCGTGACTGTGCTCGACGGACAGGGATGGTACACCAAGCAGGAACGCAAGGTGCTCGTTGTCCTGGCCAAAAAGCGAGAAAGCACCAACATCTTCCGCATTATTCAGAGCATCGACCCCAACGCTTTTGTATCGCAGTCGAAAGTAATCGGTGTCTTTGGCGAAGGCTTCGACCGCATCAAGGTGAAAGCCAATAAGAAGGATGATTCCACCAACAATGCCTAACTCTATAACTCTCTACTGAATCCACGCATGACAACACTCCATACCGATACCCCTCCATCATTGGTATTTGCTACCAATAATGCTCACAAACTCTCCGAGATAAGGGCCATCTTTGCTGGCAAACTGCAGATACTCTCGCTTGCTGACATTGACTGCCACGACGATATTCCCGAGACTGCCGATACGCTCGAGGGGAATGCGCTCATCAAAGCTCGATGGGTGAAAGAGAAGTATGGCTACGATTGCTTTGCCGACGATACGGGGCTGGAAGTGACGGCTCTCGATGGGCGACCCGGCGTGCATACCGCTCGCTACGCTTACCCAGACCGCCACGATCCTGAGGCTAATACACAAAAACTCCTATCCGAACTTAAGGATAAGGCGGATCGCACGGCGCAATTCCGTACAGCGATTGCGCTGATACTTGATGGCGAAGAACACGTGTTTGAAGGCGTGGTGCGTGGTCAGATCGCTACAGAGAAGCGTGGCACCGAGGGCTTCGGCTACGATCCCGTGTTTATACCCGAAGATACAGGCCGCACCTTTGCCGAACTCGGCACGGAGGTGAAAAATAAAATTTCTCATCGTGCACGTGCCGTGGCACACCTGGTAGAGTTCTTACAAAGCAAATAACCCATTCCTTTGAAATCAGATAGCAGGAGCAGTGATTCCTGCTATTCTGTTTTACAGCACCTTATGATTCACGTAATTATGAAAAAGACGCTGTTCATCCTCCTCCTAATCTTTCTTATGCTTCCCGCTGCGGCACAGTCGCAATGGGAGTACTACCTGTCGTACCAAAACGCTACCCAAGTGGTGGCGAGCGGTAACAACGTTTACGCCGTGTTCAACGGACATCTGCTTGCTTACGATGCAGAAACCCAAGCTACCTTTACGATAGATCGCATCTCGTGTCCGCTTTCGGGACAAAACGTGCAATACATCGGTTGGAGCGAAACGCAGAAATGCCTCGTAACGCTTTACGATGACAATAATATTGATCTCATCTATCCTAAAGATGGCAACGCTAACACAGGAGAATTCAGCGTAGTAAACATTCCGCAGGTGAAGGACTTCACGGATTATCAGTTGCAAGTGACTCGCCTTAATGTAAGCGGCGATTGGGCAACGCTCTCTACGGATCATGGCATTGTGCTCGTCAATGTGGCTCGTCACGAGGTGCAGGGTAACTATGCCATCGGAAGTGGGGTGAGCGATGCTGTCGTATCCGGGAAGCGCATTTATGCCTCGAAGTCGGGAGCACTCTACAGTGCACAACTCTCAGACAATCTATACAGCCTTTCCAACTGGAAGGTGGAGGCATCGAATCTCTCGGCAAGCCGCGTTGTGGCAAGTCCTGATGGTAGCATCTATCTGCTCACTACGCAGGGCACATGGAATGAACGAAGCATGGCGGGCTTGAACCGCCTCGTGGCGGAAGCAGACGGTACGACGAGCATTCATCATATTACAGATTGGATTATGAATATGGCGTCGGTCAACGGAAAGGTGCTACAGTTCGCTCTTCCTGGCCATGTGCTCGTATATCATAGTGACAACCCCGAATCAGATTACAGTGATCTGAGCATGAACGATGCTCCTTACGCTGTAGCGAGCTTGAGCAACGGACAACTTCTGACGGCGTGTGGCTACGAAGGATTGAAAGCATACAATGCTCCTAAGGGACAGGCCACGTTGACGCAGCCCGATGGTACGATAGGCGGTTTTGGACCACGACATAACGGAAGTTTCTCCGTAGAAATCAACAACGGCAACCTATACGTATGCGGAGGCCGAGTAGCTATGGGAAGCCGCCAAGAGGGCTTCTTCGGACGCTATGACGGATCTAACTGGACGGACATGGATGAAGATCTCATCATTCGTGAGCAAAGTTGGGATGGTTGTGGCACAAATGCTGCTTACAAAAACTTAAGCCACGTAGCCTTTGATCCTCTTAATGCTGGTCACATCATGGTGTCGAGCTATGCCAATGGATTGTTTGAATACAACGATGGTAAATTTACCCAGCTTTACAACTACGACAATAGTCCCCTGCAATATCCCAAGACCGTAAGGTATGATGCACGCAATAGATATATGCTCATAGGTGACTGTACTTACGACGCAGAAGGTAACCTCTGGATGACTAATAACTACGCAGATACCATCCTCGTGGTGAAAAAGACGGATGGCACCTGGCAGCGCATCTTTACCGAGGACACAAAAGAACAAAACTATGCAGAGAAACTCATGTTCGACTCGCGCGGTTGGATTTGGGGCAACGTACGCTACAGCACGAATGACCAGTCGAGTGGCTTTTTCTGCTTAGACTACAATGGAACGATAAGCAATCAGCGTGACGACCGCAGTAAGTTCCGCAATACTGCAGTCAACGAAGATGGAACTTCTTGCTCCCTTACGGGCGTTTATGCCATTGTAGAGGATAAGGATCAGCATATTTGGTTCGTATGTTCTGAGGGCGTATTTGAGATCGAAGACCCCGAAACAATGTTTACTTCATCTATCTTTACGGTAAACCAGCCTAAGGTGCCTCGTAACGATGGCACCAATTATGCAGACTATCTGCTTACGGGCGTGACTGCTTCTGCCATAGCCGTGGATGGCGGCAACCGCAAATGGATCGGAACAATGGGGGGTGGACTTTACTTGGTAAGCCCCGATGGTACAGAGATTATTAGTCACTTCACGATAGACAATACCCCACTGCTTTCCAACAATATCTTCGATCTGAAAATCGACGACACAACGGGCGTTCTCTACATAGCTACCGACGAAGGCCTGTGCAGTTATCGCACCAATGTGACCGAACCTACCACAGTGCTCAATAAGAGCAATATCAAGGTATATCCCAACCCGGTACGCCCTGAATATAGTGGAGCGCTCACGGTCAACGGACTGCCCCAAGGCGCAGAAGTGAAGGTGATGACCACTGGCGGCCAACTCGTAGCAAGAGGCAACGCTGTAGGAGGTAGTTGGCAATGGGACCTTACGCAGCAAAACACAGGTCAGCGCGTTGGGGCTGGCGTATACTACCTCATGATTGCTACTGCTGATGGCAAAAAAGCTACTTCCTCGAAAGTAGTAATCATATAGCAGCGTTCGTCGAAACGTCTTGTTCCACATATCCTCAACAATCGTGTTGCGGGTCAGTAATCATATTGCAGCGTTCGTCGAAGCGTACTGTTTAGTAACGGAATCGGCTTATCGCTCTCAGCCTCAGACGCATAAAGTTCTCTATTAGGCATGAAATGCTCTGCACCTTAGTAAATTCACCATGCAAAGGATATGGCCTTATATGTCATAAATGAGCAAAATAAATGTTGCCAAAGCGTTATTGAGCGCATGAAAAGCGTTTTTTTGCAGTCATAGAACGAAAAAAATCCCAAAATACTTGCAACTTCACGTATCATACACTATTTTTGCCCATGAATAAGTGCCGACGATGCCCATAGCAAGGGAGATATGGCGCACTTCGTCACGTGCGTATATATGCATTTAAGCGAAAGTTCACGTGCGAGATGTGTAACGGACAGCCTCTGAGGTCTGTTTCGTCATCCCCTCAAAGCGATAGTCGGTCCCCTAAATCGATAATCATTTAATTACTCTCTATTTATGAACAAGACAGAACTCGTAAACGCCATTGCAGCCGAAGGCTTGAGCAAGGCAGATTCAAAGAAGGCTCTCGAAGCCGCTCTCAAAGCTATCTCTACTGCTCTTCAGGGTGGTGATAAGGTAAGCATTCCTGGTTTTGGTACATTCTCTGTAAACGAACGTGCCGCTCGTGAAGCTTTCAACCCTGCTAAGAAGGAGAAGACTCTAATCCCCGCTAAGAAGGTTGTAAAGTTTAAGGCTGGCTCAGAGCTCGCTGGTAGCGTAAACAAGTAATCCTCTAACAGATTTTTATTGCCTGATTGAGAATAGACTCTTGGCAACATCATAATCTGATAACTTACGACTACGAAAGTAGTGCGAAACGTAAAAAAAGACTCACATCCACGTGCTTCTCATGGAAGCTCATAAGGTGTGAGTCTATTTTTATGTATTTGAAGTAGGTTAGCAGAGCTTTGCCATCTCTTCGCTCGAAAGCTTCTTGGCGCTTGAGGCGTGCTTGTTCAAGTCGGCGATTGATGTCTTTAAACTTTCGTTCATCGGTCGGAGAACGCATGAACTTCGGTCGGAGGACGCATGAGCTTCGGTCGGAGGACGATAACATGAAGTTCTTTTAAAGGAAACATGAGCGGGAGACAAACAGAGAAACGTAAGCGGGAGACAAACAGAGAAACGTAAGCGGGAGACAAATAGAGAAACGTAAGCGGGAGACAAACACCCTTGATAAGTGTTTGCCTCCCGCTTATGACGTATTTATAAAGAGTGGGAGCGTGTGAATGATCGGTTCACTTATTCAGGCACTACGTTGGTGATACCGCCCGTTTTGGTATAAGTGCCGTCGCACGAGATACCTTTGGCTTTAGCACCGGTCACGTTCATGTGGATGGTACCGCCTGCGAGGGTGTAGTTACCAGCCACCTTGATGCCGCGACACTTGCTGCTGTCGGCAAGTCCTGTGGTGGGGTTGGTAAACTTATAAGTGGTGCCCGATACGGTCATATCGATGCTTGTCGTGGCGCCTTCTGTCTGCGTAATGAGGAGGTCACCTCCTACGCTGATACCTTTCGAACCATTGCCCGATACGTTGGCTTGGATGGTGCCGCCGTTGATGGTGGTGTTCTTCTCGCTCTTGATACCCTTCACGTCGTTGGCAGATACAGCGAGCGAGATGGAGCCGCCATTGATGATCACTTCGCCGTTGTGCTCGTCGGCAACGTCTTTCGTAGCACTTACGTCAATGCAGTCGCCTGCAGTGCCGCTGATGTTGAGGTTTCCACTGTCCATCTGGAAGTACTGATCTACGTGCAGGCCGTCGTTGGCAGCGTGGTTGATGGTGATGCCTTGGCCTTCGTCCATCTGGATGAGCGTATACTCGTCGGAGGCATAGGCATGCTTGGCGTTACCGCTGAGTGTGAGGCTTGCATTGCCCGAGAACTCTGCATGGCCATTGATGAAGAAGCAGGCCTTGCGAGGATTGGCAGTGCCGTCGGCAAGTGTGCTTGCGCCATCGGTGAGTTTCACCTTGATGCGCTTACCATTGTCAATGCAGATGGCAGCACTGTCGGGATTAGTCAAGTTGAGCGCACGGAGCTGAAGGGTGGACTTGAACTGACCATCCATATAGAACGAGCCGTTGGTCGAGGTGCCTGCGAGGTCGTAAGTATACTCTTCGCTTACGTCTTGATCCGCCACTACACTCACGTGGTCGCCCTTGAGCGAGATAGCCACGTGGGGAGCCATGTCGGCCGATACGGTCACCCACGTGTTGCCCTGTGCATATGCCACACTAAGGGTATTGGCCTTGACAGAGGAGCGGTCGAAGGTGATTGAATCGATTTCGGTAGTGGTAAATAGATTGCCCATCACGCTGAGTTGGCCTTCAGGGGTGAAGGTCATGTCGGCAGCAGTAGCGGCGGGAACAGCGGTGATGACGTGACCACGATAGACCTTCATGGTCTGCGCGCTGGCTGCTGTGCAGAGCAGCGTGGCAGCAAGTAGGGAGTAAAACTTCTTCATCGTGCGATCACTTTAAACGTTTTACCACCAGCCTTCACGAGATATGTGCCAGGCTGCAATCCTGCGGTGGGCATCTGTCGGCCATCGAGGCTATATACTTGAGCGTGTTGCGTAGCACGGAGCGTACCATTGACGATTGATACTTGAGAAGCATCAGTTGCTGTAGCCTGAGCTATGCCTGTGGCTTCAGCAGCGAAGAACATACTTTGCATTTCGCTAATGGGAGCGCTAAACGATTGTGTGCCGTTGGAGGCAATCAGCTGTCCGTCGGCAAAGGTAATCTTCAGATGGTCAATGCCGAGAGACGTTTCGGAGCCGCCAGCTTTCTTGAGTGTGAGGAAGTCGTAGCTCTGTGCTTGCATGGTGCATGCACTTGCTGCAAGCATGAGGAGTGATACAAGTGCTTTCATGTGAGGGTATTATTATAAGATGTGTTTATTCTCAGAACTTATTTTTTCTCAAAACTTAAATCTTCTCAGAACTTATTTTTTCTCAAAACTTAAATTTGTAGCCAATGCTTAGGATGTGAGAGTCGGAAGTGTCGTCGTCGTCAGCTCCATTGTTGTAGACGTAGGCAAAGTCGAGTCTATGCTGCTTGCTAACCTTCCATTCTGTGCCAATGGTGAGGCGTTGCTTGTCGAGATGCATTTGCTCTGTGAGCGAATTGCTGAATTCGTAGGTGACGTAGGGCGACCAGTCGCAGTGCTTCCACGATAGTTCCAACCCGAATCGCGAGCGCAGGTAATGGCGGTCTTTGGCCTTCTTTGTGTCTGTCTCGGATTTGAGGCTCGAGAAGTATTGTCCTGCGTAGGCATAAGCTCCAGTGAGGTCGGAGCCCTCGCCCATGGGTGTACGATATTTATACTGCGTAATGTCTGTGCTCACGAAGTGGGTATACTGATAGCGTTCGCGAGCGGAAAGCGTGATGCGTGTATGTCCAGCGTGAATGGGTAGCGATCCCGTCACGTCGAACGTGGCTCTGTGTTTGCTTCGCCAGAAAGCCTCGTCTACGTTGTAGCCTCTCAGTGAGCCATCAGTCTTGTATTTGGCTTCAGCCTCTTCGAGGTTGTAGTCGCGTATGAAGTTGTAGCCAGCGCTGAGGCCGAGGTAGCGCAATGGACGATAGTTGAGTCCTACTTCGAACCCATAGCGAGTCAAGTCGCGCAGTTTGTTTTCGGCACGGAGGTCAACTCCTGCATCTACGGAGAACTGCTTGTTGAGGCTCTTTTGTACTGCCAAACTTGTCCACAGGCCGTAATCGTCGGCCAGTGCGGGGAGTGCACAGATGGCAGCAAGACTGAGGATGATAGCTTTTTTCATGACGAAGGGGGTATAAGGAGGAGGGGGTTATTCGTTGTCGCGTGGAATCTTAGTCATATGGTCCACGCTCTTGATGCGGTGATCGGGATCGATGTAGAACACGCGGAGCATGGTCATGTCCGTCAGGAAGTCAACAGCTCCCACTTCCACACGCGTAATTTTCAGTCCGAGACGCTCTTCGAGGTCGGCTTTAAGGTCGTCGTAGCGTTCGGGCTTGATAAGGTCGATGTTGTCGTACTTCACGTATTTGCAGCCTTCGTGGTTGGTATTGAGGAAGTTCTCGCATATCCACACACACACCACGAAGATGGCGTTGATGCTCAGTTGCTCCAAGAGATTGAGTGTACCTCCACACTTACCATTGATCACGCTCAGTGCCACGAGGAAGAATAGGTAGGTCATCTCACGGATGGGTACCTGCTCTGTGCGGTAACGGATAATGCCGAAGATAGCGAAGAGGCCCAATGCAGCACCGATGCCCATGTCGTGGTTGTCGCGCAGGAGCAGGGCTATGAGCATATAGATACTCACGCTCAGGAGGATAAATGTGAAATAGTAGTCGCGGCGGCGTCCCTTGGGATAGTAAAAGAAGTGGACTACTGCCCAGGTGACGAGTGTATTGACAACGAGACTAAGAATGGTGCTGCCCAGTGCAGCCGAGAATGAGAAAGAGAGGAGATCTTGGAGCATGGAGAGTAGAAAAGTTTTTTTTATGAGAACGGCTTTGCCTCAGTCGCTTCAAGTGAAACTGCCATAACGTTGGAGGCGAGGGCACGTTGCGAGTATGGGGATTTGTAGATGAATATTCGGGGAAAAGGATTGAGCAAACGAATGCTCGGTCGAGTGATTATCGTATCAGCTTACGACATGAACTTGCTGAATTTTGCGTATCTTGATAAGTCGTTTTTTGAATCGATTGATGCGCAGTCCGTGGTCGGTCACCGAAGCTCCGATGCAATACTTGCTAAAGCCAGCTGGCTTGATGCGCAGTCTGCGCAGCAAGGGCAGAATGGGCGAGGGGCAACGTCCGTCGCGCTTGAGTTCTATCACCACGATATTATCCATCGTGGAGTGTTCGTCCGTCAGGTAGTTGTAGAAGCGAATGTCGAAGTCGATGGTGAGTCGTTCCGTCTTGTCGAAGTTGACCAAGGTGATGCGGCTGAACTGATTGCCTACGGTGGGACAGATTTCGCTGAGCCAAAGTCCGGTCTGCTCGTGGAGGAAGTCCGTGCCAGCTCCCTTGCGCACCACGTCGTCGAGCGAGGACACCTGGATGCGCGTCTTGCGTGTGGTGCCGTGGTTGTCTTTCTTCTTGATTTCGAGGAAGGTGAGGTTAGAGTTCACGTAGGTGCGCACTCTCACTTTTTGTCGCGGCTTGCGCCCCGTCTCGTGTTGTCGAAACATGGCGTGCGTCTGCGGCGTATCGAAATAAGTAGTGGCATAGGGGCTCACCCTCTGTCCGTCAATCTCTTGTGCATAGTAGCTACCGCGCACCAAAGTGAGTAGTTGCTTGAGTGTGTCCACATTGGTGAGGTATTTTTGATCGGTACGATTCATGAGCCTAATTGCCGACATTTCCTTGAGCGTGATGGGCGGGAGCTCACGTGCCAAACGTTCTATGCTTTCTGTTAAGTCGTTCATGAGGGTGGTGTTGTTCATATGTGTGCAGGCTAATGCTTCACGGGGCAAAGATAAT
Organism: uncultured Prevotella sp.; assembly: GCA_937898715.1. Taxonomy (GTDB): domain Bacteria; phylum Bacteroidota; class Bacteroidia; order Bacteroidales; family Bacteroidaceae; genus Alloprevotella. The sequence goes on from CALEKA010000069.1 coordinate 16,949, forward strand.
GTAATGTTTCAAGTAATCCAAACGCTTTTGTAACATTTTTGTAATGCGTGGGGTGAGAAAAGTCTGCTTTTTTGTCCATATAGCGACCCTATCGGTCTGTTTGCCCCATAAATTGCACGATTGGTAGATTTTAGCAATCAACGTATTTCATAAAGTTTGAGGTAAGATTTTTCCCCTTTTGCTTTGCAATCTACCTTGTGTATACTACCTTTGCATGTATATATTAGCAATTAAATCCTTCTATAGAACTCAGCCCAGGCCGAGCGCATATACGAAAGAATCCATGAAAATCATACTCAATCCGAAATATGAAGCCCTACGTGACTATATGGTGCACCTCGACGATCACTTCGAACGCGAGGGGCACGAGCTACATGCTGGGCGCAACGTGATACGTACACTCTCCACTCATGGTCTCACGCTCTGCGTGAAGCGCTATGCCGAGCCTACCTTCCGCCGTCGGTTGCAGCAGATGATTTATAAGAAGTCGAAGGGCAAGCTTGCCTATCTCAGCCCGCTGTTGCTGCGTGAGCGTGGTTTTGAAAGCCCCGAGTCGGTAGCCTTTGTGAGTTACCGCCGCGGTTTGCTCCATCGTGCCACCTACTTTGTGAGCCTGCTCTCCGACTATCGTTACAACATGCAGACCCTCCTCAGCCAGCCACTCGACGAGCAGCGCCGCGTGATCGAAAGTTTTGCTCGCTTTGCAGCCCATCTCCACGAGGATGGCTTCCTCCATCGCGACTTTTCGTCCACCAATATTCTCTACGACTGCATCGATGGTCGCTACCACTTCTCTCTAGTCGACACCAATAGCATGAAGTGTGGCACGGCTGTAAGTATCGAAGCTGGTTGTCGCAACCTCGCACAGCTCACGGGCGACGATGCTTTCTTCGCCCTCCTTGCCGAGTGTTACGCTGCCGAGCGCAAGGCCGACCCTGTGAAGTGTGCACGGCTTATTAACGATGCAAGGGTAAGATGTTCTCTTCGGGAAAAGTAAAAATTCCCTTCGGGAAAAGTAATAAGTAAAAAGTAATAAGTAATACATTCTTGCAAGGAAATCTACTCAGAGTCTACTGGGGGCGACGCGTCCTCGCGTCGGCATCAAAAAAGGTAAAGCATAAGTCCCTTTCGGAAAAATTTAAGGAGCGTATTAATCCCCAAGTCTTCCCTCTCTCTTTACATCCTTCTTAACTTTCAACTATTAAACTCTTCAACTTAAAAACATACAACGTCATGAAAAAAGCATTGATCTTCCTCCTCGTGATGTGCGCCTCAATGGTGGCACATGCACAGAAGTTTGCACTTGTCGACATGGAGTATATCCTCAGCAATATTCCCGCCTATGAGCGTGCCAACGAACAGTTGAACCAGACTTCTAAGTCATGGCAAGCCGAAGTGGAAGCCCTCAATCAGAAGGCACAGACGCTCTATAAGAACTATCAGAACGAAAGCGTGTTCCTTAGCGAAGCGCAGAAGAAGGAGCGCGAAAAGGCTATTGTCGATAAGGAAAAGGAAGCCGCAGACCTCAAGAAGAAGTACTTCGGTCCGGAGGGCGAGCTCTATAAGAAGCGTCAAAGCCTCATCGAGCCTATTCAGGACGAGATATACAATGCCGTGAAGTCTATCGCCACGGCCAAAGGCTTCCAGCTCATCCTCGATCGTGCCTCCGACAATGGCATCATCTTCGCCTCGCCCTCGATCGATATCAGCAACGAGGTGCTCTCCAAATTGGGGTATGGTAAATAAACAGTAATTTTGGGCTGCCACGTCCTCGCGTCAATTACAGAACGACCACAGAAAACATTTCAGCCAATACTGGGGGCGACGCGTCCTCGCGTCGGCACACTGAGTAATGTGAATAAGAAGGAATAATGCCTTTCTTGTTCATGCCGACGCGAAGACGCGTCGCCCCCGGTAGGCTCTGAATAGACTCATTGCCCGCGGGCGATGCCGACGCGAGACGCGTCGCCCACACAGAACTGTTGAGATTTACTCTTCAGAGCTAAAGATGCCTTTCGCTATTATCAGATTATTACCCTCTCCTCTATTCGTCAACATTCTTCCCTCTCTCTATCCTATGCATAAATCCTACCTTCCTCTGCTCAGCCTGCTGCCCCTATGGGCTGCGGCACAGACTGCAGAGAAGCCCAATATCATAGTGCTCGTGGCCGACGATCTGGGCTACGGCGACCTCTCATGCTATGGCGCTCATCGCGTGCAGACGCCCACTATCGATAGCCTTGCCGCTCACGGCGTAAGGCTCACCAATATGCACGCCTGTGCATCGACCTCCACCCCCTCGCGCTATGGACTGCTCACGGGCGAATATCCATTCCGTCGTCCGGGCACCGATGTAGCGGCGGGCAACGCATCCATGATTATCCGCCCCGAACAGACCACCGTGGCCGACCTCATGCATCGCGCTGGCTATGCCACAGCAGCCATCGGTAAGTGGCACTTAGGGCTCGGTAGCCGTACGGCTCAACAAGACTGGAATGGCACGATCGACGAGACCCCACGCGACCTCGGATTCGACTACCATTATATCATGGCAGCCACCGCCGATCGCGTGCCCTGCGTATATATAGAGAATGGGCGCGTGGCCGACTACGACCCCTCTGCTCCTATCAGCGTGAGCTATCAGCACAACTTCGAGGGTGAGCCGACGGGGCGCTCCAATCCCGAACTCTTGACCAAGCTGCAGCCCAGCCACGGACACGATATGAGCATTGTCAATGGTATATCGCGCATAGGCTATATGAAGGGAGGCGGCCGTGCCCTTTGGCGTGATGAAGACATTGCCGACAGCATCATGAGTCATGCCATCAGTTTCATCGATTCGCATCGTTCCTCGCCCTTCTTCATGTACCTCTGTACCAACGACGTCCACGTGCCGCGAATGCCGAACGAGCGATTCCGCGGAAAGAGTCCTATGGGACTTCGTGGCGAGACCATCCTGCAGTTTGACTGGAGTGTGCGTCAGCTCGTCACGGCCCTGCGCGAACGTGGCATTGATCGCAACACCTTGCTCATCATCACGAGCGACAATGGTCCTGTGCTCGATGATGGCTACCGCGACCAAGCCGAGGAACTCTGTGGCGACCATAAGCCCGGTGGTCCCTTCCGAGGTGGCAAATACAGTGCTTTCGAGGCGGGGTCGGCAGTGCCCTTCATCGTATATTGGCCCGACGGGGCAAGCAGCGGTGTGAGCACGGATGCCCTTGCTTCGCTCATCGATGTGCCTGCTTCGCTCTCATCGCTCGTGGGCACTCAGCCGCGTAATGGCGAAGCGCCCGACAGTCAAGATCAGCTCAGCGTATGGTTGGGCAGAAGCCGTGAGCCGCGCGAATATGCTGTGAGCATGGCTGCCAATCGCAGTCTGACTCTTCGCACACAACACTATAAGTACATCTCTCCCTCCGACGGCGGACCGATGGTATCGTGGGGTCCGAAGATTGAGACGGGCTATCGCAAGACGCCTCAACTCTACGACCTCACCCGTTCTGACTACGAAGCCACCGACATCTCTGCTCAAAAGCCCAAGGTGCTCCAGCGCCTTCAGCGCCTGCTGGGCGTGGTAAGAGGGGGAAGATGAAATGAGCAAGTATTAAGTATAAAGTATTAAGTATTACAATCTGGCAGGATTCAGCCTGTTCTGTGAGCGACGCGTCTCGCGTCGGCAATGCTTGTAAATTAAGAAGTAAGTTTGCAGGCTGCGCCGACGCGAGACGCGTCGCCCACAAAGCTATTGATGGCAATAAGTATGAGCAGGGCTCCTCGCGCGCGCACGTACAGAGAGTTTTTGTTCCTTTTTTCTACCTTACTTGCACTTATGGTTTTGAAACGATTGATTGTTAGCGAGTTGCGTAGTGTAGGTACGCTTCATTTGCCTACACTTTGCTTGCATTTTTGCTTGCACTTTGACGGATATTCTCTTCCCATACCTAATTTTTCTTCCTCCCATACCTAATTTTTCTTCTTCCCATACCTAATTTTTCCTTGAGGAGGGGGAAAGTCTGAACGAAAGGAGCGTGTGGGGAAAGTGACGGATGAGTGTAGGAGGACGAATCATAGTAGTGATTGATTATCAACGAGTTTCCTTATTCGTGTGTAGACAGAGAGGTATATTGAGCAGAAAACTTCCTGTAACACGCGCACGCGAAGAGGAAATCGGAAAGCAGAAAAAGTGAATAGTTTGTACACTCTTTTTGTTTGTAAAGCGCTTACTGCGTACCTTTGCAATATGATAAATGGCGGCTCGGAAGAACTAAGAAAAAACAAGTTTTCTCTTTGCTCTTCTCTCGCCTTGCACTAACTTTGCACCCAAAAGCATAAACGCCACTTTAGGGCACTGAAAAATATCACTCATGACTGAGAATAAAACAAATAAGAATAATCCGAATGAAGAGAGTATGATCGTAGACGGACGCAAGCTCTCTATCGAAGAATACCTCGACCAAGACGAAAAGAAGGACCTCCTCCGTTTGCTCACCGCTGGATCGGTGGACGATGGTAAGTCTACACTTATCGGACGCTTGCTCTTCGACTCTAAAAAGCTCTACGAAGACCAACTCTCGGCTCTCGAACGCGACTCTAAACGCGTGGGCAACGCCGGTGCAGGACAAATAGACTATGCACTGCTCTGCGACGGACTTAAGGCCGAACGCGAACAGGGTATCACCATCGACGTGGCTTACCGATATTTCTCTACCAACAAGCGTAAGTTTATCATCGCCGACTGTCCGGGACACGAACAGTATACGCGCAACATGATCACGGGTGGTTCGACCGCCAATCTGGCCATCATCCTGGTAGATGCACGTACGGGCGTGATCACGCAGACTCGCCGCCATACGTTCCTCTGCTCTCTGCTGGGCATTAAGCACTTGGTGCTGGCAGTCAACAAGATGGACCTCGTCGACTTCGACGAAAAGGTGTTCCGCAAGATCGTGAGCGACTTCGAAGAGTTTATCCATACATTCGATATCCCCGACGTGCGCTGCATCCCTCTCTCTGCCCTTGAGGGCGACAATGTGGTGACACGCAGCGAGCGCACTCCATGGTATGACGGACCGGCTTTGCTCGAATTCTTGGAGACCGTACATCTGGGCAACGACCACAACCTGAAGGACTTCCGCTACCCCGTGCAGTACGTGCTCCGCCCCGACCTCGACTTCCGCGGATTTAGCGGTAAGATTGCCAGTGGCGTGGTGCGCAAGGGCGATGAGGTGATGGCACTGCCCTCGGGCAAACGCAGCCACGTAAAGCGCATCGTGACCTACGATGGCGACCTCGACTATGCATTCCCTCCACAGTGTGTAACGCTGCAGCTTGAGGACGAGATAGACATCTCACGCGGAGAGATGATCGTGCATCCCGACAACGTGCCCAACGTGGGACGCCACTTCCGAGCCACCCTCGTATGGATGGACGAACAGCCCATGGACGTGAACAAATCGTTCTATCTGAAGCAGACCACCAACACCACGCGCTGCCGCATTGACCACTTCGACTATAAGATCGACGTCAACACGCTTGAAAAGAGCGACGTAGACCACTTGGAACTCAACGAAATAGGTCAAGCCGTCATCGTGACCTCTAAAGAGCTCTTCTTCGATGCTTATAAGGACAATAAGCCTACGGGCGCATTCATACTAATCGACCCGATCACCAACAATACCTCATGTGTGGGCATGATCGTAGGTCCCGTAGCTGAAGAACAACTCCACTCCGACGATGCGCTGCCCGTGCTCGATCTGCCCAAATTGGGTATCGCTCCCGAACACTACGACGCTATTGACAAAGCCGTGAAGGACCTCAGCCGCCAAGGTATCGAGGTGAAGGTAAAGCGATAATCTCACTGAAGTTTCTGATTTGAAAGAGCGGGCTGAAAGCCCAATGGAATCCATAGCCCAGGGCAACGCCCTGGGTATCCTGTTGGCAGTGTAGTTACGCCCTGAAAGGGCAAAAGTATTAATACATTGTCCTTACTTTTGCCCTTACAGGGCGTATCATTCCCGCTCAATTCCTACCCAAGGCGTTGCCTTGGGCTATGGATTTCATTGGGCTTTCAGCCCGCCTATACTAAATCCGAAACTTAAATAGCCTCACGTTAACCCGTGGCGGAATTCTTGGTAAACGGGTAAACAAGGTTACATTAGCATAAAGCACATTAACAGCATATTTCCATCATGAAAGCCCTAAAAGAACGTATCCTGCGCGACGGTAAATGCTTCGAAGGAGGCATACTGAAAGTAGACAACTTTATCAACCACCAGATGGACCCCATCCTCATGAAGTCCATGGCCGTGGAGTTTGTGCGTCGCTTTGCGAGCACCGACATCAACAAAATCATTACCGTAGAAGCCAGCGGTATCGCTCCTGCCATCATGGTGGGCTATCTGCTCGAACTCCCTGTAGTGTTTGCCAAGAAGAAGACTCCAAGCACTATGGAACGCATGCTCGCCACGAAGGTGTTCTCCTTCACCAAGCAGCGCTCCTACGACGTCTGCGTGAGCAGCGACTATCTCTGCCCAGGCGACAAGGTGCTCTTCATCGACGACTTCCTGGCCAACGGCAATGCTGCCAAGGGTATCATCGACTTGGTGAACCAAGCTGGCGCAGAACTCGTGGGCATGGGATTCCTCATCGAGAAGGCATTCCAGCACGGTGGAGAGGAACTCCGCAGTATGGGCATCCACGTGGAATCGCTTGCCATCATCGAGAGCCTTGACAATTGCGAAATCAAGATTAAGGAAGATGGCTACGACAGATAATTCCACTCTCAAGGAGGAGACAGCGAGCACACCGACCTCAGCAGGCAAGACGGGACTTATCTACGGACTCAACGACCGTCCGCCCCTGCGCGAAACGCTCTTTGCTGCTGCACAACACCTATTGGCCATCTTCGTGGCTATCGTCACGCCTCCGCTCATTATCGCAAGTGCGCTGAAACTCGATACAGAGACCACTAGCTTCCTCGTTTCGATGTCGCTCATGGTGTCGGGGGTGGCCACCTTCATCCAGTGTCGCCGACTTGGCGGCATAGGTTGCGGACTGCTTTGCATCCAAGGCACGAGTTTCTCATTTATCGGTCCCATTATCTCGGCAGGCTTCGATGGCGGACTCGCCACCATCTTTGGCGCCACCGTAGCGGGATCGTTCGTCGAAATGTTTGTAAGCCGCATCCTAAAGTATGCACGCCGCGTCATCACGCCCCTGGTGAGCGGCATCGTGGTGACCCTCATCGGCATGTCGCTCATCAAGGTGGGCATCACCGCATGCGGTGGAGGCGAAGCAGCTAAGGCTGCGGGCACCTTTGGCTCGTTTGAGAATGTGGGCATTGCAGCCCTCGTATTGGTGCTCATCGTCTTCTTCAATCGTAGCAACAATCGCTACCTGCGCATGGGCTCCATCGTGATAGGTCTCGTGGTGGGCTATGCCCTGGCTTGGGCACTCGGCATGGTCGACTTCGGTTCGGTGCAGAGCTACGGCGGCATCAACTATCCCAACCCATTCAAGTACGGACTCCGATTCAACATATCGTCCATCATAGGCCTTGGATTGGTCTACCTCATCACATCGATCGAAGCTTATGGCGACATCACCGCCAACTCTCTCATATCGGGCGAACCCGTAGAGGGCGACACCTTTATGAAGCGTGCAGAGGGAGGCATCCTCGCTGATGGATTCAACTCCATGCTGGCTGGTCTGCTCTTCTCATCCTTCCCCAACAGCATCTTTGCCCAAAACAATGGCATGATTCAGCTCACAGGGGTGGCAAGCCGCTACGTGGGCTACTTCATAGCCGCTATGCTCGTGGTGCTGGGCATCTTCCCCGCCGTGGGTATCGTGTTCTCGCTCATGCCCTCACCCGTGCTGGGTGGAGCCACACTGCTCATGTTTGGCACAGTAGCCGCAGCAGGCATTCGCATCATTGCTTCGCAGACCATCAATCGCAAGGCAACTCTCGTGATGGCTATCAGCTTCTCGCTCGGACTGAGCGTAGAACTCGTGCCCGAGATTCTCGGTCAATTGCCCGAGACGTTGCGTAGCATCTTCTCATCTGGCATTACCACGGGTGGCTTGGCAGCTATCATCTCCAATCTCATCATCCGCATTAAGGAATAACGACTTCTTGTACAAAAGATAGAGGTTCTAACGCTTCGCTCGGCTTACGAATCGATTGTCACGAGAAGCGGTGCAGACACCTATTGAATTACTAAATCAAGGCATAAGGTCAATGAATCGATTATTTCGAGCAGCAGTGCAGATAGCTCTCGCAGTAAGTCTCATGCTTTTCAGCGTGAGTTGTGGCGAAAAGGCCACCGATCGCTACGCTCATATCAGGGCATTCTTGCAGTTTCGCCCCGTGTCGGCAAGCGGTCCTTTGCTCTCGGCAGTGACCAATCCGGGCATGTTTTGCACCATCCGCATTGGCACCACACATTTCCTCTTCACCGGTCCCACGGGCAGTTCGAGTTCATGGCCCATCACCGACGTGGTGCGCAATTATGGTCAGCCCGAGTGTGTGGCAGGATTTGTAGTAGGTATCGCTTCTACGCCCGACATGAATGGACAGATGCCCATCATTGCCTACGATCTGGCTTGCCCCAACTGCTATGCTGGCGATGCCATGATCACAAAGGAACTCACCCTAAGCGGCGAAAAGCTCACGTGCAGCCGTTGCCACCGCGTGTACGACCTCCAAAGCGATGGCATCGTGGTGAGTGGCGATGCGGGGCAACCCCTCCTGCGCTATCGAAGCGTGGCCTACAATCAGTCCAACGACCTGCTCGTAATCATGAACTGATCGGGCAGAAAAGGCTCTTAAGATAGACTTAATACTTCCCTCCCAAAGGAGAATGTACTACTTATTACTTGAAGTTTGCAAGAACGTAATACTTAATACTCCCCTCCCGAAGGAATTTGTATTACTTATTACTTGAAGTTTGCAAGAACGTAATACTTAATACTTCCCTCCCGAAGGAATTTGTATTACTTATTACTTGAAGTTTGCAAGCACGTAATACTTAATACTTTATACTTAATACTTTAAAATGATAGACCTCTTTATAATCATAGTAGCTCTGTGGGCACTCTTTAGCGGATGGCGTGCAGGCGTTATCAACGAGTTGATGTCGACTTTCGGCATACTCGTGGGTCTGCTCATTGCAGCCACCTGCTATCGATACGGACACGACTTCTTGGCAGTCAACGGTTCGGAGACTAACATGGTGACCAGCATCATAGCATTCTTGCTCCTGTGGATTATCGTGCCCATCGCTTTAGGCTTTGTGGCCAATGTGCTCACGCGCTCGCTCAAAGCATTCCGACTGGGCATGCCCAACTCCATACTCGGAGCCGTGGTATGCTTGCTGAAATATCTCGTCGTATTGAGCTGTGTGTTCAACGTGATGCAAGAACTTGGAATCATGAACCAAGAGAAAGTGGCGACCTCGAAGCTCTATGCTCCCGTGGCTGGCGCACTCGGCATGTTCTTCTCCGACGAAGAAGGCTCCACTACAGGCAACGGCAGCGCTGCAGCTCCCACAGATTCAGCCTCCGTACAGAAGCCCGACACCATCTGGGTGGACATGAGCGGACATAAGGCCGATGCAAAGACTAAATAAGGACTATACCTATTAATATACGTATGGCTAACGAAAACGAACTGGTAAAGGAATTTACCGACAAAAAATATGAATACGGGTTTACCACCGACGTACACACCGAGATTATCGAGCGTGGACTCAATGAAGACGTGGTAAGACTCATCTCACAGAAAAAAGGTGAGCCCGAATGGCTTCTCGACTTCCGCCTAAAAGCGTTCCGCTATTGGCAAACACTCGAGCAGCCCGATTGGGGACACGTATGTCTGCCACAGATTGACTACCAAGCCATCTCTTACTATGCCGACCCTACAAAGAAACAAAAGGAGGAGGGACAGAAGGAGATCGATCCAGAACTGATGAAAACGTTCGACAAACTGGGCATTCCCCTCGAAGAACGCATGCAGTTGGCAGGTGTGGCAGTAGACGCTGTAATGGACTCCGTCAGCGTGAAGACCACCTTTAAGGACAAGCTCCAAGAGAAAGGCATCATCTTCTGCTCTATCTCAGAAGCTGTGCGCGAGAATCCAGAGTTGGTGCGCAAGTATCTCGGCTCCGTGGTACCCTATCGCGACAACTATTTTGCTGCGCTCAATAGTGCCGTGTTCTCAGATGGTTCGTTCGTCTACATCCCTCGCGGTGTGCGTTGCCCTATGGAGCTATCCACGTACTTCCGCATCAATGCTCGCAACACGGGACAGTTTGAGCGTACGCTCATCGTGTGCGACGATGGAGGCTACGTGAGCTACCTCGAAGGTTGCACCGCACCAATGCGCGACGAGAACCAATTGCACGCAGCCATCGTAGAGATTGTAGTCAACGAAGATGCTGAAGTAAAGTACTCCACCGTGCAAAACTGGTATCCTGGCGACAAAGACGGCCGAGGCGGCGTATACAACCTCGTGACAAAGCGAGGCCAACTGCGCGGTGCTAACTCCAAACTCTCGTGGACACAGGTTGAGACTGGCTCCGCCATCACGTGGAAGTACCCCTCGTGCGTGCTTATGGGCGACAATTCTCAAGCCGAGTTCTACTCCGTAGCAGTGACCAACAATCACCAAGAAGCTGATACAGGCACCAAGATGATTCACATCGGACGCAACACGCGTAGTACCATCATCTCCAAAGGTATCTCAGCAGGCAAGAGTCAAAACTCCTACCGAGGCCTTGTCAAGGTGGGATCGAAGGCTGCTGGAGCACGCAACTACTCATCGTGCGATTCCCTCTTACTCGGTTCGGAATGTGGCGCACACACCTTCCCCTACATTGACGTGGCAAATCCCGACTCTACCGTAGAACACGAAGCTACCACCTCTAAGATTTCCGAAGACCAGCTCCTCTATTGCAACCAACGAGGCATACCTACCGAAGACGCCGTATCGCTCATCGTAGGTGGCTACGCCAAAGAGGTAATCAACAAGCTCCCGATGGAATTTGCCGTAGAGGCTACGAAGCTCCTCAGCGTATCGCTCGAAGGAAGCGTGGGATAAGGGCTAAGTTCTTCCTAAAGCATACTCGAAGTCTCGTGGTAGATGCATGTCGTATCTATAATAGAAATATACAACTATCCTTATACTATTATACAAAGTCATGATTACGATTAGCAACAATGAACTGCGCGTAGTGGTGAGCACCATAGGCGCAGAGGTACAAAATATTACGGACATTGCCACCGGAAAAGAATATCTGTGGCAAGGCGACGAGCGCTGGTGGCATGGCCGATCCCCTATCCTATTCCCCATCGTGGGCGGACTCTGGAATGGCACTTGCCGCATCAATGGTCAAGAGATCTCTATTCCGAAACACGGCATTGTGCGTCGGGCAGAATGGACTGTAGCTGAGACTGGACAAGATTTTGTAAGCCTACAAATATTCAGCACAGTAGGATCGTTTGCTACTTTCCCCTTCGCCTTCCGTTTGCAAGTGACCTACCGATTGGAGGGACGCAAGCTATGCGCCACGTTCCACGTAGACAATCTCAGCGCTTGCGACCTATGGTTCCAGCTTGGCGGCCATCCTGCCATAGCTCTACCCGATTGGAACGAAGCGAATACGGTAGACGGCTATCTGAAGTTTGAAGGCAATGCCGAACATGTGCTTCGTGCTGGCGAACAAGGTTGCTTAGAGCCCGATACATTCCCCATTCCCGCTGAAGCCGATGGCCTTGTACCCCTCTCTGTCGAAACCTTTAGCCACGAAGCACTCATATTCGACGAGCACCAAGTAAACGCAGTCAGCGTGCTCAATCGCGATAAGCAGCCCGTGGCACGTGTGGAAAGTTCTGCTCCAGTTTGGCTCTTCTGGAGTCCGCAAGGAGTTCATACTCCATTCATCTGCTGCGAACCCTGGTACGGACTTTGCGATCATCAGGGATTCACGGGGCCTGTAGAGGAGCGTCCTTACATCCAGTGCGCCCATGAGGGCGAAAGCTGGGAGGGCTTCTACTCCGTAGAGGTATTCTAAGATTTTATTGTGATTTAGGCTAAGACACTTTTGTGCCTCACTCCTAATGTATTTAAACGAAAGCAGAGACGCACCTGCATAAAACCATGCAGGTGCGTCTCTATATACCTAAAAAATAAAGCAATGGAAGCAAACAAGAAGCGCGAACGAGAGATATTCCGCGTCACGCTATGGGGCAGTTTCGTCAATTTCCTGCTCCTCGTATTCAAATTCGTAGCTGGTATATTCGGTGGTAGTTCGGCCATGATAGCCGACGCCGTACACTCTCTTTCCGACTTTATTACCGACGTCGTCGTAATCCTCTTTGTGCGCATTTCTTCTAAGCCATGCGATACGGACCACGACTTCGGCCACGGTAAATACGAGACCCTTGCATCGTCGCTCATCGGGCTTATGCTCTGCGCAGTAGGCATTGGCATACTTTGGACAAGCGGAGAGAAGATTATCAGCGTCTGTATGGGACACACCTTGGAACAGCCTGGCATGGTTGCGCTCATCGCTGCCCTTGTATCAATCTTTGCCAAAGAACTGATCTATCAGTGGACAGCCCGCGTAGGCCGTAAAGTCGATTCTCCAGCCGTCATAGCCAACGCATGGCACCATCGCAGCGATGCGCTCTCGAGCATCGGCACAGCAGTAGGTATCGGAGGCGCCATCCTATTGGGCCCCAATTGGCGCGTGCTCGACCCAATTGCTGCCGTAGTAGTGAGTGTGTTCATCATCCGCGTTTCCATGCAGCTATTCATCCCCAGCATACAGGAACTTCTCGAAAAGTCGCTTCCCGAGGACGAAGAGCGCTTCATCATGGACTGCATTCTCTCCGAGCCAGGCGTGTCGCAGCCTCACAAACTGCGTACCCGCCGCATCGGCAATAATCGCGCTATTGATGTACACTTCCGCATGGATGGCAATACGCCCTTGCACGTAGCCCACAACGCCACACGCAACATTGAGAATCGACTCCGCCAACGATTTGGCGCGCAGACCATTATCACTACGCATGTGGAGCCGACAGAAGAATAATCTATATCCGTTGGCGGAATTCTTGGTTAACGGCAACTTGAGCAAACTTTCAGGCTGCTTGCCCGTTAACCAAGAATTCCGCCAATGGGTTCTATTTACCAAAAATGTATTGCTTATTATTTTTTGCTTTTTACTTAAAATGACGATTAGTACCACTCTCCGTCGTCGTCGCTGCTATCGTCTGTGCCTTGGCCGCTGTTGATTCGCTCTAATTCTTCGGGGGTGTATTCGTCTTCGTAATGCTGCTCTATGGGGGCCGTTTCGATAGGCACGTTGGCTGGCAAGCGGAGCGGTGCGAAGGTGCGGTCGAAGAAGGCCTTATAATCATTGAAGCTAAATACCGAGCCGAGCAAGTCGAGATTCTCTTTCGAGATGATCAGTACGCGCGAATGGTCGAGGAAGGGGCGCAGTTGCTTGTCTTGGAACACACGTTGCGCGTAAGCGTGAGCTTCGTCGTAAGAAGAGAAGCCCGATATGCGGAACTGGCTCAAACCTTGATCCTGCGTGATGGTCATATCGAAGCCGCGCACTACGAACGATGAGAAGTTAAATTGTGCCATTTCGTAGAGCAACTTGTTGCTATCGATAGAGTCGGTGGGATAAGCGAGCACGAAGAGGAAGGGTGCATTTCTCTCTGCCGAGAAGCGCTTAGCTTGCGTCTGTTGCTCGTTGGCTGTGGCCTCGGCGGTGCGACGATCCCAGAGCGATCCGAGGTCGAACGTGCCCGTGCCAGGCTTGCGTCCGCTCTCGATGCCCTTCACGATCATGCCTGCGAGAGGACTCACATCGCTTTCGGGGAAGTCCTTTACCAAGCCGCGTAGCTCTTCAGCCACATCCTTGGCAGGAGCTGAACCGAGGCGAGATAGTGCGTGAACAAAGATGAACTTTGGACGATTCGCTCCCGAGGGGTACTCCTTGGTGGAAATGTTGAAGTTATTTTCTACTGTACTTAGAGCGCGATTACGATAAGCCTGGTACGTAGCAGCGTAGAGCGAATCCTCTATGGCCTTGCCAAAGCGCGCCTTATATTCAAAATTGGGGTCGGTAATCACTTTCGTTCGCTCGTCTTCGGGGAAGCGTTGCGCCATCTGCTCACGCATCTGTTGAGCACGATCCGTTCGTCCCCAGCGGGAGTAGAGCAGGAATAGCTGGTAGTAAGCATCCGCCATGTTCTCATAGTCAGCATATTGCGTAGTGAGTCTTTCAAGTGTAGCGGCAGCAAGGGGGAAGTCCTCTAAGTCGTCTTTCTCTATCACGCCAGCGTTGTAAAGACCGTCCTTTATAATATTGTCTGAAGCCTCTTTGGCCTCGGCAGAGAAAGGAATCTGTGCCAGATAATACGCGCGCTGATGTGGATCGGTCTCTATAGAGTCGTTGGTGGTAGCGAGAGAGTCGCTGCTTTCGGCTTCTGCTTGTGCTTGTTCTGCGGCACGAATAGAGTCGTCGGCCTCATAGTCGAAGCCCTCATGCCCTTCCATGCTCACCACGGTGAGGTTGGAACGGCGCCAATTGTCGGCATTTTTGCGTTTACCCCAACGCTTCAAGAAGTCCTGCTTGCCTTGTGCTACGACCATGGGGTTGTAGAAGTACCACTCCTTGTTGCCTACTGTTGAGGCATTGCTCTGCGAGGTGTTGCTATTGTTGGAGTTTGAATTAGCGTTAGAGTTTCCACCATTGTTCTGTGCATTCTCGTCGGCTCGTGCTTGAGCAGCAGAGTCTCGACGCGCCTTGCGCTCTTCTTCCTCCTTCTTCTTAAGAGCCGTAATTACACGATCGATAGCCGCATTGCGTTCTGACTCGCTCATGCGTGCCAATGCCTGCAGACTGTCCTGCATGTAGACGGCAGAAGTATAGGGTACGAGTTTGTCGAGCACGCGTGATCGACGCGTGATTTCCTCATAGTCAGGGCGATTCTTGTCTACGAGTCCAATGGCCTCGGTGTAGCATGTCTGTGCTTTGTCAAACTGGTGGCGATCCCAATAGACCTCTCCCAATCGGAGCAGGAGTACGCCCTTCTCCACTCCATTGCGTGTGCTCTTTGTGCGTCCCTTCTCGTAGGCCGATACGGCCGAGGCGGTGTCGCGCTGAGCCAAATAAATGTTGCCCAGCGCATAGTATACCTGGTCGAGATAATCCTTATTCACGCCGGAATGCGCCATGCGCTGAAGCTTCGTAATAATCGATTTGCGCGAAGATTGCTTTGTAGCCAATACTTCCGTCTGGAGTATGCGGGCATTGAATGCTAACTCATAGGGGGGGCTTTTGCGAATGCACGCTTGTAGCGCCTTATAGGCTGCTTGGTCGTTGCCCAGGTGGCGCTGGATCTGTCCTAAGAGATAGTATAGGCGTGCCTGCCGGTAGCTGCCCTTGGCTTGACGAGCGGCTCGCTCGAGATAAGGCACTGCATCGGCAAAGCGCTCCTGCCCGATGAGCAGCGCGGCTTGTGTGGCGTCGGCCTCGCGTAGAGTCTGCTTCGTAGTAGAATCCATGCGTACGCGCTTGAGCGCGTCTTCTGCGTCGTAGAACCACTTCTCCTGCACGTAGCAGCGTGCCATCCACTGTCGGGCTTCCGAAGCCACGGTGGGTTCGGCTGCATAGAGGCGCGTGATGTAAGAAAAGGTGGCTGCGGCCTCGAAGAAATCACCTTTTTCAAACTGTGCACGCCCCATCATGAGCCATGCTTTCTTGAGGAATGGGTTGAACTCCTTACGCTGCAGGTAAGCCTTCATCTTGGGGCTTTTGCGCTTGTCTGCACTCACCACTGGGCGGCGCTTGATGCTGTGGAGCGAAATGGCCTTCTGACACTTCGTGATAGCCGTCTCGAAGTTGGCCTTTCCTGTGGTGCGCGAACTCTCTACCCCTACGAGGAACACGGGGAGTAGTTCCGTATAATTGTCTTTGTGTCCGCTCACCTTTGCCTTTTCACCTTCTTCGTAGGCTTGCGAACCATTGAAGTAGATATTGTAGTGAGCCGTGAACGATTGCCAGAAACGCGAAGCTGCCGTATTCTTCTTCGTGGAGCACGAAGCAAAGGCCATCGCTAGTACGACGGCCAGACATGCATGCAATATGTAGCTGGAGCGTTTCAAGTTTTGGTTTGGAGTTTTGAGGTTATGAGGTTATAAAGTTTGTTTGGAGTTTTGAGGTTATGAGGTTATAAAGTTTGTTTCGAGGTTTGGGGTTATGAGGTTATAAAGTTAGTTTGGAGTTTTGAGGTTATGAGGTTATAAAGTTTGTTTCGAGGTTTGGGGTTATGAGGTTAGATCTTTAGGATATAAACTTGCAAATAGTGTATTTTATTGTACGACACAGCAGATAAATGCCTATGCTGACGAGGATGACGGAGGCTCCACCTGGCACGTCGGCGTAGAATGAAAGGAACAATCCGGCTATGCAGCCTACGAAAGCGAAGAGTGCGGAGAGCCACAACTGTGCGTTGTAAGTGCGCACGAAGATGGCTGCCGTCATTTGCGGTACGCTGAGCAGCGACACTACCATGACGATGCCCACCATGTGGAGGCAAGCCACGATGGTGAATGCGGTCAGTAGCATCATGACAGTCTGTAGCGCGGTCACTGGCAGGCCTTGTGTGCGAGCGAAGTCGCTATCGCATGCCACGCTGATGATGGCGCTGCGCAGGAGTAAGTATAAGCCCACAGCAATGAGCGTAATCACGGTCAATGCCACGAGGTCGGCCCCCGATATGCTGAGGATGTCGCCAAAGAGGTAAGCGGGTAGGTCCGTCATGAAACCTGGTGTGAGGTAGGCAAAGAGAATGCCCAATGCCATGCCTAAAGTCCAGATCATGGCTATGGCAGAGTCTTGTCTCACCTGCCGATTGCGCGAGAGCCACTGTATGGCAAATCCTGATAGTGCAGCGAAGCAGGCAGCACCTGCCAAGGGCGAGAATCCGCAGAATGCCGCCACTCCTACACCTCCGAGCGAGGCATGAGCCATTCCTCCGCCTACGATTACCATACGGCGGGTCACCACGTAAGTGCCTACTACGGCGCAGAGCACCGAAGCTAATAGGGCGCCTATGAGGGCGTGTTGGAAGAAAGCGTATTGGAGGATCATGGGGAGGGGATAGGGGGGGCTAGGTATTCTAGGTGTACTAGGTAATCTAGGTATACTAGGATTTCTAGGTGATATAGATATATACTGGATTTCTTGGGGCTGTTAGCCTTCTATGAGCATCATTACTTCGTCTTTCAGTTCGTCGGGGAGCTCTACGCCGCGCATTTGCAGGGAGCGCACCCAGTCGCCTACTTCGGAGGGACGCATGGTGGTGAGCACTTCCTCGAAATCGTCGACTTCGGAGGGCGTGTAGCTATTACTCATTCTTCCGCGGTAGTTATCGAGCTCTTCGTCTTCAAAGTATTCGATGGGACGCGAGGCGGCAGCGAGCAGTTGTTCCTTTTCGCATACGGCGTGCTTGCCGCAGCAGCCGTCGGGGCGCGCTTTCTGGATGGTTGGCATTTCGCTTATTTCGCCGCGCTGAAGCTTCTTGCTGAGCGAACGGTTGCGCAGCCAACCAGCGATGAATGCTATGAGGCAGAGCGCCACAAGCGAGAGAATGAGTACTAACATGAGTGGTGTGTCTATTTTTTGTGTTGGAAAATGCTGCTGGGGGGGGGAGGGGAAAAGAGATTCTTATAATCCCTATGCTTCTGTCTTCTGGGGAAACTCTCCCAAAACGCCTACGAGCAGGAGCAGATTGGCAAATTCTTCCCAGAAGTTGGGATAACTTTTGCTCACTACTTCGGGATGAGCTATCTGCAAGTCGTGGCAGAGCAAGCGAGCCGGTGCGAATGCCATGGCCATGCGGTGGTCGTGGTAGGTGGCGATAGGTTCGCCGTTGTAAGTCGGAACGGAGGAATCGTACTGACTGACGAAGAGTGCTTCGTCGCCCTCTATGCCCAGCGTCACGCCCAGTTTAGCCAGTTCGTTGCGGAGCGCCTCCATGCGATCGGTCTCCTTGATGCGGAGCGAACGCAATCCTGTAAATCGGAATGGGCGGCGCAACAGGGCACACGTCACGACGAGTGTCTGTGCGAGGTCGGGCTGATTGACGAGGTCGGCCTCGTACACCTCGCCCTCGGGCATAGCAATGGCGGGGTTGTGGCGCAGGATGGCGCATTCGTGCTCGGCGTCAAACTCTGTCTCTACGCCTAACGGACGGAAGAGGCGTTGCACCTCGCTATCGCCCTGCAGGCTCTCGGCGTGGAGCCAAGGCAGTGTGATGGAGAAGGGTGCGCCGTGCACCTTGTTGGGGAGGAGTGCCACTACCTCATACCAGTAGGAGGCCGCGCTCCAGTCGCTTTCTACGTTGAATATCACACCATCGTGATAGCTCTTGGGGCTTACGCTGATCACATTGTCGGCAGTCCATCGAACTTCTGCGCCAAAGGTGCGCATCATCGAGAGCGTCATGTCGATGTAAGGGCGCGAAATGATGTCGCCCTCGAGCGTGAGGGTGAGTCCGTCGGTCATCTGCGGAGCCACCATGAGCAGTGCTGAGATGTATTGCGAACTCACATTGGCGGGCAGCGAGAGCTTGCCGCCACGGAGCTGATGTCCTATGATGCGGATGGGCGGGAAGCCTTCATTCTCTGTGTATTCAATCTCAGCTCCGAGATGGCGCAGGGCGTCGACGAGCACTCCTATGGGGCGTTGGCGCATGCGCTCGGTGCCCGTCATGATATGCTCTTCGTCGGGGCATGTGCTGAAGAATGCCGTGAGGAAACGCATAGCCGTGCCTGCGGCCATGATGTCGATCTCGTGCGTACGAGTGGTAAGGGCTCGCCACATCACGAACGTATCGTCGCAGTTTGACATACGTCCGACGCTGCTATCCGTGCCGCTTAGGGCGCAGAGTAGCAAGGCGCGATTGCTTAAGCTCTTGGAAGAGGGAAGATTGATTTTCACGGGAGAGGAGGGGATTAGGGATGAGATAGAGAGGGGGAGGGGAGAAAGGAGAATAGAGGCCTATTCGCTGAAGCTGTAGCCCACGCGACGATAGTCTTTGAGCTGCACGTCGAATATCAGCGTAGAGTAGGCGGGCAACACGCCGCTTGTAGCACTCTTGTAGCCCAACTCTTGAGGAATGTATATCTGCCAACGGTCGCCGCGGTGCATGTGCTGCAGCGCGGTGGTGTAGCCATCGATTGTATTGGACAGGAGCAAGCGTGAGGGTGTGAAGTACTGAGGGTTGAACACGTAGTCTTCATACTCATAGAGTCCGCTGTGGTCGAACACGCGGCCATTCTTGTAACTCTTCGTAGGGATGAGGTGGCCGATGTAGTTCACCATCACGGAGTCGGTATAGAGCGGACGGTTGGCCTTGTCGTCGAGCAGACCATTGTCGGCTTCGCCGCGCTCCAGGATGTGCACGCAGATGCTGTCTTTGGCTGAGCGTCCTGTGCTCTTGGCGTAGCTCAAGTAGAGGCGCCAGTCGCAGTGGTCTTCCCAGCTATCGCCATATTGGCTCTTGGCTTCCGCCACCTGGGTGCGTGCCACGTTCATCACGCTGTCGAAATACGCCACGTTGCGTTCTTGCCATTGATAGGTGAACTCGCTATCGTCAGTATCGTTCACATTGTCGCTACACGAGGTGAGCGACCCGAGCGCCAACGCCGTTACCATAAGGAGCATGAGGGCGCGAAAGGAATTGTTGATGCGCATGTGTCAGAGGTGAAGAGGGGGGGGTAAGTAGTAAAAACACGTTTACGAGTTTATAAAGAAATCCTCTCCCCACGGGCTCGAAGGCTCAGTGCGGAGTAAAATCTCTTTTATAAACTCGCAAACGGAATGTATGTCATATTGTTGTTATTGCAACTTCTTAAGCAGCGAAGTGATGCTCACCTTGTCTTCGATGAGCGAACGGAGGTCGGCGATGGGCACACGGGTTTGTTCCATTGTGTCGCGATCGCGCAGCGTTACGCAGTTGTCGTTGAGCGTATCGTGGTCGATGGTGATACAGTAGGGAGTACCGATGGCATCCATACGACGGTAGCGCTTACCGATAGAGTCTTTCTCTTCGTACTTGCAGTTGAAGTGGAACTTGAGATCGTTCATGATCTCGTGAGCCTTCTCGGGCAGTCCGTCCTTCTTGACGAGTGGCATAATAGCGAGCTTGATAGGAGCCAATGCTGCGGGGAGCTTCAGCACTACGCGGGTTTCGCCATTTTCGAGCTTTTCCTCGGTATAAGAGTGGCACATCACGCTGAGGAACATACGGTCGACACCGATAGAAGTCTCGATCACGTACGGCGTATAGCTACGGTTTTCTTCGGGGTCGAAGTATTCGATCTTACGGCCAGAGAACTTAGCATGTTGTGAAAGGTCGTAGTCAGTACGAGAGTGAATACCCTCTACCTCCTTAAATCCGAAGGGCATCTTAAATTCGATGTCGGTAGCGGCATTGGCGTAGTGGGCGAGCTTCTCGTGGTCGTGGTAGCGGTAGCATTCATCGCCGAAGCCCAGAGCTTCGTGCCATGCAAGGCGGGTCTTCTTCCACGTCTTAAACCAATCCATCTCAGTGCCTGGCTTTACGAAGAATTGCATCTCCATCTGCTCGAATTCGCGCATACGGAAGATGAATTGACGAGCTACGATCTCGTTGCGGAAAGCCTTACCGATCTGAGCGATACCGAAGGGGAGCTTCATGCGGCCTGTCTTCTGCACGTTGAGATAGTTGACGAAGATACCCTGTGCCGTTTCGGGACGGAGGTAGATGGTGCTTGCACCCTCGGCGGTAGATCCTACTTCGGTCTTAAACATGAGGTTGAACTGGCGCACGTCGGTCCAGTTGCGAGTGCCCGAGATGGGGCATACAATCTCTTCGTCGAGGATGATCTGCTTGAGCTCTGCCAGGTCCATCTTGTTCATGGCGTCGGCATAGCGCTGGTGCAGGGCATCGCGCTTCTGTTGGTGCTCAATCACGCGGGGATTCGTCTCGCGGAACTTCTTTTCGTCGAAAGCATCGCCAAAGCGCTTGCGAGCTTTAGCCACTTCCTTTTCAATCTTTTCGTCGTACTTAGCGATTTGGTCTTCGATAAGCACGTCGGCGCGGTAACGCTTCTTAGAGTCGCGATTGTCGATCAAGGGATCATTGAAAGCGTCTACGTGGCCCGAAGCCTTCCATACGGTGGGATGCATAAAGATGGCAGCATCGATACCCACGATATTCTCGTGGAGGAGCACCATGCTCTGCCACCAATACTGCTTGATATTATTCTTAAGTTCTACACCGTTTTGACCATAGTCGTAAACGGCGCCCAGACCATCATAGATATCACTTGAGGGGAATACAAAGCCATATTCCTTGCAATGAGATACGATCTTCTTGAAAACGTCTTCTTGTGCCATTTTTATATGTATATTATTATGTTGGGTGCAAAGTTAGTGCAAGGCGAGAGAAGAGCAAAGAAAAAAACTCGTTTTTTGATTTGTTCTTCCGAGCCGCAGCCTAACTTGCGCGAAGCGAAAGTTAGTGCAAACCGAATGCATTGCAAAGGAAAAAACTCGTTTTTTACTTTGTAATGCTGAGGTGCAGCCTAACTTGCCGAAGAAAAGTTAGTGCAAGGCGAGAAAAGAGCAAAAAAAGTGTGCTTTTTTGTTTGCTCTTCCGAGCCGCAGCCTAACTTGCGCGAAGCAAAAGAAGGAACATGCCCGTCCTCAGCCACACAGATGATGCCGACGCGAAACGCGTCGCCCACAGAACTACCCAACGGCACCGACGCTTTAAATTATTCTCACGCGCGCACGCGCACACATCAAGTTTTCCCCGCTTTTGCCTACACTCCTACACGTTTCATTCGCAATCCATTAAATATCAGCTCATTACAAAGTGTAAGCACTCCTCACGCAGCCTACATTCATTCCTCACTCTATCATTTCCCTACCCTTCATAAAATTACCCTCGATGCTGTCAAAATTAGCCCTCGATGCTGTCAAAATTAGCCCTCGATGCTGTCAAAATTAGCCCTCGATGCTGTCAAAATTAACCCTGCTCCCGTTACTACCTTCACCGGCCCCCCTTGAAGCGAAAACTTACCCCCGATGTGCAGCCGAGTGAGAGGAAAGTGCAGGCAGCAGGTCTCGTCCTACACCCACAGAACCTTTGATTATCAAGCAAATAGCACAGAAACGTGACAAAGACCGATTATTCCCCACCCCAAACTAACTGTAGCGCGCACGCATACGCGCGCGAGAAGCCACAAAAAGATGAAAAATATGGCAGAAAGCAAAGCAAGAGGCGAAGCACTTCGAAGTTCCGCATTTTTTTTCTAAATTTGCAGCATAGTTGGAGCACACCCGTCGACAATAGTCAGAATGAGGCGTACCCCCCACTCAGAAATCCATCAAAACCTCACCACGATATGATTTTGTTTTTTAAAACTCCGCAGAAGAGCATCATCGCTACCCAGGTAGACCACGAGCTCTCTCAGAACGAAGTGGAAGAACTCTGCTGGCTCTATGGCGGCGCTACTCTCGAGAAGGATAGCGAGCTGAAGGGTTGGTATGTAGGCCCCCGCCGTGAAATGATTACTCCTTGGAGCACCAATGCCGTAGAGATTACTCAGAACATGAATCTCCACGGCATTGCGCGTATTGAGGAGTACTTCCCCGTAAAGAGCGAAAAGGCCGACCACGACCCCATGCTCCAGCGCATGTACAACGGACTTGACCAGGAAATCTTCACCGTCAACATCAAGCCCGCTCCCATCGAGTACATCTCCGACCTCGAGAGCTACAATGAGCAGGAAGGTCTCGCCCTCTCGCCCGCTGAGATCGAATACCTCCACGGCGTAGAGAAGCAACTCGGCCGTCAGCTCACCGACTCTGAGGTGTTTGGCTTCGCTCAGATCAACTCTGAGCACTGCCGCCACAAGATCTTCGGCGGCTCATTCGTGATCGATGGCAAGGAGATGCCCTCTTCGCTCTTCGCCATGATCAAGAAGACCACTAAGGAGAATCCTCACAAAATCATCTCAGCCTACAAGGACAATGTGGCTTTCGCCCAAGGCCCCATAGTAGAACAATTCGCTCCCGCCGATCACTCCACAAGCGACTGGTTCCGCGTGAAGGACATCGAGAGCGTGATTTCTATCAAAGCCGAGACTCACAACTTCCCCACCACCGTAGAGCCATTCAATGGCGCATCGACGGGTACGGGTGGTGAAATCCGCGACCGTATGGGCGGTGGCGTAGGTTCTTGGCCTATCGCTGGTACAGCTGTCTACATGACGGCCTACCCCCGACTCGACGGCGGACGCGAGTGGGAGGACATCCTGCCCGTGAGAAAATGGCTCTATCAGACGCCCGAACAGATCTTGATAAAGGCTTCAAATGGTGCCTCCGACTTCGGCAACAAGTTTGGACAACCGCTCATCGCCGGTTCGGTCCTGACCTTCGAACACCAAGAGAATGGCGAGAAGTATGGCTACGACAAGGTGATCATGCTCGCCGGAGGCGTGGGCTACGGCACCAAGCGCGACTGCCTCAAGGGCACCCCAGAGAAGGGCAACAAGGTGGTAGTAGTAGGTGGCGACAACTATCGCATCGGACTGGGCGGTGGCTCCGTAAGCTCCGTCGACACGGGTCGCTACAGCAGCGGTATTGAGCTCAATGCCGTGCAGCGTGCCAACCCCGAAATGCAGAAGCGTGCCAACAACCTTGTGCGTGCACTCTGCGAAGAAGACGTCAACCCCGTAGTGAGCATCCACGACCACGGATCGGCTGGCCATGTCAACTGCCTCTCAGAACTCGTAGAGGACTGCGGCGGACAGATCGACATGACGAAGCTCCCCATCGGCGACCCCACCCTCTCGGCCAAGGAAATCATTGCCAACGAGAGCCAAGAGCGCATGGGTCTGCTCATCCAGGAGGAACACATCGACCACGTACGCCAGATAGCAGAGCGCGAGCGTGCCCCGATGTACGTAGTGGGCGAGACCACGGGCGATGCTCACTTCTCGTTCGTACAGGGCGACGGCAAGCGCCCCTTCGACCTCGACGTGGCTCAGATGTTTGGCCACTCTCCCAAGACGGTGATGGTCGACGAGACCGTAGAACGCAAATACAAGGATGTGACCTACGACGCCACACACCTTGATGAATATATCAACCGCGTGCTTCAGCTCGAAGCCGTAGCTTGCAAAGATTGGTTGACCAACAAGGTGGACCGCTCCGTGACGGGCAAGGTGGCTCATCAGCAGACACAGGGCGAGCTGCAGCTCCCGCTCTCCGACTGCGGCGTAGTAGCACTCGACTATCGTGGCCGCAAGGGCATCGCTACAGCACTCGGTCATGCTCCACAGGCTGGACTGGCCAACCCCGCAGCAGGCTCCGTGCTCTCCGTGGCAGAATCGCTGACCAACATCGTATGGGCTCCGCTCGCAGAGGGCCTCGACAGCGTGTCGCTCTCGGCCAACTGGATGTGGCCCTGCCGCAGCCAGAAGGGCGAAGATGCACGCCTCTATCAGGGCGTTGAAGCACTGAGCGACTTCTGCTGCGCTCTCGAGATCAATGTGCCCACGGGTAAGGACTCGCTCTCGCTCTCACAGCAGTATCCCAACGGCGAGAAGATCATCTCTCCGGGCACAGTCATCGTGAGCGCCGGTGGCGAGGTGAGCGACGTGCGCAAGGTGGTTTCGCCCGTCATGGTGAACCAGAAGAAGAGCACGTTCTACCATATCGACTTCTCATTCGACGAACTTCGCCTCGGCGGTTCGGCATTCGCTCAGAGCCAAGGCTTCGTGGGCAGCGACGTGCCCATGGTGAAGAATCCCGACTACTTCCGCGATGCATTCAATGCCGTACAGGAACTCGTCGGCAAGGGTCTCATCCTCGCCGGTCACGACATCTCTGCAGGTGGTCTGATCACGACCTTGCTCGAAATGACCTTCGCCAACACCGAGGGCGGTATCGACGTAAGCCTCGACAAGTTTAAGACGGACGACCTCGTGCGCGTGCTCTTCGCCGAAAACCCCGGCGTAGTGGTACAGATTGCCGATGCCGACAAGAAGGAGTTCAAGAAGATTCTCGACGAGGCTGGCGTGGGCTACGTGAAGATTGGTACTCCCGCCGAGGAGCGTCAGATCATGGTCACTCTGGGCGATGCCACCTATCAGTTTGGTATCGACTATCTGCGCGACGTATGGTACGAGACTTCCTACCTGCTCGACACCAAGCAGAGCCTCAACGGCTGCGCCAAGAAGCGTTACGAAAACTACAAGCAGCAACCGCTTGAATATCATATCCATCCCGAGTTTACAGGCAAACTGAAGCAGTTTGGCCTTGACCCCGACCGTCGCAAGCCCTCAGGCATCAAGGCTGCCATCATCCGCGAGAAGGGTACGAACGGCGAACGCGAAATGGCGTATGCGCTCTACCTCGCCGGCTTCGACGTGAAGGATGTGATGATGACCGACCTCATCACCGGTCGCGAGACATTGGACGAGGTGAACATGATCGTGTTCTGCGGTGGTTTCTCCAACTCCGACGTGCTCGGCTCTGCCAAGGGATGGGCGGGTGCTTTCCTCTACAATCCCAAGGCGAAGGAAGCTCTCGACCGCTTCTACGCTCGCGAAGATACGCTCTCACTCGGCGTGTGCAACGGTTGCCAGCTCATGGTAGAACTCAACCTTATCAACCCCGACCACAAGAAGCGCGCTCGCATGCTCCACAACGACTCTCACAAGTTTGAGAGCGCATTCCTCGGTGTGACCGTCCCCACCAACCGCAGCGTGATGTTTGGTTCGCTCTCGGGCGACAAACTCGGCATCTGGGTGGCCCACGGCGAAGGTAAGTTCGACCTGCCTCTGCCCGAAGACGACTACAACGTGGTGCTTAAGTACTCTTACGACGAGTATCCCGGCAATCCCAACGGCTCTTCCTACAGCGTAGCGGGTATTGCCAGCCCCGATGGTCGCCACCTTGCCATGATGCCCCACTTGGAGCGAGCCTTCTTCCCCTGGCAGACAGCCTACTATCCCGCCGACCGCCTCGCCGACGATATCACACCCTGGATGGAGGCCTTCGTCAACGCCCGCAAGTGGGTGGAAGCACACACGAAGTAAGTTTGAAGTTTTAAGGTTTAAGGTTATAAAGTAAGTTTGGAGTTTTAAGGTTTGAGGTTATAAAGTTAGTTTAAGCCTCATAACTACTGAAACATACTTTATAACCTCATAACCTCCAAACTTAAAACTAACCTTATAACCCAAAACCTCAAAACTTAAGACCATAATCTAAACGGCGCCTCAGCGCCATTAAACTTATAAACTCAGGGCGCTTGCGCCCCTAAACTTATAAACTCCCCTTTCATGTCTCTCGAAAAGATATTTGCAGAAAAACTGCTCAACGTTAAAGCCATTAAGCTCCAACCCGAACAGCCCTTCACTTGGGCAAGCGGTTGGGAATCGCCCTTCTATTGCGACAATCGTAAGACCCTCGCATTCCCCTCACTCCGTAGCTTCGTAAAGCTCGAACTGAGCCGCATCGTAGCCGAGAAATATCCCGAAGCCGACGCCATCGCAGGCGTTGCTACAGGTGCTATCGCACAGGGAGCCCTCGTGGCCGATGCACTCGGACTGCCCTTCGCCTACGTGCGCTCTAAACCCAAAGACCACGGCATGACCAACCTCATCGAAGGCGATCTGCAGAAAGGCATGAAGGTGGTCGTAGTAGAAGACCTCATCTCGACCGGTGGCAGCAGCCTCAAGGCCGTCGAAGCACTCCGTCAGCACGGATGCGAAGTGATCGGCATGGTGGCAAGCTACACCTACGGCTTCCCCGTAGCCGAAGAAGCTTTCAAGGCAGCACACGTAGAACTCACCACACTGACCAACTACGAAGCCGTAGTAGAAGTAGCCCTCCACACCGGCTACATCAAGCAGGAACACGTAGAACTCCTCCATCAGTGGCGCGCCAACCCCAGCGAATGGGGTAAGTAAGAACCACCCTTAAGATTGATAACAGATTAGGTTTAGGAGTTGGGAGGATGTCTTTCGGCTCCTAAACTGTTTTGCTTTTTAACAACATCTATATTTGCATGAGACGCATATATAATATAATGGGAGTGAAGCCCCTCATGCTTCTGCTCCTCCTCATGGCCGCCATCCCCGCCATGGCACAAAAGGCCAAATACGTGTTCTACTTCATCGGCGACGGCATGGGCGTAAACCAAGTTAATGGCACCGAAACCTACCTCGCCGCCCTCGAAGGACGCATCGGCGTGAAGCCCCTCTGCTTCACACAGTTCCCCTACGCTGCCCTCGTAACCACCTATTCAGGCACCAACGGCGTGACCGACTCTGCCGCAGCAGGCACAGCACTCTCCACCGGCAACAAGTCGAAGAATGGTGCACTCGGCGTATTGGCCGATCAAGTGACACCCGTCAATAGCATTGCCGTATGGGCACAACAGAATGGTGCCGCAGTAGGCGTAAGCACCAGCGTGAGCGTCGACCACGCCACACCAGCCGCATTCTACGCCCACCAAGGTGCCCGCGGCTCATACTATGCCATCGGACAAGACCTCGTAAAGGCAAACTTCGACTTCTACGCAGGTTCAGACTTCCTCCAACCACAAGACAAGCACAACGCCCAAGCCCCCTCGCTCTACAAGCAGTGTGAAGACGCTGGCTACGTGATCGCTCGTGGCTATAAAGACTATCAGCGCAAGTCGCGCAAGGCCGAAAAGCTCATCCTCTTCCAGACCGAAGAAGCCAGCAAGCGCCAACGCAACTCTCTGCCCTATGCCATCGACCGCACATCCAAGGACATGACGCTGCAGGAAGTGACCCGCGCAGGCATCAATTTCCTTACTAAAAAGAATAAGGACGGATTCTTCCTCATGGTAGAGGGCGGAAAGATCGACTGGGCATGCCACAGCAACGACGCTGGTACGGCATTCCGCGAACTCAAAGATATGGACGAAGCCATTCAGGTGGCTTACGAGTTTTACGCACAACACCCCGACGAGACGCTCATCGTAGTCACCGCCGACCACGAGACAGGCGGACTCTCGCTCGGCCGTGGCCCATACGAACTCCATACCGACCTCTTCCGCTACCAGCGCATGAGCACCGATGCCTACAGCCTCCACCTCAAGCAGCTCAGCGAGAAGCTCGGCGCAAAATTCACATGGGACGTTGTCAAAGCCGACCTCAAGCAAAACTGGGGCTTCGGCGCAGGAGTGAAAATCTCCGACCGACAGAAAGATCGCCTCAAAGCAGCCTACAACGCCACCGTGAGCGGCGAAGCCAAAGACAAACAGTCGCTCTACGCCAAAGTAGACGCATTGGCCGACGAAGCCCGCGAGATCATGGCAGAATGCGCCCTCATCGGATGGCAGAGCGGCGGTCATAGCAACGGATTCGTGCCCGTATTCGCCATTGGCGCTGGCGCCGACCAGTTCCACGGACAGATCGACAACACCGAAATCCCCGTCAAGATGGCAAAAGCAGCTGGATGGAATCACTAAAATTAGTGTTCAATCTAATAGAATTTACTTAATTTCTGTTCTATTCTTCTCTTCCCTTGTAAAAAAGCGAAACGAACCACCGCATTTTTTACAAGGGAAGTATTACTTTTGTGCACTCATTTAGGGAAGCCACCCCCAAGGCTGCGGCCCAACGGAGCACTTCCCATAAACACACTCTGCAATGAAAAAGATTTTACTTACTCTCGCCGTTGCTGCAGCATCTCTTACTGCCAACGCACAAGTTTATCTCGGTGGCGAAGTAGGCGCATGGCGCAGCTCCGACAACAACCACACAAGCGTAACCATCCATCCCGAAGTGGGCTACAAGCTCTCTGACAAATGGGATTTGGGCCTCGGCTTCGGCTATAGCTACAACTACTATGCTGGAGCTAAAGTACACAACGTAACCGTAGATCCCTACGCACGTTGGAGCTTCGTCAAGTTCGGTCCTGTAAAGCTCTTCCTCGACATGGGCTTCGGCATCAACCCCGTAAAGGTAAAGGATGGCGGCGACGCTGAAGTAGCATGGCGCGTAGGCGTAATGCCTGGCGTAAGCGTAGCCCTCAACAAGAAGATCGACTTCATCGCCCACACTGGCTTCCTCGGCTACCGCGAAACTGATGGCCATAACAGCGCCTACGGCGAACAGGGCTTCGGTTTCAACCTCTCTGGCAACGATCTCCTCTTCGGTATCGTCTACAACTTCTAAACAGTACGCATAGGCTTCGTAGGCCTCATGCACAAACTTATTTCACATCATACTCTAAGACGCACTCCCTCATAGGATGTGCGTCTTTTTTGTGTGCAAGCCCCGCCCACGTCTGCTACGAAAATCGTAACTTTGCAGCCGGCAAAGTCAGTCAACAACTGACATCAGCCAACAACTGACATCAGTCAACAACTGACATCAGCCAACAATTAATCCCAACCACAATATGCAACGTTATATATTCTCACTCCTTTGCTTACTGATTCCACTTCTTGCTCAAGCCAGCATACCTTCCTTCCGCACCGATAGCATCCTCCCCGAAGACTCCGTACAGACCGACACCATAGCCGACCGCATCGACACCTCGAAGCCCCTTCCCCAACGCATCAGAGAGCTGCTTGACAATGACATCTTCGACCGTACGCAAGTGGGCATCTACGTGTACGACCTCACCGCCGATACCCTCGTGTTCACCCACAACGAGCAACAATGCATGCGCCCCGCATCCAACGAGAAACTCATGACCGCCATCACCGCTCTCAACGACCTCGGCGTGCTCTACGAGTATCGTACTCGCCTCTATGCCACAGGGCTCACCGCAAAGACCAATGCAGCGCAAATCGATACCGACTCCACCACAAATAAAGCCAACTCTACCGCCAGCGCCACCGACTCCACCTTCAACGGCCGCATCTACATCCGCGCAGGTTACGACCCCCTACTCGACGCTGACGACCTTCGAGCCTTCGCACAAAGCTTAAAGGAGCACGGTATCTACCGATTGCAGCAACCCGTCGTGCTCGACCTATCGATAAAAGACGACAAGCGCATGGGCTGGGGATGGTGTTGGGACGACGACGAAGTGCCCACCACTCCGCTGCTCTATCGCAACGACGATAAATTCGTAGACAATCTGCGCCGCATCTTCCGCGAAGAGGGCATCAGTTGGGACGGCACCGTGACGGAAGCCACCACGCCAAGCTCCGCAAAGCTGCTCCTCACCCGCACTCACAACATCGACCAAGTGCTCCTCCCGATGATGAAGAAGAGCAACAACTCCATGGCAGAGTCGCTCTTCTACCAACTTGCCGCACAGAAAGGGCAATCCCGAGCAGGCCGCAAGCAAGCCGTGGCCCACTACAACGCCCTCATCCGCCACATCGGCCTCGATCCCTCTCACTACCAAATAGCCGACGGCTCAGGCCTCTCGCTCTACAACTACCTAACGCCCGAACTCCTCGGCCGCATGCTCCGCTATGCTTACAATGACGACGACATCTACCGTCACCTCCTCCCCTCCCTCCCCATCGCAGGAGAAGACGGCACACTCCGCAAGCGCATGCGTGGCTCCGCCGCCCAAGGCAACGTGCGAGCCAAAACAGGCACCGTAGAGGGAGTAAGCACCCTCTCGGGCTACCTCACCACCGCCACAGGCAACCTGCTCTGCTTCTCCATCATGAACCAAGGCATCCGCTACACCTCCACCGGTCGCAACTTCCAAGACCGAGTATGCAAAGCGCTATGCAAGTAAACGTCATAAAAAGTGTATAGCAGACCAACAAAAGTCTTATCAAAACAAAAGTTTTCACGCTTTCCCTTTGTACTTCAATCACCATACACTATCTTTGCACACCAAAGGCGACACAAAATGACTCTTCGCGAGCTAAAGTCGTCTCAATCAACCTGAAATTAAAACAATACAGATAAAATGTTCAAAAGACTATTGATGCTCGTGCTCTTCGTAGCACCTCTGAGCCTTTGCGCTCAAAAGTTTGCCCACTTCGACTATACACAGATCATGCAGTCTATGCCTGAGTACAAGACAGCTGCCAGCGATCTCGAAGCACTCGGCAAGAAGTACCAAAGCGAAATCGAGGGAATGCAGAAAGAACTCCAGACTAAGGCTGAAAAGTACCAGAAGGAGGACACCGACGCTACTCCCGCCAACATCAAGGAGCGCCACCAGCAGGAACTCCAGGACATGTACCAGCGTCTGCAGCAGGCTCAGCAGGACAACTCTGAGCAGTTCCAGCAAGAGCAGCAGAAGAAGCTCCAGCCTATCACGCAGAAGGTATTGAACGCTGTCAACACCGTGGCTCAAGAAGGTGGCTACGTATACATCGTCGACAAGAACGCTTCACAGCAAGCAGGCATCCTTATCAACGAGAGCCTCAGCACCGACGTGACTTCTATCATCATGAAGAAGCTTGGCATCAGCGCTGCTGCCGCTGCAAAGACAGGCACAGCCACTCCCACTAAGAAATAAAAGAATATAATTCATAACTTTGCAAAAGCGGTATATTGGCTGTGAAGTCCGTATACCGCTACTTTTTTTTAAAAAAAGAAAGACGGCTGCACCTCAGCCATTCAAGCAAGCTTGACGGCATTCGTGCTGCACGTTTCTCGTTGCAAAGTCTCTCTTCTTCCCATTAACACCACATCGAAGTGATAACTCTAAAGAATATACACAAATCCTTCGGCCAGCTCGAAGTGCTCAAGGGCATCGACCTCGACATTCAGCCCCACGAAGTAGTGAGCATCGTAGGTCCCAGCGGAGCGGGAAAGACCACCCTGCTGCAAATCATGGGCACGCTCTACAGGCCCGACGAAGGTTCGCTCACGATTGCAGGCGAAGACGTGCTCCGCCTCTCCGCCAAGAAGCTTGCACGCTTCCGCTGCGAGCACCTCGGCTTCGTATTCCAGTTTCACCAACTCCTGCCAGAGTTTACAGCAGCGGAGAACGTGATGATACCTGGCATGATAGCACGCCGTCCCAATGCTGAGATCAAGAAGCGTGCACTTGAGCTGCTCGACTTCATGGGTCTGGCCGACCGCGCCACCCACAAGCCTGCCGAGCTCTCGGGCGGTGAGAAACAGCGCGTAGCCGTGGCTCGTGCCTTGATGAACAATCCCGACGTGATACTCGCCGATGAGCCATCTGGTAGCCTTGATTCGCACAACAAGGAAGAGCTTCACAAACTCTTCTTCCGCCTTCGCGATGAGCTTGGTCAGACGTTTGTCATCGTCACCCACGACGAGGGCCTTGCCTCGCTCACCGACCGCACCATCCACATGATCGATGGCCGCATCCATCTCGACTCTGCCGAGGCTACTGCTAAGAAAAATGCCGAGGCTGCTGAGGATACCGCTGAGAATGCTAAGGATGCCGCCGAGGCTGACGCACTATAAACATACTTCTATTCCATCTATCCCCTATGATCAAACTTGGAAACTACAATACACTGCGCATAACGCGCTTTACCGACCACGGCGCCTACCTCGATGGTGGGTCCGTAGGCGAGATTCTCATGCCCAAAGCCTATGTGGAGCGCTCTATGAAGCCTGGCGACGAGGTCAACGTGTTCGTATATCTCGACCAGAGCGAACGCCTTGTCGGCACGCTTGAGACGCCTCTTGCTCGTGTGGGCAACTTCGCCTTCCTCCAGGTGGCTTGGGTCAATGAGTACGGAGCATTCCTCGACTGGGGACTGATGAAGGATCTCTTCGTGCCTTTCCGCGAACAGAAGATGCCCATGCAGCAAGGTCGTTCCTACCTGGTGCACATCCACGTAGACGAAGAGTCGCAGCGCATCGTAGCCTCTGCCAAGGTGGAACGCTACTTACAGCCCGCCCTTCCCTCCGACTATCACCGCGGACAGGAAGTAGAAATGATCGTTCAGCAGAAGACGCCCTTAGGCTTCAAAGTCATTGCCGACAACCGCTGTGCGGGCCTCATCTACGACTCACAGATATTCGATCAAGAGCCCCATGCAGGCGACGTCTTGACAGGCACCATCGTCAAGGTGCGCCGCGACGGCAAGCTCGACCTCTCCATCCAGCGCATCGGCAAAGGCCGTTTCCGCGACTTTGCTTCGCAACTTCTCGATGAGCTACGCGAAGCTGGTGGCGCCCTTCCCTTCACCGACCATTCCACTCCCGAAGAGATACAAGAACGCTTCGGCGTGAGCAAAAAGACCTTCAAACGGGCCGTCGGCACCCTCTATAAGGACCGCAAAATCATCCTTACCGACACCCAAATTCTGACCAACAAGCCCTCCAAACGCCCGCATAGCGTTAAAAGATATTGATTAGGTCATTTTTTCGCTCAATCTTTTGGAGATTGCCCCATTGCTCCTTATCTTTGCAATGTTGAAAGGACAATTAGGGCATTTCCTACAAGGGGCAGAACAAGCGCTGAAGAAGGCACTTCTATCCGCCCAAGATCAAATCGATAGTTTTTTCATCTCTATATAAGTTCTGTGAGCTAACTGTGCGTCGTGAGATGCGCAGTTAGCTATTTTTTTACTTACGTAAAAAAGTATTAAGTATTAAGTATAAAGTATTACAGCCTTGCAAGAAGGCTACTCAGAGTTAAATATTACAGCCTTGCAAGAAGGCTACTCAGAGTTAAATATTACAGCCTTACAAAAAGCCTACTCAGAGTTAAGTATTACAGCCTTGCAAGAAGTCTACTCAGAACCTACTGGGAGCGACGCGTCCTCGCGTCGGCATCGCCTGTAAACCAACGGAAAAGTTCAAAAGCAATAGAGCAAAGTGCATCTGAACTGATCTCTTGCCCACCCGTGCTGCCGACGCGAGACGCGTCGCCCACAGAACTATCACACCACAAACCCACCGACAGAAAAACCTCCCCTCTTCCACCCGTGGTACGTCACTTTTTTGTAATTTTGCGCAGCTTATTATATCTACTAAACTCAGACTCTATACATTTTGATATGCAAGTAGCATTATTCATCCCCTGCTACGTCAATGCAGTATTTCCCGAAGTAGGCATAGCATCCCTCCGGCTGCTTGAGCAGCTCGGCATCGACGTGGTCTATCCCGAAGGACAAACCTGCTGCGGACAGCCCATGGGCAATGCCGGATTTGAAGACGAAGCACGCCACTTGGCAGAAAACTTCGACCGCGTATTCCGTAAGTACGACTACGTAGTAGGCCCCTCAGCCTCATGCGTATCCTTCGTGCGCGACCATTACGGACGACTCCTTCCCAAGAAACCTTGCGAAACAGAACGCCACGTATACGAAATCTGCGAATTCATCCACGACGTCGTACGTCCCACCCACCTCGACGTGAGTTTTCCCCACAAAGTAAGCCTGCAGAACAGCTGCCACGGTGTGCGTCTGCTCGGCCTCTCATCGCCCTCAGAGCGCAACGTGCCGTATATGAACAAGCTCCGCGATCTGCTCTCGCTCGTACGCGACATCGAGATCGTAGAACCCGAGCGCCGCGACGAGTGTTGCGGTTTCGGAGGCATGTTCTCCGTAGAAGAGCATGCCGTCTCAGGACAGATGGGGCGCGACAAGGTGATGCGCCACATCGAGACGGGAGCAGAATACATCGTAGGAGCCGACTGCTCATGCCTCATGCACCAAAATGGCATCATAGCTCGAGAAGGACTTAATATCAAGACACTACACATCTCGCAAATACTATCTGGATATGTCGAAACACGCTAAACTTTCTGCAGAGTTCTTGAAGAACCGCAAACAGGCCGTATGGCACGACCAGACCCTCTGGATGGTACGCGAGAAGCGCGACAAGATGGCCCACGACGTGCCCGAATGGGAAGACCTCCGCGAAGCTGCCTCCGAGCTCAAACTCTACAGCAACTCCCATCTGGAGCAACTCCTCACACAGTTTGAAGAGAATGCACGCCGCAACGGTGCCATCGTACACTGGGCAAAGGATGCCACCGAATACTGCCAAACGGTAGAAGAAATCCTCCGCCAGCACGGCGCCCACAATCTCATTAAGAGCAAGAGCATGCTCTCCGAAGAATGTGGCCTCAACGACTACCTCGAGGCCCACGGCATAGAGGTGCTCGAGAGCGACCTCGGCGAACGCATACTCCAGCTTCTCCACCGCAAGCCCGTACACATCGTGCTGCCCGCCATCGCCGTCAAGAAGGAGGAGATCAACGAACTCTTCTGCCGCGAAATGGAAGGCTGCGAACCGGGCAACTGCGACCAGACCTACCTCACCCACGTGGCACGTCGCAACCTACGCAAGAATTTCCTCCAGAGCGAAGCATCCATGACGGGTGCCAACTTCGCCGTAGCCTCAACGGGCGAATGCGTGGTATGTACCAACGAGGGCAATGCCGACATGGCCACCTCGCTCAACACTCACCGACTGCAGATCACAGCCTTCGGTATCGACAAGATCGTGCCCGACCGCGAAGCCCTCGGCGTGTTCACCCGATTGCTTGCCCGCTCCGGCACAGGACAGCCCTCCACCACCTACACCTCCCACTACCGCGCACCGCGTGAGGGAGGCGAACTCCACATCATCATCGTAGACAACGGCCGCTCCGAACTCCTTGCCTCCGACCACCACCGCCGTCTGCTCAACTGCCTGCGCTGCGGAGCGTGCATGAACACGTGTCCCGTCTACCGCCGTTCGGGTGGCTACAGCTATACCTACTTCATTCCCGGCCCCATCGGCATCAACCTCGGTATGGCCAAGGACCCCGTGCGCTACAAGGACAACGTCTCGGCATGCTCCCTCTGCTACTCCTGTCAGAACGTATGCCCCGTCAAGGTCGACCTCGCCGATCAGATCTACCTCTGGCGACAGAAAATGCTCCAGCTCGGCATCGAAAACAAGGGCAAGCACCTCATATCTCGAGGTATGCAGCTCATCTTCGAGCACAACGGCCTCTACCACACTGCCCTGCGCTTCGCTCCGCTCGCCAACCACGTGCCCCACTTCCTCGTAGAGAATGCTCTCAACGCATGGGGTGCCGAACGCGAAATGCCCCACTTTGCCCAACACACCTTCGACTCTCTCTATAAAGACTATCGCCAAAAGAAGCAAAACCCGCAAACTAAGGAGGACGAAAGCCATGTCAAGTAAAGAAGAATTTCTCAACAACATACGTCGCCACACAGTGCGCACCTTCCCCCGCCCCGACCTCTCACATCTTGAGGCTGAAGCACTCACCTTTGCCGACCCTGTGGCACAATTTGCCGAATCGCTCAAGCAGAGCGGAGGCCACTGCATCGTACTGCCCGAGGGCAAACCCCTGGCAAGCGCCATTGCCGAAGCCTATCCCGAAGCACAGCGCACAGCCTGCACCATCCCCACCCTCGAGCATCCCGAACTCCTGCCCGGCACCGTGTTCGACCCCGACACCGTATCCCTCCCCGCCGATCTCAATGGCACCGACCTCGCCATCATCGAGAGCCAACTCGGAGTGGCTGAAAATGCCTGCTGCTGGATAGAGCAGCATGTGCGCTATCGTGCCATCTACTTCATAGCAGAAGCCTTGGTCATCGTGCTCCGTCGGCAGGACATTGTCAACAATATGCACGAAGCCTACCGCCGCTTGCCCGACACCCCCAGCGTGCCCTTCGCCTGCTTCATCTCCGGCCCCTCCAAGACGGCCGACATCGAGCAAGCCCTCGTATTCGGTGCCCATGGCGCCAAGGATGTGACAGTTATTTTGATTTAAGTATTAAGTATAAAGTATTAAGTATTACATTCTTGCAAGGAGTCTGCTCAGAGCCTACCGTGGGCGACGCGTCCCCGCGTCGGCATCACAAGCGAGCAAGGAGTCTAATCAAACTCTTAATTCACATGTGCCGACGCGAGGACGCGTCGCCCCCAGTAGACTCTGAGTTTACATATTAAGTGGCAGTGCCGACGCGAGACGCGTCGCCCACAGAACTATCTAATATAGCCTCAAAAGCTCTTCCTCGCTTGCGCGCACGCGCGCGCCACAGTGTATTTTCAGCCCAAAAACCTACATCCGTCACTCATTTACCACTTCCACTCTGATTATCAAAGCATTTTCGAAAACATTTGCCTACACTTTTCCTGCACTTTTGCTTGCACTTACCCTCTCAAATTTCCCCTCCCGCCCGTTCCAACACCTCCCATAGGTAATTCCAACACCTCCCATAGGTAATTCTAACGACACCCATAGGTAATTCTAACACCACCAAGGGATAAATCTAACACCACCCATACTCCCCAACCATGCAAGCAGCCGTGCACCCTAAAGTGCAGGCAAATTCTCCACAAAAACGCGTCATTACTTATTGATTATCAACACATTACAATCATCAAACGCTATCAGTGCAACCAACTACCCACAAAACTCTCTGTAATGCGTGCGCGCGAGACGCAGCAGAAATAGTGTACAAAATGTTCACTCTTTTTGCAGATGTCCATCCCTAATCGTACCTTTGCAACCATGATAGATAGCCGACCCTATTCAAGTGAAAATCTTTTACTTTCACTTTGCAATGCGCTCGCTTTGCACTATCTTTGCAAAACATAAATATTACTCATAAAACCCCTATACAATGCTCGACGTAAAGAAATGCCTCAACGACTGCGAGGAGAAGATGGACATGAGCGTGCTCCATCTCGAAGAGACCCTCGCTCAAATCCGCGCCGGAAAGGCCAACGTACATATCCTTGACGACATCCGCGTAAACTCTTACGGATCAATGGTGCCCATCAACAATGTGGCTGCCATCACCACCCCCGACGCTCGTACCATCGCCATCAAGCCCTGGGACAAACAGATGTTTCGCGTCATCGAAAAGGCCATCATCGACTCTACCGTAGGCATCATGCCCGAAAACAATGGCGAAGTGATCCGTCTCGGCATCCCGCCCCTCACCGAAGATCGACGCAAGCAGCTCACCAAGCAGTGTTCTAAGGAAGCTGAAGAAGCCAAGGTGGCCATCCGAAACGCTCGCCGCGACGGCATCGACAAACTCAAGAAGGCTATCAAGGAAGGCCTCTCTGAAGACGTAGAGAAAGACGCTGAAAACGATCTCCAGAAGATTCACGACAAGAAGGTGAAACTCATCGAAGAGATCCTCACAGCCAAGAACAAAGAAATCATGACCGTATAACCTCCCTAGAACACCTAGAATCCCTAGAACACCTAGAATCCCTAGAACACCTAGAACACCTAGAATCCCTAGAACACCTAGGCCCCCTAGAATAGCTCCCCCCCATAAGGCTTATAGGCTCCACGTAAGCCTGTAAGCCTTATGCGCATTAATCCCCACCCCTAACAACTGTCCATGCACGGAACTGTAATCAAAAGCACAGGTAGTTGGTACCTCGTACGCACCGACGACGGGCGCGCCATAGAATGCAAGGTAAAAGGAAACTTCCGCTTGCGCGGCATACGCTCTACCAACCCCGTAGCCGTAGGCGACGGCGTGACCATCAAGGAGCAAAGCGCCGAGGCTGGCGAAGCTGCCTTCATCACCGAGATCGACGAGCGCCGCAACTACATCATCCGCAAAGCCTCCAACCTCTCCAAGCAAAGCCACATACTCGCTGCCAACGTCGACATGGCACTGCTCATCGTCACCATAGCACGCCCCGAGACGAGCACCACCTTCATCGACCGCTTCCTCGCCTCAGCAGAAGCCTACCGAGTGCCCGTATGCATCGCGTTCAATAAGACCGACGACCTCACCCCCGCCGAGCATGAAGTGCTCGACTATTGGCAAGCGCTCTATTCCGACATAGGCTATCCCTGCTTCCGCATCTCAGCCCTCAAGGACGAAGGCATCGCTCCGCTCCGCGAAATGCTCGCGGGCAAGACCACCCTCCTCGCTGGCCACTCCGGCGTGGGCAAGTCTACCCTCCTCAACCTCCTCATCCCCGATGCCCACGTGCGTACAGCGCAGATATCCGACGCCCACGGCACGGGCATGCACACCACCACCTTCAGCGAGCTCTTCGAACTACCCCAAGGAGGTGCACTCATCGACATCCCCGGCGTGAAAGGCTTCGGCACTTTCAATATGGAGCCCGAAGAAGTGGCCCACTATTTCCGCGACATCTTCCGCATATCAGCCGACTGCCGTTTCTCCAACTGCACCCACACCCACGAGCCCGGCTGTGCCGTCCTGCAAGCCCTCGAAGACCATCGCCTCGCCCCCTCCCGCTACGCCTCCTACCTCTCCATGATGGACGATAAAGAAGAAGGAAAATACAGAGCTGCATATTAATACGGCCCCTCCCCCATCCCCTCCCCCTACGGGAGAGGGGAGTCATATACCGCCTAAAGGCAATTTTCCTAGGAAATCTAGAAAAGCTAGAATCTCTAGAAATGCTAGAAAGACTAGAAAAGCCCCCCAAGCCAGCCCCCACCCGCCTGTAATACTTAATACTTTATACTTAATACTTTATACTTAATACTTAAATCTTATGGCTCTCATCATCATCCTCGCCCTCCTAAGCCTCCTGCTCGGCCTCCTCGAAATATACGTCCTGCCCGGCTTCGGCATAGCCGGAATAGGCTCCGTGGTCTGCGCCGTAGTCGATGCCATACTCATCTACAACACCTACGGATTCTCATGGGCATGCATCGCAGTAGTAGTGGCAATCGTAGTGCTCGTACTGATGCTCTACATCGTAGCCCATTCGCGCACATTCGACCGCATGAGTCTAAAAGCCTCCATCGATAGCACCAATGCCACCGTCGATCAGCTCTCCGTCACCGTAGGTCAGACCGGCCGTGCCCTCACCCGCCTCGCCCTCGTGGGCAATGCCGAGATAGACGGCAAGCAAGTAGAAGTAAAATCGTCGGGCGAATTCATCACCCCCGGCACCCCCATACGCGTCATCAAGGTAGACGATGCACAAATCACCGTAGAAGCCATCAAAGATTAAGCAACATAACCCTTAGGATTCTTAGAGTAAAGCCTCAGCAAACCTTTCAGCCAATACCGTGGGCGACGCGTCCCCGCGTCGGCATCAACAAGAAAGCCCCACTTAACTCTGCCCCCCGCCCGCAGTAACCACTGAAGCTTACACTAAATTCCAACCTAACCCAATATGAAAAAATTCCTCCCCACCCTTCTCCTCTCGCTCACGGTAGGCACGACAGCCCATGCCACCTTCCCCGTGCGCCACACCTTCGTACATCAGCAGCCAGGCGGACAGTCGCTCAGCATACACAGCGTGGGCAACGGTCGCTACCGCATATTCTCCACCATCGACGGCCATGCCATACTCCCCGCCGCCGATGGCCATTATTACTATGCACGCCGCAGCGCCACAGGCATCGAAGCCTCAAGCACCCTCGCCACCGACATCATGCCCACCACCCTGCAGCAGCGCGTCAAGGCAGCTCCGCAGCAAGGCGCATTCCTCACCACAGCCGAGGCCAACGACATACTCTCCGCGCTCTATCCACCCACACCCCTGACAGCCTCAGCGCAGCATATGCATGCGCAGTCGTTCGCCACCACCACCCAGACCGGTCTGGGCGTGTACGGCCAATCAGCCAACGGCATCGTCAAGAGCATAGGCTCTCCCACCATCCCCGTAGTCATGGTAGAGTTTGCCGACCGCACCTTCTGCGACACCATCACCACGGAGAGCAAAGTCGACCGCTTCTTCAACGAATCGGGCTACCACGACGAGCAGTACTGCCGAGGCTCCGTGCGCGACTACTTCATGGCACAGAGCGACAGCCTCTTCAAGCCCACATTCCAGGTAGTAGCACGCGTCAAGCTCGACAACGGCTATGCCTACTACGGCAAAGATAGCGGTTCGCAGATCGACCCCAATGCCAACGCTTTCGTGCGCGAAGCTCTCGAGAAAGCTTCCGCCGTGGCAGACTTCGCCCCCTTCCGCACCGAGGGTACCACGAAAGTGCCCATGGTAGTATTCGTCTTTGCAGGCCCCGGCGAGCAGTCATCCTTTGAAGATGGCAATAGCGACTACCTCTGGGCAAAGTTTAGCCAAACATCATTCTCCGTCAACGGCGGAAAGACCACCGTGCAGTCCTACTTCATGGGCAGCGAACTCATGCAGACCTATGGAAGCAATAAGAACGACATTACGGGCGCCAACTTCGAAGCCGTAGGCCTCTATGCCCACGAGCTAAGCCACTCCCTCGGTCTGCCCGACCTCTACAATACGAAAAATTCTAATGCATTCAACACCTTAGGCTACTGGGACCTCATGGACTATGGTCAGTACTTCATGAATGGCTATCGCCCCTCGCCCTACTCCGCCTACGAGCGTTCGTGCATGGGCTGGCTCCGCGTAGAGGAACTCGACAAAGAAGCATGCCTCGGCCGCCTCATCCCCCTCGATAGCCCACGCGGCACAGAGGGCGTACGAGCCTACGTCATTCGCAATGATGCCAATCCGAGCGAGTTCTACCTGCTCGAAAATCGCGCCCCCTCCACGTGGTACAGTTCATCGATGGGCAGCGGCATGCTCGTGACCCACGTAGACTATAGTTCCGCCGTGTGGAATGCCAATACGGTCAACACCTCACAAGACCATCAGCGCGTACAGATCGTCCCCGCCGATGGCATTCTTGAGGGCAAATCGCGCTCAGACGGCATGACATACGATGCTTTCTGGAAAGGCTATCAGTCCGACCTCTACCCCGGCCTCAACGTGGTCAACACCTCCTTGACCGACACCACCACCCCCGCTACCACCCTCTTCACCGGTTCCGCCCTGGGCAAACCCATCTACAACATTGCCCTCGCCGCCGATGGCACCATCACCTTCAGCTATCTCGACCCCGAGATCACCGCCATCAGCGAAGCCACCATTTCCACCCCATCCCTCTCCACTACTAACGATGCGCTCTACGACCTCAACGGCCGCCGCATCCTTCGCCCCGCCACCCCCGGCATTTACGTCACCAAGAGCGGTAAGAAGGTGCTTAAGAAGTAAGCAGAAATCTCTATAGATTCCTTAGAGATATAAGCAGTGACCCCATAGGAAGTGGGGGCGAAGTGTCCCGCTTCGGCACGTTGACGAAGGGCTCGATGCCCGAGTCAGCGTAAGAGAAACCACATAAGATTCTCATTTGTCACGCTTCGGCATCGAGCCTCGCGTGCCAAGCGAGACACTTCGCCCCCACTTCCTATGAACTTTCTTTTTCCTCGCAGCCGATGCCGACGCGAGGACGCGTCGCCCCCAGAACTAATAAAGCACTTATCAAATACTTTTCAACCCACTCCCCCACAACCAACAACAGGGCCGTGCAACATCACTTGCACGGCCCTGCCTCATTTTATATAATATGCATCTCAGAGAAGAGATCGATTACTCTTCATCATCTGTCCAATCATCACTGCTCCACGACTTACCGTTGGAGAGGACTACATCAGTAGTATTATCCTTATCAACAACGTATGTAGAGCCAGCCAACATCGTGTCCTCTGCGTAGAGGTTTACAGCCTGCGTCTGAGGCTTGATATATGTTTTCTTCATTGTGTAATAGCTAATTAAGATAGGAGAATTATTTTACAAACTTCTTACCATTCTGGATGTATACGCCACCCTTCACAGCCTTAACCACGCGGCGACCACTAAGATCGAAGATAGGAGCATTTACGCTTTCAACGGCTGTAGCATTGTTGATACCTGTGGTTGTGCCACCAAAGTTCAGCGCAATGGCTGCAGCAGAAAGGCTACTTGCATTGAGATAAGCCTTGTTGGCAGCGATAGATGTAACACTGCTGCTCGGAGTATAGAAACCTACAACGTTGTTGTGCACACCAAATGCGAGATAGTTAGCGCGAGTATCATCGGCAAGCGTAACATTTGTATTAGTACCCTCAAGAGCGTTACCACCCTCAATTGCACCGGCATCACCAATAGTAAGAGTAGCTTCTGTAGCTGAAGCATCACCTACGAGGACGAAGCCTGTGTTGGCAGGAATAGAAGTTACCTCAGTCATGGTCAAGGCATCCTTAGTGTCGTTCAGTGTACCAACGTATGCTTTAGCGCCTTCTACATGGCTTACGCTGAAGGGAAGATAAGCAGAAGCGTAGCTATCACTGCCAATCGTAGTAAGAGCCACCTTTACATCTG
Organism: uncultured Prevotella sp.; assembly: GCA_937898715.1. Classification (GTDB taxonomy): domain Bacteria; phylum Bacteroidota; class Bacteroidia; order Bacteroidales; family Bacteroidaceae; genus Alloprevotella. The sequence continues at coordinate 60,096 of CALEKA010000069.1, forward strand.
TAGCAGGGACAATGTACCAATGACTGCAACTCTTGATATCACCTGCTTCCCAACCTACAATCGTCTGACCACCATTGCAGTGGAGGTAGCTATGAGCAGCATTTGAAGCGCCGTCGTAGAACGTGAAAGACTTACCTACATGATTTACGATGTAAGAGCCCTTTTCGTTAGAATCATCACCTACGAGTTCTATAGCAGCGTTGTCTTTCTTATATTTACCGAAAGTCTTGCCCTCGATTTGGATGCGATAACGACCAGTTTCTGCATCAACAAACTTCACAACGGTATTGGCTGCACCTGCATTCTGCGTAAGAGCCACGCCATTGCTTGCATTCAGATACATGTAGCGACTGTTGCCATTATTTGAGCCAGCATTGTAGATGTAGTAGTACTTACCTGACTCGATAGTAGTAGTAGCACTGGCAATCTGCGTATTTGCTTCCTCAAGGGCTGCGATTTGTTCGCTTGTAGCACCTTCTGCACTTGCTGCAGCATATGCGCTCTTGAATGCAGCGAGATTATCTGCATTAGTCAAATAAGAATTAGCACCAATAGCACCCTCAGGAGCACCGCTATCATCGTAATCAGCAAAGGGTGCTGCATAAGTCAGAGCATACGTATCAGGGCTCTGTACGTGCATGGTAGAACCTTCATCAGTTTTATCATATGTCTTTATAGAAGATCCCTGATGATTGAGATAGTTGCCCTCAGCCTTGTAGAAACAGAAACCATTAATCTTATTTGAAGCCGTAGATTCTTTAATATGGAATACCTCAGGAGTATCAGAAAGAGTCAATTGCGATCCTAATACAGCAGCTTTTCCAGTAGCCTTGTTGTAGATACTATAACCATCGATCGCGTTACCTACAAAGGTCCACTTGTAATAGTCAGAAACCTTGGGTGTAGCAGTAGTACTGATAGTCTCTACACTGACGCTACCATCATCTGCAGCCTTCCATACTAGGTTTCCTTGATTATTGTGAATATCTATCACATACCATTTTGCCGTATTAGGATCGTAAGTAGATGCGCTTTCAAAAATAGTCTGGCATTCTACTGTATATGCGCCTTCACCTGTCTTAGTGATTGTCCGATTAGTATAGCAACTTCCATACAAGGGAGCATCAGTCTCAGGGTTCTCTACAAAGGCAGTCTTTGTGCCGAGAGTAGTGCCATTAATGGTATAGGTATAAGTGGCTTTATAATTATCTTTTGACAAGTAAAACTCTGCACAAGAACCAAAGTTTGTACCCACCGCACTTGTTACGACAAACATTACGTAACGTCCCGTTACATCCTGGTCTGCACTATAAAGCATAGTGGGCTGAGTGCCTGTACCCGAATAATCGAATGTGCCCTCCATAGCAGGAGTCTCGGTCAATGCATTTACAATGCTTGCTGCCGTATGAGTATTATCTACCGCCTGGAAAGCTGTATTGCTCACATAGACTTTGAAAGTATTGGCTGTACCATTAGACTTTCCGCTTCGAGGTATGTATTTAAGAGAACGGAACGTCTGCTCCGAGCCGAGATCAACAACAAAGAACTGAGGGAGAGTCTTCGTAGCATCGCCAGAAGCATTGCCACCACCATAATTAGAGTGCCAATAAGTGTTATTATTACCATCAATAATGGCAGCGGCATGACCTGATCCCGCATCATCGCACTCACCAGAGGTTGTCACACTCCACCCCGTACGTTCAAGCACCTGAGCAGAAGCAGACGTCGCACCTGTAGCCAGGAGCAACGTCAGCAAGAAAGTAAATTTCTTCATACTTAGTTAAATTTATTGGTTGTTTATAGATGTTTTATCTCTTTCTGTGGGGGAGCGAGGGGACGCTCCATGGAAGTTATAATCAGTGTAAACTTTTCATTCGCAACAGGTCAACTCGGAAACACTGATTACTTACTTTACGCCGCAAAAATACAAGGTATACTCTAAAAAACCAAATAACAAGAATAAATAAAAGTTAATATGGGGGGATAATTAATATTATACAACGAGAATCTTCATCTTTATGGACTAAAGATGAAGATTCTTATGAGTTAATGATGAAGATCATTAAAGACTAACGATGAAGATCATTAAAGGCTAACGATGAAGACCGTTAAAGGTTAATGATGAAGATCGTTAGCGGGCGGCGATAAAGAGGATTGAGTTGAAGGCGGTATGCCCTCGAAGAATCGCTATTCCTCCGTATCCATCGATTTCCATATCGGATTCTCGCTGTATGTACGACGGTTGCTCTTGTCGGAATCGTCGGGATTGTCTTTCTCGTCCACGCCGATGGAGTCGGCGCCGGCAAGGTATGTTTCGGTGCGGAGTTCTATGCGCTCAATGGAGGGAGATATATAAGTTGTCTTCTTCATATGATGAGATAATTCTTATTGAGAAAAATTTTATTCTTTAGAGAATGAGATAAATGTTTTTGTATGCTTACTTCACCACTTTCTTGCCACCAAGGATATAGATGCCATGCTGTTGTGGATGCGCCGTGCGACGACCGCTCAGATCATAGTAAACGGCATCAGTAGCAGGAGCGGAAGCGGTATTCGCAGCAGAATTCGCAGCAGAATGAATGCCCGTGGTGGTGCTTTCGCCATGTTCTATGGTGAAGAGGCGAGGAGCAGAGGCGGAAGATGCGGGCTCAAGGTAGCAGCGGAAGGGAGTGATGCGACCCGCAGCGGTGGTGATACCGAAGGCAGTACCCGAAGCGTTGAGCTTGTATTTTCCAGCCCCAATAGTTTGGGCAAAGAAGCTACCTTTCAGTGTGGCATCACCCGTGGTAGCCTCAACGGGAGAGGGCGTAACGAGAGCGTCGGTCTTCTGGATGCTCCAAGAAGTAGTGCTCTCGGGGCACCACACGATGCAGGGAGTGCCGGCGGGAAGTTCCTCTGTGGTGGTTTCGAAGCGCAGGGTCGTGCCCGAAGCTGAAGCGTTGGTAGAAGAGAATTGTTCCACCTTAGCCTCGTCGCCGAAGTCGGCAGCAGAGATGGGGAAGGGGAGGCATACGCTGTTGTAGCCCGAAGTGTTGGTGCGCTCGTAGGATAGCGTAGATGCGGTGAATGCGGAGGGAGCGTAGAAGTCCTTCTTATCAGTGATCACCACGTTGGAAGCCGTAGCCGTAGAGAGACGCACCACGTTGGTAGCCTCAGCAAGAGCGGTGGGGAGCGAGGCTTGCGTTTGCTCGTCCGATTCGTCAACGACGTAAGCCAGAGCGTTGTCTTCGAGCACGGGGAGCGTGGCAGAAGAGCCATCCGTATAGACCGTAGCGCTCTTGTCGTCGGTCAGGGCATCGGCACGATATACCTTAAGCGTATACGTCGTAGCATCGGGAGCGGGAAGCGCTACGTCCGTGCCATCAGCTTGTGCCACCTTGACCACCATCGTCTTGCCCTCGGCCGAGAGAGCCGTCTGCACGCTCTCGGGGAGCGTGAAAGAGTTGCGATTGTCGAAATAGAGGAGGTTGCCATCGTTGTCGTAGACCTTGTAGCCCACGGCGCCTGTTCCCGTGAAGGTCAGCGTACCATTACTATTATTATAGGTATAGCCACTGGCATAGTGACCAGCGGAGTAATCAGAATAAGAGCCTACGTCGCCACACTTACCCACGGCGTCGTTTTCATCGTAGTCGGTACGAAGGATCTGTTTGCCTGCGGAGTCGTAGAGATAGTTGCCGTCGTGGTCGATGGCAGGTTCATGCTTGATATGATTCTCGATGAAGAGGAGGTTGCTCTTAGGCTTCGGGAATTTATGCATCTCCGTCAGGGCGGCGTCGACCATCTCTTGTGTGCAGTTGGTGTAATAATCGCCATAGTCGCCAATCACTCTGGTATCGAACGTAACGAAGAATCCATAGGCGCGGAAGAACTCGCTGAGATCGTCGCCCGCCACCTGGCATACCTTTACGGCAAACTTAAGGAAGTCTTCCGAGGCGGGTATGGGGCTTGATTGCGAACCTTTGCTATGATTAAGCGGATCCTTGCGGAGCTGACGGAAGAGTTCGCAGAAAAAGCCAGGCTTGTGGCCTTCCACTTCATAATAGAGGTAGAGCTTGAGATACATGGAGTTGCGATCCCAGAGATCGTAGTCGTGCCAACTCTTGTGAGCGGCATAGTTTTCGCTGACATTCCAGAACTTGCGTCCGTTGAGACGGGTAGAGGTTTTTCCGTTTAGGTGGACTACGGCTTGGGCGAAGAGGTTGTTGGAGATTTCGGTACAACCTATCATATTGATGAGTCCTTGGTGGATGTGGCCTACTTCGTGGGCAGGGCCCCAAAGCGAACCGCCGCCCGAAGCCATGGTGTCGTAGTTGAGGATTTCCCCGAGTGTGCTTTCATTATAATAGGTACCGAAGCTAGAGGCAAACATGAAGTTGTAGGTGCAGGAATAGAAGCCTAACACGCTGTGCCAACGGTCTTTGTATTCATCTACCGCCATGAGTGAATGCTGCACATCGACCATCCAGTCCCAGAAATCTACGATCTCACGCATCTTTTCGGGCACATACTTCTTGGTGAGCGTACCGTTCATCTGATAGATCACGTTGCGTCCTTTCATCATCACGAAGGGACGCTGGAAGAGGCCGTCAGCCACCATTTCCTTCCAGTCGGCATCCGTATCGATGCCAGAGCCCGTACGGGTAGCGTCAAAGTAGCCATCGATGGTACCGCCTTCGATGTGTACGTCGAGGTTGGCGAAGTCGCGCCAGCGCTTAGAATCGTCTGCAGTCGTAGTGGGCACGGTGTAGCTCACGTAGAGAGCCGAGGCCGTGCTGACGGACACGATGTTGAGTCCCTTCTGCAGCGTGGTGGCTGAGCCTTGCGAGTCGCTTTTTCCTACAAGATGTGCCTGCACGGTGCATCCGTCGGGGATATCACTCCCCACGAAGATATAGAACACGCCGTTGGCGTCGCTCCAGATGCCCGTAGGGTTGCTCAGTCTGGTATAGACGTAGCCAATGCGAAGCATATTGTTCCAATTGTCGGGGTCAGTATAAGGTTCGATCGAACGCACGCGGAAAGTCTTCTCTCGCTTCGCCCAACTATCGTTCTTCACCTTGATAGCCATGCTTTGAAGCGCGGTGGAAGAGATGCCTGCCTCGGTCATGGCTGTGCGCAGTTCGTCGTCGGTCATCGATTGGTAAGAAGCGTTGAGTGCAGTGCACGCAGCATCGCTGAAGAAGGTAGGCAGGGCTGTGCGATAAGCCTCAGCATTCGCCTGTTCGGTGACAGAAGCCTCATAAGCCTGCTGTGCGGCAAGAACGGCTTCGTCTGTCACGTTGGCCTTTTGCATGCTCCATACCGAGCCCTCGGCACCAACGGCTCCGTAGCTATTCCATATCAGCAAGCGATCTTCCGAACGGTGGAGCACACTGCTACCATCTGTAGATGTGGCGGGAACGAACTCCACGCAAGTATTGAAACGGAACGACGATGTGAGGAAATTGATCTTGAATCCGCCTTCAGGAGCCGTCTCGGAAGTGCTCACACGGCTATTGAAGTTGGCAAAGTTGATATAGCGCTTGGTCACTGCATTCTGTATCTGATAATACCCTTCGCTTCCCTCTACAGCCACGAGGCGCCAGTATTGGGCGTAATAATCATCGGCGGGCGAATTGACGTCGCCCACATGCGAGGCGGTATTTTCGCTTATCACGCTTCCATTCATATTGCGCAGTGTGAGCCATTGGTCGGTCACGACGCTCTGTAGATAACCTTCAAACTTGTCAAACTGTGTGCGCACGGCGTCGTCCTCTACGTCAGCGTCTTCAAAGGTCCAGTCGCAACCCTCATAGTCTTGGGCTGAGATGCTCCATGCCATGAGTAGGTGGTAATCCTTCTGATAATGAAGGCCATTTTCACTAAAGTCGGCTTTTTCGGAAATGTTGACATACTGCTCTGCGGTGGCATTGTCGGGGTTCAACTGGATGTACCACTTGCGATCGCCGTCGTCCGTATCATTATAATTAAGGTACTTACCCGTATAGAGATTGCGGAACTTATATCCTCCATCGCTTTGCTTATAGGCTATCCATACCTGACGATTGGCTTCGTCGCCACTGATGAGCTCTTGCATACGACAGGTGTTGCTACTTCCGTCCCAGGGCGTGGCACCAGTAATGTCGGTCACGTAGCGATTAGCATATCCGCTGTCGGAACGGCGTGAACGGATGCGCAGTTTGGCTTGCTGCAGATGTGCTTGCAAGGCATATTCTTTTGCAGTTGCTGCGCGGTTGGCTTCGATGGCCGTCTTCTGATCGTCGGTGAGCGAAGCTTCGAGGAAGACCCAGAGCGAGTTTTCATCGTTCGTCCCATCGTAGAACGTCCAACTATAGATAGCGCCATTAGCTTGGTCGGTACAATTGAGGCCCAATGTGGCATCGTCGCGCACGTCGTAGGCATAAACATGGCCGTTGGCCGCGATGGTAAAGCCATAAGCCTGAGTGCCCATCTGGTACTGCCGGCCTTTCTTCCCTGCGAGCGACTGCACGTAATGTCCGGTATAGAGATTCCGGAGTGCGATGGTGCCATTGCCTTGATCTACGAGTTGCCAATACTGCGAGAGCACTTCGCTCGATTTGTCCACGCTGCCGAGGGAATTGTTCGTCTCGTTGAGCACGGAATTGGAGAACTTCGTCGACTTATTGAGAATGCGATATACCTTATCGCCAGCCACGGCTGGCACATCGTCCCTTGTGGCAAGCACTTCATCGAACGTTATATAGGGAATGAATGCCCACTCCGAGCCTGTCAGTCCCGAACCGTTTCCATCATTAGGTTTCCATCCACGCACGGTGAGGTCGTCACGCCAATTGTAGCTGTATGTGCTCGAAGCATTAGCCATGATATTGAACCACGTCACGTCGGTCTGTCCCGTCTTCGTATTCTTGGGCACGTAGACGCTTGTGGCGGTCTCTGAGGTGGTCACGGCGGTAGAATTGTCGTTGGTGGGTTGGAGGTAGCGCTTCGTGCTATTATTCTGTATCTGATAATAGCCTTCTTGTCCCTCCACGGCGGTCACGGTCCATAGCTGCGCGGCATTGGCGGCATCGTCGGTGTTGAGAGATTGCAGGAGGAGTGTCCCGTTGTTGTCGGAGATGTAGCCCTTAGCTTGGGCATTGCTTGCCTGGTTGGCCGTCTTGATGCGGTAGACCTTTCCACTGGTCAATTCGTCTGCTTGCGTTTGTGCAAACGCTTGCATGCTCACTACGCACATCAGTGCCAAACTGATACACACTCGCCACCATAGGACAAAAGGATGAGAGGGATTCTTCATAATATCTTACGCAACAAACAATGAGGATGGCAGACTCGCCACTCCATTAAAAATCTGTCCAAAAGTACTTAAATATTTCTTCTCTGACAATATAATATTACAAACAATGCAAAATAATCAACCAATTGGCCTATTTTCTCGGTAAATTAAGGAACGTGCCGAGGCGGAACAGCTGAAATAGGCTCACCCTCGGGGCAGTCCCCTCGAGGTTGCGCTTGATGAAAGGCTGTATCAGCGAATAGGCGGTGCGTACCAAGCCCTGCATGTGGAGGCGTTCCAATCGGGCAGCGAGTGTCACGATCTGTGAATAGTCTGTCATATCGTGGCGCATGGCATGGAGCGTATGCATGGCTTCACGGGTCTTGCGAAGGAAGGTGGGATTGTCCTCAAAGTCGTCCACCGCCACGGGATTGTCTATATGAACGATGCCGATGCCGCCTGCTTGCAGCGCCCTACCCCACGCCACATCTTCATAGCCATAGCCCAGAATGCCCTCGTCGAAGGGCACACGTAGCATCACGTCGCGCTGCACGAGGAAGTTGGTCGTGCGAAAACTCTGATATGGTGCCACAGTTCTCCTTTCTACGGAGAATTTCTGCAAGCATGCTCGTTCGTAGCGATAGCGCAGGTTGTGGCGAAGCCCTTCGTCGGGCACGATGGTCACACCTCCACACACCACAGCTTCTGCCCCACCCCTTGAGAGATAGCTACGCAGGAAGTTGGGCCTCACGATGCGCACGTCGCAATCGAGGAATAGCAGCGTGGGGAAATGTGCTTGTCGTGCCAAGAAGTTGCGCACGCGGCTGCGTCCGAGGTTTTCGTTAAGTTCAATGAGCCTGCAGCAGTCCCACTCGCGCACTTCGCGATTGGCATGACGTATGGCATCGTCGGTAGAGGCATCGTCTACCACGATGATTTCGTAACGCAATCCGTCCACATTCTCTGCCTGCATCTGCAGCGTTCTGACAAGTTCTGCGCAGCGGTAGTTGTGGGTGGGGATGAGGATGGAGAGGGACATTTGATTAAGCAATTTAATTAAGTAAAAAGTAATAAGTAATAAGTAATACGTTCTTGCTAAGCTAAGAGATGATGCGGGGACGCATTACTTACAGATCTGATGCTAAGCTAATCATGCCGACGCGAGGACGCGTCGCCAGTAGACTCTGAATTGACTTCTGCAAGATTGTAATACTTAATACTTTATACTTAATACTTGCGCAAGCATGCGCCCCAGATTTCTGCAAGATTGTAATACTTAATACTTTATACTTAATACTTGCGCAAGCAAGCTTGCGCCTTTATTCCACATCGAAATAGACCGTCACCCCCTTGTACACCTTATATCCATGGAGCACATCGCGAGCGGAGAGGAGCGAACGGCGCACACTCATGGGCGAGAGCGAGGGTGGAATCTTGACCATGAGTTTGCGAATATACTGAAGTTGTACGCGGCTCACTACGGGGCGATCGGGTCCAAGGAGGTCTTCATGAAAGAATGGACGCAGCAGTGCGGCATAATGCTGTGCGGCATGGTCCACCACGTCGTCGTTGCAATGCTTGAGATATACCGTTATGAGGCGGTAGGCGGGCGGATAGTGGTAAGTCGAGCGTTCGGCTATCTGGTCACGATAGAGCGCTTCATAGTCGCCCCTCACCACCTGACTTATCACAGGGCTATCCGCCTGATGCGTCTGAAGCACCACGATGCCGCGATCGCCACGACGGCCAGCACGCCCTGCCACCTGCGAGAGCATCTGGAAGGCACGTTCCGTAGCGCGGAAGTCGGGCACGGAAAGCATCTGGTCGGCATTGAGAATACCCACCACGCGCACACGGCCGAAGTCGAGTCCCTTGGTGACCATCTGCGTGCCAATGAGCAGATTGGATTCGCCCGATGCCACCCGCTCGATAATGCGCTCATAGGCAGTGCGCGAACGGGTGGTGTCGAGGTCCATACGCTCTATGCGAGCTTCGGGAAAAAGGCGCATGGCTTCAGCCTCGACCTTCTCCGTGCCGTAGCCCATGTCGCGCAGTTCCGTTCCGCCACAGGCAGGACACTGCTTCGGCACATTGTACTGTGCTCCGCAATAGTGGCACACGAGCTTGCCCAGTCGCTGATGGAGCGTGAGGCTCACGTCGCACTTGGTGCAACGCGGTGTCCATCCACACGTGCGACACTGCAGTACGGGCGAGAATCCCCTTCTGTTCTGAAAGAGAATGGCCTGTCCGCCCTGAGCTAAGGCCCGCCGCACTTCCTCGATGAGTCGGGGCGAGAAGAGCGAGGTCATGAGCCGTTTGCGACGCAACTCCTTCACATCCTCCACCACGATCTCGGGCAGTTGTACACCGCCGTAGCGCTGCTTCATGCAGACCAGTCCATACTTCCCCGTAAGGGCATTGTGATAAGTCTCCACGGCTGGTGTGGCGGTGCCGAGTAGCACCTTGGCTCCCAAGCGGCGTGCCAGCATGATGGCAGCATCGCGTCCTTGATAGCGCGGAGCAGGGTCTTGCTGCTTGTAGCTCGTCTCGTGTTCTTCGTCGACGATGACGAGCCCCAACTTCTTGAAGGGTAGGAACACCGCCGAACGCACACCGAGAATGAGCGGAAAAGGCTCGTCGGAGAGTTGGCGCTTCCACAGTTCCACCCGTTCGGCATCGGGAAACTTGGAGTGGTAAACGCCCATTTGGGGTCCAAACACGCGTCCGAGCCGGGTGGTGAGCTGCGTCGTGAGAGCTATCTCGGGCACGAGGAAGAGCACCTGCTGGCCGCGCTCCAACGTGCGCCGTATGAGGTCGATGTACACTTCGGTCTTGCCGCTCGAGGTCACACCGTGGAGCAAGCATACTTGTTTTTGGGCGAATGCCTGATCAATCTCCTTAGCAGCTCGCTGCTGGTCTGCGCTGAGAGGCTTCGTCAGCACGGGATCGCCCTCCGCGCGTTGGGGCTGCTGCAGTCGGGTGGTCTCCACCTCGTAGGTCTCGAGCATGCCGCGCTTGCGCAAGGTTGACAGGGCTGCGCCATCATTAGGCTGCGTGCAGAGCGCCTTGCGGCTTACGGGCTTCAGAATGGCAGCATTCTGAAGCGTGAGGGCAGCATGGGCTTGGGACAGGTCGAGATAGCGAAGGAAGAGGGCTTCCTGGGCGGGAGCACGCTTTAAGAGATCGAGCAGGGAGTGGACAGCCTGCTCGGTGGCATGCTCCTCGGGGAGCCTCACAAAGGTCGCAGTGCGAGGCTTGAATCCTTGAGCCAGAGCTTCGCGCACCTTGATAGCGCCGAGCTCCATGAGTTCGCGCACCTGCCGCATGAGTCGGCCTCGGTGGAGCTCTTTTTCGAGAGCTTGAAGCGTATAGCCGCGTTCGGAGTCGAGAGCGTGATATACCTCGCGTTCGGAAGCCGACAGGCTGTCGGCATCGAAGTCGGCATTGCGCACCAAGAGGGTTTCACTCTCGAGCTTGAGTCCCGAGGGGAGGGCGGCCTTCATCACCTCGCCTATGGTGCACATATAGTAGTCGGCCATCCACTGCCATAACTCGAGCTGATGGGGCAAGACGATGGGCTGTGCATCTGCCACGTCGGCCACGGGCTTCAGTTTCCGCTGCTCTATTTCCGCAGGCTCTACCTCGCGCACTTCAGCGACGATCGCGGTATAGTAGCGCTTTGCGCCAAACTGTACCACGACGCGTGAGCCCACGCCAACCTTCTCCTCCAGTTCGGGCGGGAGGAGATAGCTATAGGTGGTGGGCAGTGCCAGGGGGAGAATTACGGAGATGGTGAGCATGGAGGGGGGGGGGAAGAGAAGGACTTATTATAGGAAGTGGGGGCGAAGCGTCTCGCTTCGGCAGCCAGCGAGGGACTCGATGCCCCGAGATGGCGAATGGGAATGAGCTTTGATCAGGCGTGCTCGGCATCGAGCCTCTCACGCCTGGCCGAAGCGAGACGCTTCGCCCCCACTTCCTATGAATTCGCTATAGAAGGAGTGGGTGCTGCCGACGCGAGACGCGTCGCCCACGGTATAGGCTGATGTGCCTTTGATAGAACTACAATTCCCCCTTCAGCGCCGCCTTGAACGCCTTAGGCACGGGGGTCTCGAAGCGCAGTGGTTCGCCTGTGATGGGGTGGTAGAAGTTGAGACGGAAGGCGTGGAGGGCAAGGCGGCCTATGGGGTCGTCGCCGTTGCCATACTTGGTGTCGCCGCATACGGGGTGACCCAGGTCTTGCATGTGTACGCGTATCTGATTCTTGCGTCCCGTCTCGAGCTTGAGTTCTACGAGCGAATGGCGCCCATCGGTGCGAAGCACGCGGTAGTGGGTCAGAGCATACTTGCCACCATTGTCGGTGGGCGAGGAGTAGGTGAAGTAGGCCTTATTGTCCTTGAGCCAGCTCTCCACGCTGCCGCGCTCTTGATCCAACGTGCCCGACACGAGTGCCATGTATCGGCGATCGGTCACGATGTCGTGCCAGTTGTGCTCGAGTATCTGCTCTGCTTCGAGTGTCTTGGCATAGACGAGCAGGCCAGAGGTGTCGCGGTCGAGGCGGTGCACCACGTGGGCGGTACACTTCTGATGGGTGCGATGGAAATAGTCGTCGAGCACCTGCTTCACGCAGAAGGCATGGTGCGACGATGCCATAGAGAGTATGCCGGGGGCTTTCTCGATGACGATCACCTGAGGGTCTTCGTAGACTATCTTGACAAACTTCGACTGGAGTTCGCCCTTGGGCTTACGCTTCGAGATCTCTACGAGCTGTCCGGGCTGTAGCTGGAGGTCGAATTGTCGAGTGTTCTTATGATCCACACGCACACCGCCTCCGCTGAGGATGGCCTTAGCGCGATTGCGGCTTACGCCCTGCAGGGCTTGTTCGATAAACTCAAGCAGCATAGCGGGCTGCTTCACGTGGAAGGTGGTGTAACGTAGGGAAGATGAATTTCGCATATTTCTTAAGAAGTTGTGGAGGGGGGGCATGTTGAAACATCTGTTGGCGGAATTCTTGGTTAACGGGTAAACGAGTTGACAAGTTTACAAGTAAATAGGTCTTATACTACTTGTTTCGTTAAAACGAAAACGATTAGACTCGACAAACTTACCTGTTCACCTGTTGACTTGTCAACCCGTTTACAAATTCCGCCAACGCGTTGAAGCCCTTTTCAGCATACAAATTTACGCATTCTCCTTGACTGCCAACGACTAATGACTCATAAATTAGGCTTTTTTATTATCCAAACATTGGTAGGCACAACGAAAAAGCGTAATTTTGCCGCACGAAATGTTTGTCAAGTGCACGGAATGCTGACGCCTTGACAGGATTTCGGTTTTTAATTCAACCAAAATGAAACTTTTCAGTCTGAAGAAAGTTTGCGCGGCAGCCTGGACACGGGTCGCGCTTATTGTTGTGCTCATAGGCATGGCGCAGCAATTGTGTGCCCAGATTCCCTCTGTCAAGCTCAAGGACATCGACGGCAAGACCATCGATACCGCCACGCTCAGCAACGACGGCCGACCCTTCATCATCAGTTTCTTTGCCACATGGTGTAAGCCCTGCAACCGCGAGCTCAAAGCTATCAGCGAGGTCTACCCCGACTGGCAGGACGAGACGGGGGTGCGCCTCATCGCCGTGAGCATAGACCAAGCGCAAAATGCACAGAAGGTGAAGCCTATGGTCGACGCCGCAGGGTGGGACTACCAAGTACTGCTCGACCCCAATAGCGACTTCATGCGCGCCATGGGCGTAAAGCTCATTCCCCACACATTCATCTTCGATGGCGAAGGCAAAATCGTCGAGAGCCATAGCGGATATACCGAGGGTGGCGAACAGCACCTCATCGAGGTGGTGAGAGGGCTGCTGGAGAAGAAGGGACAAAAGTGATTCTGAAAGGAAACTCGGAGGCGGTCATTTCACGCACGCGCACGCGTACTACAGCAGATTTTGCAAAGCTTTATGGCCTCATCCGTCACTCATTGCGCGGAAACGCATAATAATCAGCAAGTTACAGAGTGCAGGCAGGAATCATTTGCTTGCACTTTGCCTGCACGGATGCTAAGAAGGGCTACTCAGAGTCTACTGGGGGCGACGCGTCCCCGCGTCGGCGCATCATGCCCTACGCAGTATGCCGACGCTGGACGCGTCGCCCACAGAACTATCTATAGGAGGAGTGAAATCTCTTCCCACCACTAATTTTCACTCTTCCCACCACTAATTTCTCCTCTTCCCACCACTAATTTCTCCTCTTCCGAGGACTAATCATGCAGTGGAAGCGGGAGTGACAGATAAGTGCAAGCGAATCGGACCCGCCGCACTTCACAATGCATTCATTATCACTACACTTCGCTCGCACGAGTGCAAGCAACGAGAATATTCCACAGGAAAACTCCCAGTAATGCGCGCGCGTGAGAACGAGCAGACTGGAACAAAAAAAGTGAACAATCTGTACACTCTATTTTTCAGCCCCCATATTTCTACTTACCTTTGCATCAAATCAAAGCAACATTCACAATATAGACTCTACATCACTCATGCACCTCAAAACGCTTATCTGCCTGTTCACCCTCATCGCTCTACCTCTCTCTACGCTCCACGCACAGGAGGCCAACGAGGAGAAGGACCGACTTACGCTGCACGGAAGCCTTCAGACCGACATATTGACCCTCGTGTCGGAAGACAAGAAGATCGGCACAGGCAAGTACAACGACAAGTTTATGACCAATACCTATGCCGAACTGCAACTACAGAGCCGCCACTTCCAGGCAGGGGCTCGGTTGGAGTATCTGGAACACCCACTCCTGGGCTACGAACCGGAGTTTAAGGGGTGGGGCGTGCCCTACTTCTACGTGAAGGGCAACTATAAGTGGGCCGACCTCACACTGGGCGACTACTATGAGCAATTTGGTTCTGGACTCGTGCTCCGCGCCTACGAGGATCGTTCGCTCGGAATCGACAATTCACTGCGTGGTGCGCGCCTCGCACTGAAGCCCTTCAAGGGGGTGAGCCTTAAACTCCTCGGCGGACAACAACGTTACTATTGGCACCACCGCAACCTCGGCAACTCTTCACCCTGGACATGGGGTGGCGACTTGGAACTCAATATCGACCAGTGGGCCAAGCGCATGGACGAGACGAACACGCGCCTCACACTGGGATTCTCGGCCGTGAGCAATCATTATACGGCTCAAGGAAACGATGTGCTGCTCACCAGCGCTGACATCTCTGACGCTTGGATTGGCACCTCTGATCCCACTCTCTACCGACTGAAGCTCCCACGCAATGTGGCTGCTTTCGATGCTCGCGCCAACCTCCAGAAGGGGGCCTACAGCTTCCTTGCCGAATATGCATGGAAGAGTCAAGACCCCTCTGCGCTCAACGGCTACATCTACAATCGAGGACAGACGCTCCTGCTCTCGGGATCGTACTCCAAGCGCGGCATGAGCCTCCTGCTGCAGGCCAAGCGCAGCGAAGACATGGCATTCCGTTCACGACGCGACCCGAAGTCGGTCACGGCTTGCTATATCAACTACCTACCGCCCTTCACCATGCAGCACACCTACGACCTTGCCAACCACTACCCCTACGCCACACAGATGGTGCCCGGAGAGTGGGCTTTCCAAGCCGAGGCATCCTACACTTTCAAGCGCCACACGCCCCTGGGCGGACGCTACGGCACGCAGGTGAAGCTCAACTTCTCCCACGTGAGAGGCATCGACCAATGTTCCGCATTAGGAGAGCGCATCGGTGAGGGCTCGAACGGACCTCACTCCCACTTCTTCAAGATGGGCGACGATGTGTACTATCAGGATGTCAACGTACAGGTGGAGAAGAAGTTGTCGCCCAAACTGAAGCTTAACTTCCTCTACTCCGCTCAGCGCTACAATCAGCAGGTGGTCGAGGGACACGGCGAGAAGCTTATCAAGGCTCACATCCTCGTGGCAGAAGGCAAGTATCAGTTCAACCGCCGACTCACGCTGCGTGGCGAAGCGCAATACCTCCATTCACGTCAGGACCAGAAGGACTGGTGGTTCGGACTCTTAGAACTCTCCGTTCTGCCCGACCTCATGTTTACCGTATCCGATGAATACAATGCTCACGTGCCCATGCACGACGAGTACGGCAGCGAGACTGCCGACGGACGCACCAACCGCGTACACTACTTCACCCTCAGCGCCACCTATAGCCACCATGCTCACCGCCTACAGCTGAGCTACGGCAAGACGGATGCGGGCTACAACTGCTCGGGCGGCGTGTGTCGCTACGTGCCCGCATCAAAGGGACTCACGGCTTCTTATTCATTTAATTTCTAAACAGACACTATGCGAACGATATATTTCATCCTTTCCCTGCTCTGCACCGCCATGGGCCTTACGGCTTGCAACGAACTGGATACTGGCAGCAGACTGGAGAAGATATCAATAGAAGATGCCCTGCGACAGACCACCCGAAATATTCTGATAGAAGACTTCACAGGGCAGCGCTGCGTAAACTGCCCCGAGGCTGCCAACCAAGCCGCCGAGATTCAGCACAGTTTCGGCACAGGACGTGCCATCGTGGTGGCTATCCACGGTGGACCGCTCGCGGTGAGCGAGACGGATAGTCCCATTGGGCTTGCCAACGAGCAGAGCCAGCAACTCAACGAGATGTTTATCCCACAAAACGAAAGTTACCCGCAGGGACGCATCGACCGCAGCGGATCGTACTGCGCTTACACCGCATGGATGGACCGCGCCGTGAATCGACTCTTGGTGCAGCCAGGCGCAAGCATTAGCATAGAGCGCGAAGGCGAAGTGGAATCGGAGGCTGAGAGCGAAAGTCGCGTGAAGTTACGCATCAAGGTGGTGGGCAGCAACTCTCAGACGGTACTGACCCGCTTGCACGTATGGCTCACAGAGGATCATATCATAGCAGGACAGATCGTGCCCGACACGGGATTTGATGCCTACTACGTTCACTCTCACGTGTTCCGCACCGCGCTCACCCCGCTCGAGGGCGAGGCATGCACACTGAGCGAATCTGAGCCTCAAGAGCGAACATTCACCGCCACGCTCAAGAGCAAATGGGTGCCGCAGAACATGCACATCGTAGCCTTCGTTTGCAACGACGAGACGGGCGAAGTGATGCAAGCAGAAGAGATTCAAGTAATAAGTAATAAGTAATACATTCTGGCTAAAGCCAAGTATTAAGTATAAAGTATTAAGTATTACAGACTGGCAAGTTTTCAGCCAATACCGTGGGCGACGCGTCCTCGCGTCGGCATCACCAGCGAAAGAACAGCAGCAAGCAATACAAACCTCTAAACTTAGGCGCAAAGCGCCGATTAAACTCATAAACTCACAAAAACCCATATGAAATATTTCTTCCCCCTACTCCTTGCCATGCTCTTAGGAGCCGTGCAAGCAAAAGCACAGATCAGCGTGACCTACAACGGTGAGCCCGTGGCAGACGGCGCTACGCTGACATTCACCGCTCAACCCGACCCCTTCGGATCGAGCAGCACCGTCCTCGTTGGTTCGGACGACCCCACATTCACCAACACTTCCGACCAGGCAGTACAGCTCAAAGTAGAAGTATTCTGCGTGAAATATCAGACGCTCTACTGGTGCGGCCTCACCTCTGCCTGCCAGTCTCCTACTAACATGAGAGAGAGCCGCGAAGTGACCCTGCAGCCGGGTGGCAAAAAGAATATGCGATTGGAGAACAAATTCAATAAGACAGACTATAGCACGCTCTCAGCCACTATCACAGTATTTGCCGACGGCAAGAAGGTGCTCTCATTCACCGAAAAATTTGTCAACCCCGACCCCTCTACAGGCATTGCCTCTACGCAGACCACATCGGAGGGCATCAGCCTCGATGGTCGCACACTGAGCTACCGCTTCGGCGCAGCCTCGGCCCTGCGCACTCTGACCATCTACTCCATCGACGGTCGCATGGCGCTCCGCACCGCTGCTGCACAGACACAAGGCACCATAAGCCTCAGCTCTCTTCCCGCCGGTGCCTACGTGGCTACTATCGCCAACGCCGATGGAAAGACTCAGAGCACCAAAATCGTGCTTCGATAAAGAATGCCCTTGGCCGATTAATGGTTAATGAGATAATACGTATAAAATCAACCAAATAACATACACACATTTATTACATGAAACATCTTTTACTCTCACTTGCTGCCCTGGCCATGTTGGCTACTCCCGCAAGCGCTCAGTCTCCCTTAGTGAGCGCAAAGAGCAAAGCCGTGCCCACGCTCAAGGGCATGGATTTCGTAAAGAAGAACGTTCTGGGCCACATGCCTCAGGATGCAGAACTCACGCAGACTCTCAAGGCCAGCATGCACCGCGCTCCCTCACGCGAGGAGGCTAAGAAGTATACACGCGACCCCAAGCAGATGAGCTACGTGGTCAATGGTTCGGAACTCTACGATTCTGCAGTAGTAATCCCTACTGGTCTTGACTACGAAGCTATCAACAAGCTTGGCTACAAGATGGGCGTTGCCACCCGCATCACATCTACCATCCTACAGCGCTACGTGGGCAACACCATCAAGACCATCAACTTCGCTCCCTTCATGGGCAACTATTCCGACGCAAAGGTATTTATCGGTAAGCTCGCAAGTTCGGGCGATGGCACACTCGATATGCTCTGGAGCAAGGATTTGGCATCAGTCACTCCGCAGAAAGTCAACGAGGTGGCTTGCGACTACAAGGTGACCGACGCCAACAGCGACCTCTTCATCGGCTACGTGGCCAAGGTGACCGCTTCAAGCGACGATCCCTATGCAAGCACATTCGGTATGTGCTACATCGGCTATCCTGACAACACAGGTCAGGGCTATGGCGCTTACAGCGTGCTCTCGGGCGTAAAGCAGGGCGACTCTGAAGAGTCGACAGGACTGATCGGCGGTGTGGCTAAATACTCAAAAGATGTTTGGGGCTGGCAAGTACCCGCAGCCGCATTCATCTGGGCCGATACCGATGGTGAGGGCGGACTCAAGCAGGAAGATGCTTACTTGGAATACTTCGCTCCCGCTCGTGGATTCGCTGGACGCACAGTGCCCGTACAAGGACAGATCACCAACATGGGCGTCGACTCTATCAAGAACATTGAGTACACACTCGAATATGATGGCAAGACTACTACACACACTGCCGAGTTCTCGCCCGCAGTGAAGTTCTTCACCTCTGCCAATTTCTCCATCCCCGTGACTTATGCCAACGACACCAAGCGCGAAGCTGCCCTGCTGACCGTAACTAAGGTCAACGGCGTAGCAGATGAGTTCGCAGGTTCGGATGAGAACTATATGAACAACTACATCCTCTCATTCAAGGAGGCTTACAGCCGTACACCGGTGGTAGAAGAGTTGAGCAGCACCACCTGTGGCTACTGCCCCGCAGGCATCGTCGGTATGGACAACCTCGCCGACTCACTCGGCAACAAGGGCGTCTACATCTCCGTACACACCGACTACCAGACTGCCTTGGGCACAGACCCCCTCGTGGCTGAATCTTACGACGACTTCATGAGCGAATATGGTAGCCTCGACCTGCCCAACGCACTCATCAACCGCGAAATGATCGCCGATCCCTACTACGAGACAAAGCATGCATGTGCTTACATCACAACTCTCCCGGGAGAGGCACAGGTGAGCATCGACAAGTCGAGCGTGACCTTGGCTGGCGCCGTAAAGATGGAAGCCACCTTGCGCTTCAACATTGATGCCAATCCTCAAAACTACGGCGTAATGTACGTAGTGACCGAAGACAACGTGAAGAACGTAGATCAGCTCAACTACTTCGTTGCCATGAATCTGCAAGACCCCACTTCTCTCTCCGACTATCCCGAAGACATCCAAGCTTTGGGCAACCTTGACTATACTACAAAGGTGGTCGACAGCCAGAAGTACACCTTCTCGCCCATGACCATGAACCACGTAGCTCGCTACACTGACGACGCTCTTTGCTACAACGAAGCAAACTATCTCGGTGCTATCAAGGTTGGACAAGACATTAAGCTCACCACCACGCTCGACACGAAGAAGAACATGTTCGATAACAAGGACAACCTCAAGGTGGCAGTGCTCCTCATGGACCTCACTTCAGGCTGCGTTGTAACGGGCTGCCAAGCAGCTATCAAGCAGACCAACCAGACGGGCGAAGTAATCAATGCCATCAACAACGCTTCTGCATCAGACGGCAGTGCTCAGGTGACCGTAGCCAACGGCGCATTCAATGTGAAGGCAGCTCACGCCACCGCACAGGTATTCGATGCTGAAGGACGCCTCGTAAGCAGCGCCACCATCAACGGTGAAGCTTCTCTCCCCACCTTCGGCCACGGCGTATACGTAATCCGCGTAGCAGAAGAGGGACACATTACTACCCACAAGGCTGTATTCTAAGCAGTTCCCCCTCTTAACAAGAAAGGACAAAAGGCTTATGCGCATCGCGCATTCACCTTTTGTCCTTTTTTCTTCTTTCTTCTTTTGTCAGATCCCTCTATAGCTACTAGAATCACTAAAGCTACTAGAATCACTAGAACTACTAGAATCACCAGTTCCTCCCCAAAGCCCTATTCCCTTAGAAATCACCGCCGCCGAAGCCGCCCATCGGGCCACCGAAGCCACCCATCGGGCGACCGCCGCCATTCATGCCTCCTTGCGGACGACCATTCTGCGGGCGCTGCTGCACTGCCGGACGGCAGAAGATGGTATAAAGCTGCTGCGGAGTAAGTTTTTCCTTAAAGCGAGCCAAGTAACTGCGCTTAAGCGCCACTTCACGCTCCGTGCGGCTAAAATTCTCCTCTATCTGCTGCAAAGCCTCAGCATCAGTAAGCTGTTTGCGGTCTCGCTTCGCTTGAGACTTTTCGCCATTGGCTTCTGGAGCTTGACCTTGAGCTTCGGGAGCTTGATCTTGTTTGCCAACCTTGTTCCGCTTCTCTGGCTCGGGCATGCCTGCCGTACGGCGGAGCGAGCGTAGCGTGTCCTGATATTCAGCATAAAGGGGAATGAACCACGCCTGCGTCTTGTCGTCGAGTTTCAGTTCCGAAGCCATACGAGTGGCTTGTTTTGTCGAGAGTTCCTTACGATCGCCATCGCCCTTCTTGTCGCGAGCCTGTACCGAAAGAGTTGATCCCAATGTGAGTGCTGCAAAGAGCACCATAAGCATACGTTTCATAATCTTGTATATTTTAGAATTGTTAGATAATGTGCGTAAAAGTTTCCGCCCTACAATAATAAGACATTCAAATCGAGCAGGTCGAAGTGCTGTGCTATCTGCTCTTGTTTCCGCCCTACAATAATAAGACCATCAAGGCCCCACAAAGTTTATTCTCACCCCCAGAGAACTCTACCAACCGACCTATTTAACATACCAACCCCTCGTTTTTGCCCCACAAAGCGCCTCTAATTTTTACAGAAAGACGGCTGCGCCTCAGCCATTCAAACAAGTTTGATGGCATTCGACTTGCACGTTTTTTCAAGAAAAGCTAACTTTGCCTCCACTACCCTATACCTTATATATATAGGAAGCATATATTTACTTTACAGAGTGCATACTCTGCTAACATCTTATCGATATGACAGATACCATCATAGAAGCCGCTATCAAAGCTGGAAAGGCCATCATGCACATCTACACCCACCCCGACTTAGATTGGGAAGTAGAGCGCAAAAGCGACAATTCTCCCCTTACGATAGCCGATCGTACCTCCCACAAGGTCATCGCTGAAGCTTTAGCTTCAAGCCCCTACCCCCTGCTGAGCGAAGAAGGAGCACACCTTCCCTATGCTGAGCGCAAAGATTGGCGCTCGCTCTGGATAGTCGATCCGCTCGATGGTACGAAAGAATTTCTCAAAAAGAACGACGAATTTACCGTCAACATAGCTCTCGTCACCGAGGGAGTGCCCGTGATGGGCGTCATCTACGTGCCCGCCAAATATCGTCTCTACTGGGGCGAAGTGGGACAAGGTGCATTCACCGCAGAAGTCGACCCCGAAACGCTCCACATTGGCGTGCCACAAGCGCTCCCACTCCAAGGAGCCGACGAGGGGCGCCCCTACCGCGTGGTAGCCTCGCGCTCCCATCTCTCTGCCGAGACGGAAGGCTTTATCAACGATTTGCGCCGCTACCACCCCGACTTGGAGCTCGTCAGCGCAGGTTCTTCGCTCAAGCTCTGCCTCGTGGCCGAGGGCAAAGCCGACATTTATCCACGCCTCGCCCCCACCATGGAGTGGGACACGGCTGCTGGCCACGCCATAGCCCTCGCTGCCGGCCGTAGCGTAATCGATGCACAGACCGACCAACCGCTTACCTATAACAAGGAAGACTTGCACAACCCCTGGTTCATCGTGAAATAGAATGCAGACTTTATTCGTAATAATCATCCTCGCCATCGTAGTGATAGCACTCATCAAGGACCGCATGCGTCCGGGCTTGGTGCTATTCTCAGGAGCGGTAGTCTTCCTGTGTGCTGGCATCATATCGCCCAAGGAGATGCTTGAGGGCTTTGCCAACAAAGGTATGATCACCGTGGCGATGCTCTTCTTGGTGAGCGAGGGTGTACGCCGTTCGGGATTGCTCGAAGCTTTGCTGCGCAAGCTCTTGCCCAAGAAGCGGGGAGCGGGTGAGCGCCAAGTGCAAGCACGAATGCTCCCCGTAGTAGCTTTCATCTCAGCTTTTCTCAACAATACGCCTGTGGTGGTCATCTTTGCGCCTATGATTAAGCGGTGGGCGGAGCGCCACAAAGTAGCAGCTACGAAGCTGCTCATCCCGCTGTCGTATGCCACCATCCTGGGTGGTGTATGTACGCTCATCGGCACGAGCACCAACCTTGTGGTACACGGCATGGTGATCGATGCTGGCTACGCGGGTTTTACGATGTTTGAGTTGGGCAAGGTGGGCATAGTCATTGCCATCGTCGGTCTGCTCTACGTATGGTTCGTATCCCCAATGCTCCTTCCCGAGCAACGCACCGATCGTGGCGAATCTACCTCGCCCACAGAGATCGGTCTTGGACTGAAGCGCATCGAGGTGGTGCTCGGTGCACGTTTCCCTGCCATCAATCGCAAGGTGATGGATTTCGACTTCAAACGCAAGTATGGTGCCGACATTTTGGAGTTAAAGCGCAATGGTGAGACTATGATTATGCACGATATGCGCCACGAGCGCTTCCATGAGGGCGATACCTTGGTGCTCCTTGCCAACGACGACTTTATGAAGAACTGGGGCGACTCCTCCTTCTTCCTCATGGTGACCGATGGTAGTGAACAGACGGTGCGCATGCCAAAGTGGAAACGCTGGTTGTCCGTAGTGCTTCTCATACTGATGATTATCGGTGCTACGGTGGGCGAACTTCCTGCCGTACGCGAGGCTGCTCCCCGCATGCACCTCGACATGTTCTTCTTCGTCAGCGTGGTAACGATTATCATGGCATGGCTCAACATTTTCCCGGCTCGAAAATATACGAAGTTCATCTCATGGGACATTCTTGTGACCATTGCCTCAGCCTTTGCTATCAGCCGCGCCATGCAGAATTCGGGTATGGCCGATGCTGTAGCGCAGTTTACGGTAGAACTGAGTAAAAGCTACAGTCCCATTGTGCTACTCGCTGTGATCTTTGTCATCACTAATGTCTTTACCGAACTTATGACCAACAATGCTGCTGCGGCCCTTGCCTTTCCGCTTTCGCTAAGCATTGCTCAGCATATGGGCGTAAGCCCGATACCTTTCTTCGTGACCATCTGTATGGCAGCATCGTCGAGTTTTAGCACGCCCATCGGCTACCAGACGAACCTCATCGTACAGGGTGTGGGCAACTATCGCTTCGGCGACTTTGTGCGCATCGGTCTGCCCCTCAATGTGCTTGCGCTCATCATCACCGTCACCATAGTGCCCCTCATCTGGCCGTTCTATACACGATAGCGTTTTGCTTCGTATAGAGAAAGATGAATCCGAGGTGTCTTTATGGCCCTATGATCATCCTTCGCCACCACACACAATAAGCCCCAACTGCAGGACAATCAGTCTGCAATTGGGGCTTAACTTTCTGTATGAGCCTTGAGCCTTTAAAGCTTCATGCTGGCGATAGAATAAGGAGAGGAATGGGGTGATGGGGCGCTACTTCTTTCCATTGCGCTTTGCGCCACGACCGCGTCGGCCTCCCTTCTTGCTCTTACCCTTACTCTTGCCGAAGGGGGCAGATGCGGGCTTCGCATCAGCGGGGCGAGAAGCGGGGGCAGTACCATCCTGTCCTTCCTCGACGAGAGCGAAGTCGAGCTGTCGGCGTTCCAAGTTGGCACGTTCCACGCGAATGCGCACCTTGTCGCCCAGGGCGTAGCGCTTATGGTAACGACGGCCTACGAGGCAGAAGTTGCGTTCGTCAAACTCGTAATAGTCGTCGAGCAAGAGGCGCAGAGGTATCATGCCTTCACAGGAATTCTCGTCCACCTCGACGTAGAGGCCGAACTCCGTAACGCCGCTTACCGTACCATTAAATTCCTGACCGATGCGGTCGCCCATAAACTCTACCTGCTTGTACTTAATGCTGGCACGCTCGGCGGTAGCAGCGAGTTGCTCCATGTCTGAAGAATGTTCGCATAGCTCTTCATACTTCTTCTCGCTCACGGAGCGTCCGCCCTCGGTATAGCGAGTGAGGAGACGGTGTACCATCGTGTCGGGATAACGGCGGATGGGCGAAGTGAAGTGGGTGTAGTACTGGAACATCAGTCCGTAGTGGCCAATGTTGTGAGTGCTGTAGCGAGCCTTCATCATGGCGCGCAAGGCTACCATCTCCACCACTTCTTCTTCCTTCTTGCCTTTCACGTCGGCGAGGAGTCGGTTCAAGCTCTTCGAGACCTCTTGCTTCGTGCCGTCCGTGCGTATCTTGTAGCCAAATCGAGCGATGAAGGCGCTGAGCTTCTCCATCTTCTCGGGATCGGGCACGTCGTGAATACGGTAGACAAAAGTCTTGGGCTTCTTGCCCTTGGGCACCACGGCTATCATCTGAGCCACGCTGCGATTGGCCAGAAGCATAAATTCCTCCACGAGTTTATTGGCATCCTTAGCCACCTTCACATAGGTAGAGATGGGGTGACCCTTTTCGTCCACTTCGAAGCGCACCTCGGAGCGGTCGAAGCCGATAGAGCCATTCTTGAAACGCTTGCTACGCAGGATCTTGGCAAACTTGTCGAGCTGGATGAGTTCGCGAGCGTATTCTCCCTCAGGCTCTGAACCAGCGGGCAGGGCTTCGGGGTGGTCGCCGGGCAGATTGAGGTCGGCTTCGGAAGCCACGCCGTTGCGCTCGAGAATGTACTGCACCTCTTCGTAGGTGAATCGGCGGTTACTCTTGATCACCGTATGAGCCAGGTGCCAATCGGTCACCTCGCCCTTCTCGTTCATATGGAAGATGGTGGAGTAAGCCAGTTTCTCCTCGTCGGGGCGGAGCGAGCAGATGAAGTTGCAGAGGCGCTCGGGGAGCATCGGTATGGTGCGGTCAACGAGGTAGACGCTTGTGGCACGCTTCTCAGCTTCCTTGTCGATAATGTCACCCTCCTTCACGTAGTGCGACACGTCGGCAATGTGTACGCCCACTTCCCAGAGTCCCTTCTGCACCTCACGAATAGAGAGCGCGTCGTCGAAGTCCTTGGCATCGTGAGGGTCGATGGTAAAGGTGGTCACAGAGCGGAAGTCCTCTCGGCGAGCAATCTCCTCGGGACTAATCTCTGGACTGAGTGCCTCGGCAGCCTTCTCCACACGTTCGGGATAAGTATAGGGCAGTCCATACTGCGCCAGGATGGCGTGCATCTCGGCATTGTTTTCGCCCTGCTTACCCAGGATGTCCACCACCTTACCGATGGGGCTTTTCGAGTCGGAAGGCCATTCGATGATCTTCACCACCGCCTTGTCGCCGTTTTTGCCGCCTCCGAGTTTATCTTTCGGAATGAATATGTCGGTGGCAAGCGAGCGGCTCTCCGTCACGAGGAAGCCATAGCCACGCTCCACCTGCAGTTGGCCAACGAAGGTATCGTTGGCGCGCTCCAAGATGTCGGTCACCTCGGCTTCACGTGTATGTCCGGCACGGCGTGCGAGCATGGTCACCCTCACGCGGTCGCCATCGAGTGCGTGGAGCGAATTGCGTTCGCATACGAGGATGCTCTTTCCCCCATCGTCGGGGATGAACGAGTTGCGGCCATTGCGCTTACGCTGGAAGGTGCCTTCCATCACGTTGGAGCGCACGGCATTGCGATAGTGGCCATTGCCATCGGTCGATATATAGTCGTCGAGCACAAGGTCGGACAGTGCATC
Source organism: uncultured Prevotella sp. (assembly GCA_937898715.1). Lineage (GTDB taxonomy): Bacteria > Bacteroidota > Bacteroidia > Bacteroidales > Bacteroidaceae > Alloprevotella. The sequence continues at coordinate 85,647 of CALEKA010000069.1, forward strand.
CATCACCACCATCTTGGAGGGATGGTTGGAAGCCTTGAGCAAGGCGAAGATGTCTTTCACGTCGTACTCCTGCTCGGGGTGTGCGTTGAACAGGTCGACGAGCGTCTGCGACACGGCTTTCTTCTTGAGCCGTGTACCTTTATTATTAGTTTTGTCTTTTCGTGCCATAATCTGTACGTGTGTCAATATTAGGGAGGGGAAAGGGCAGAATGCCCTCTTCTATTGCAAAGTAACGATTTTTTTCGGTAAAATCATGCTCCTTTAATATATAATAACGCGAGCAAAGTGAATATCTTCGTACTTTTGTAGCCTAATAAACCACTACTACGCAATTATGTCACTCCGTATATTCTGCCTTTTGGCACTGCTCCTATCATTTTTCACCCTCCACGCTCAGAGCGCCGATCCCTCGTCGGCCCCTAAGAAGGACGATGTGCAGGAGGTGGAAGTGCCCATCATGACGCAGGTGGGCACCACGCAATACAAGGGCCACACCATCCCTCACATCATCATGCCCGCACTGCCCAAATACGCCCCCCTCACGTTTAAGAACGATAAAGAGCGTCAGGAGTACAACCGCTTGGTCTACAATGTCAAGAAGGTACTGCCGTGGGCCAAACTTGCCAAGCTCACCATCATCGAGACGGTGGAAGTGCTTGATCAGTTGCCCGACAAGCGTTCGCGCGACGAACACATCAAGCAGGTGGAGCGCGGCCTAAAGCAGCAGTATGGTCCTGCGCTCAAGAAGCTCACCCGATCGCAGGGCCGCTTGCTCATCAAGCTCGTCAATCGTGAGTGCAACCAGACGGGCTATGCCATTGCCAAAGCATTTATCGGCCCCTTCAAGGCCAATCTCTACCAAGGCATTGCCGTGCTCTTCGGCAACAGTCTCAACAAGAAGTACGACCCTGAGGGCGACGATCGCTACACTGAGCGCGTGGTCCGCATGGTCGAAGCGGGCGTGATCTGAGAGGAGGCATTCTGCCTTTCATTAGTTCTGTAGAGCGACGCGCCTCGCGTCGGCATCAATTTGTGATAAGCAAAATGGGAATGCTTTTCTCTAACGCCGACGCGAGACGCGTCGCACACAGAACTTTCTCAAAACCCACAGAACTTTCTCAAAACCCACAAAACTTTTGTCAAAGCCCACAGAACTTTTTGAATATTCCTCGCGCGCACGCGCGTACATACGTTTTTAAGGCGTATTTTTCCACATGCCGTCACTTTCACTTTCTACCTTATTGATATTCAGATGCTTACGCAGTGCAGTATACTATCCGTTGCCTACACTTTACTTGCACTCTGCCCTCATCCTCCCGCTCCCCCCCCATTCAGTCCTATTCCTCCCGATATGAAAACTGCAAGGAGGGATAATTCCAACAGCACCATAGGAAAAATTATACTGTACCAAGGGGTAATTTCAACACCATCGTAGGAAAATTTCTGCAAAAGCAATGTGAAGCGTGACAGACGAAATGACAGAAAAATGCAAGCAAAGTGTAGGAAAATTATTCTGCACAGCTCACCCAATGCCTTGATTCTCAGAGAAAGAAGCAGCAGAAGAGTGCAAGATGCGAAACATTTGAGGCAAAAATTCTCTGTAACGCGCGCGCGTAAGAGAGCGAGGAATGCAACAAATGTTGCAAAGGCTATCACATTTGTTGCAGATGCACCAAATGTGCAAAAGAAAGCACAAAAATTACTTGCATCCGCCCGAAAGTCTCCTTACCTTTGCACCAGTGATTAAGCGATGCGAGCCGTCTGCCATCCACTTATTGCACACGCAGAAGTGTGCGGGCGGGTATCTCCATTAACTACACAAAAACTAAACGCGCCACTCCGAGGGGCACCCCCGAAGAGTAGCAATAGAATCCTTGCCGATTCATCACACGCAACGCCCCAAGGCACATTGGCTTGCACCTCGCTCAATCTCTCTAAAGTGTATCCACGATGGTCGCCACGAGTGACCAGCTGATTCACTCACCCACTAAAACAGAAAGCATAAAGGTAAAACAGGTTTAGGTTAGATTACCCGGGTGAAAAGGTTGTTAAGGAAAGAATAGTGACGGGGTCATTCCCGGGTAGTGATTGCCGTCACATGTGAGGTAAGAGATAGGTCTGTACATCAGCCCGACGACCTCGAGCTCACGAAACATAACGCCCCGATAGCAGCAATGCTGTCGGGGCGGAATGCGTTTAGGGGGTCTGTCGCATTGCAAGCGAGCAAGAAGCCCCCCCAAAAAATGTATTACTTTTTACCTTTTACTTGAAGTCAGCAAGAATGTATTACTTCTTACTTATTACTTAAAATGAACTTGCTTATTACTTGATGTGAGCAAGAATGTATTACTTATTACTTCTTACTTATTACTTGAAATGATCTTGCTTATTACTTAAAGTGAGCAAGAATGTATTACTTATTACTTCTTACTTATTACTTGATTTCATCTAATACACATATTTTTTGTAACTTCGCAGCGAATCTATCCTTACCAACCGCAAGCATGATAAAGTATATTTCCATCATCCTCACGCTGCTCCTTGCCACCCTGCTCAGCGCATGCAGTGAGAATGATCCTCATTACCGCATCGGCGTGTCGCAATGCAGCCAAGACATTTGGCACGACCAAATGAACCGCGAGATGAAGCGTGAAGCGGGTTTCAATAAGCACGTGAAACTCGACATACGCTGCGCTCACGACAACAATGCCGTGCAGATTCAGCAGATCGACTCCCTGCTGCAAAGCGGCATCGACCTGCTCGTGCTTACCCCCAACGAGTCGGAAGCACTTGCACCCACCGTGGAGCACGCCATGAATATGGGCATACCCGTGGTCCTCGCCGATCGCAAAGTAGCCACAAATCACTACACAGCCTACGTGGGAGCCGACAATCGCAGCATAGGGCACGACGTGGGAGCCTACCTCGTGCGCATCCTGCCTCACGGCGGCACCGTAGCAGAGTTTGCTGGACAACTTAAAGTGAGCGCTACGAGCGACCGTCACGAAGGACTGATGGACGTGATCAGCTCTCACCCCGAGATACGCATCGTGGCACAAGTGGAGTCGGGATGGGAAGGACCGCGCGTAGAGTCGCAGGTAGACTCTATGCTCCGCTCTGGCACCATACCCCAAGTGATCATCGCCCCCAACGACCGTACGGGCATGCGCATCCGCCATGCACTACTGAAGGCGGGCCACCCCGACATCAAGATAGTAGGCATCGACGGACTGGCACAGCCCGGCGGTGGACTCGACAATGTGGAGCAAGGCGACATACTCGCCACCTTCGTCTACCCCACCGGGGGCGACAAGGTCATACAGACAGCCCTCCACATACTGCGCCATGAGCCCTATAAGCGCGACACACGCCTGCGCTCTGCCCTGATCGATTCCTCTACGGCACGCATCTTCCGCATGCAGTATGAGCAGATAGCTGAAAGCGAAAAGCGCATCGACCTGATGGGACAGGAGATCAACGAGTATCTCTCACAATTCTCCATGCAGAAGTTGCTTCTCATAGCAGGCTCTGTCATCATCCTCCTTATCGGAGGCATGACTGGCATGGGCGTACGCCTATATTACGCCACCGTGCAGCGCAACGACAATCTGAAGCGACAGAAGCAGAAGCTCGAGGAGCAGCGCGACCAGTTAGTGCGTATATCGAAAGAACTGGAGGAGACCACGCAGTCGAAGATCAGCTTCTTCACCGGCGTGTCGCACGACCTGCGCACACCGCTCACCCTCATCCTCGCCCCCGTAGAGCAACTCCAAGAGGCCGATAACCTTACCGACGAACAGCATGCCCTGCTCCACGTGGTACAGACCAATGCCGACATTCTGCTGCGCCTCGTGGGACAGACACTCGACTTCCGAAAGTTTGAAAACGGACAACTGCGCCTCAACCCTCAGACGCTCAACACGCGCCAAGCCGTCGACCGCTGGTGCTCCCCATTCACCACCCTTGCCCGTAAGCGCATGGTACGCTTCAGCATCCATACAGAAGCATTGCCCACCGAGGGCGACAACGCTACCGGACGATACGACTCGCCCAAGATGGAAAGCATCGTCTACAACATCCTCTCCAACGCCTTTAAGTTTACCCCCGAGGGAGGTCGCATCACAGTCACAGCGAGCCTCATCACGGAAGAGGATGGTCAGACCATGCTGCAACTCGTGATGGAAGATACAGGGCAAGGCATCGACCCCGACAAACTGCCCCACATCTTCGATCGATTCTACCAAGCCGATGCCACCCATGAAGGGTCAGGCATAGGCCTTGCCACGGTAAAGACCTACGTGAAACTCATGAAGGGCAGCGTAAGGGCAGAGAGCATACGCGGCACAGGCACACGATTCATTGTATGCGTGCCCACCGACCCTAAGGAGCCTGAGTTACAAAGCGAAGCACCGACAACGATGATCGACGACATGACGGCATCGCGCTCCATGGCTCAACTCGCACAGCAGACAGCCAGTAGCCTCACAGACGATACCGCATCATCCAGCCAGAGCGACGACGCTACCGGCGAAGACGGCAAGCGCCCCACCGTGCTCGTGATCGACGACAACGAGGAGATACGCGCCTACATCTCCCTGCTCCTGCGCAAGGACTACGACGTACGTACAGCCGCCAACGGCAAGGAAGGACTCGACATGACTCGACGCATCCTGCCCGACATCGTGGTGTGCGACATGATGATGCCCGTCATGGACGGACGCGAGTGTTGCCGCCACATCAAGGAAGAGTGGCAAACGTCTCACATCCCCGTCATGATGCTCACCGCATGCACCATGGACGACGACCGCATAGCAGCATTCGACTGCGGTGCCGACTCCTACATCTCCAAGCCCTTCAGCCCCGAGATGTTCCGCTCACGCCTGCGCAACCTGCTCGACAATCGCCGCCGCATGCAAGAGTTCTTCCGCGATCAGACGGGAGCCTCTAAAGCCGTGCTTGCAGCCGATGCAAGCGAGGTGGACAAATCGTTCATCGAGCGCCTACGAGCTATCGTTGAAGACCACCTTGCCGACACCGACCTGTCCGTAGAGTCGCTCGCCTCACAGGTGGGCATGGGCCGCAGCCAGCTCTACCGCAAGGTGAAACAGCTCACAGGCTTCTCGCCCGTAGAGCTCATCCGCCTGCGCCGCATCAAGAAGGCTGCCGAACTCCTCACACGCACCGAGAAATCTGTGTCGGAGATAGCCTACGAAGTGGGCTTCGCCTCGCCCAGCTACCTCACCAAGTGTTTCAAGGACTACTTTGGCGTGAGCCCCAAGGAATATGTAAACACCCCGCCCAAACAGCCCAACGGCGCGTCAAAGGGTGTCACAAGTTAGCAGCCAAGTCCACTATTACACAAAAACTTCGCGAAAAAGCACGTTATATCAAAGAATAATGTACCTTTGCATTTATTAATGAAACGAATAAAGCGCACCGCGAACCACCCATGTGCGAGTTTACGCCTCCACGCTTTACGACATACACACCCTAAAGCATACAATACAAAAAAAAACTGATACATGGACACACATACCCTAAGTCACACCTCGAGAGGAACCTTCAAGCTCCTTGCTGCGCTGCTCATGCTCACGGCCACAACGTTCCTTACAGGATGTAAAGAAAACATTAGCGAAGACGATTATGCTGTAGCCAAGAAGCAAAACGTCATCCAATACTTGGAGAGCCAGCCCGAAGAGTATTCGATGATACTAAAGCTCTTCAGCGAAGTGAAGCTCGGACTCTCTGACAATGCTTCAACCATAGAAAGCGTACTCAAAGCTCGCGGCAACTACACCGTGTTCGCCCCCACCAATGAGGCCATGCAGACGCTCCTCCACGATGAGCTGGGCAAGCAAAGCATCGACGAGATGACCGACCTACAGAAGCGTATGGTAGTGTACAACTGTATCATCGACAACGGCACAGAGTCGGCCTACGAACTGAGCGACTTCCCCTCCGATGGCACCACGTTCAACTACGCCACCATCGACGACCGCCGACTCACCAGTCAGCAGGACAAAGACGGCGAATACTACGTCAACCTCACCTCACACGTGATTTCGCCCAACCACGAAGCATCCAACGGCATAGTGCACGCCGTAGACCACGTGATCTACCCCTCATCACAAAGCGTGCCCGAAATCATCGCACAAGCCGACAATATGCGCATCATGGCGCAACTCTTCAAAGAGACAGGATGGAAGGACTCTCTGCGCACCCGCACCACAGAAGAGGATGCCTACGTGCGCGACAACCAAAGCAACATAGGCGTGAAGACCGTCTACCCCGGCATCTCGGGCAACTTTGCCTATATGCCTAAACGACGCATACGCTACACCGTATTTGTAGAGCCCGACGAAGTGCTCCACCGCGATTGGGGCATACCAATGCCACAATACGACGCACAAAACGAGACCATCACCAACTGGGCAGAGATACGCGAAGCCTTGCTCAGCAAGTGCGAACAAGTGACGGGCATTACAGACCATCACGACGACATCACCAATACAGACAACGCGCTCAACCGCTTCCTCGCCTACCATATTATCAATGGTGGCGCACCCCTCAACGGACTCGTGGCACACTACAACGAGTATCGCTACAACGTAGGCAACAATCCCGCCGTGCCGCAGACACGCAACCTCCCCATCAACGTGTGGGACTACTACACCACCATGGGCCCCCACCGCGCACTGCTCAAAGTGACACAAGTAGGCGGCGAGCAGCACCCCGACTACCCCTTCTACATCAATCGCATCAGCCAGTACGACAACAGTTTCCGAGGCACCTACGATGAGATCTCAGCACTGCCCGACAACACACCGACCAACGGACTCAACATTCGCATCAGCGAAAGCAATGAGCTTACCGCCGAAGACGGAACGAAGGAAAGCTTCTCGACCAACGCACTCAACGGCTACTACTACCCCATCGACCACGTGCTCGTCAATTCGCCCGAGACGCAAGCTGCCCTCGGAGGAGAACGCATCCGTATCGACTTCACCACGATGCACCCCGAGTTCCTCTCCAACGACCTCCGCATCACTGGCGAACAAGTACACTTCCCGAAAGGCTACTTCCAAAACATCAGCCACGAAAGCTCCAACACCGCCATCACTTACCTCCACTCCAAGACCTACGGCGGTGCACCGGGATGGAAGGACGGACAGGGCGACGAGATCCTCGTGACGGGCACCTACGACTTCGTGATGAAGATGCCCCCCGTACCCGCTGATGGTACCTACGAGATCCGTATGGGCGTGGCCAACAACCGTGCACGCTCCATGGTGCAAATCTACTTCGACGACAAGCCCTTCCCCTCCACCCCAACTTCGCTCCCGATCGACCAACGCGAATTCGTGCGCGACTGGGACCCCAACCTCTGGGTGAAGGATGAAAAGAACAACTACGACGAAGCAACCTGCCGAGAAGGCGACCGCGCACTCCACAACCTGGGCTACATGAAGGGACCGAAGTACTACTGCGTAAACGGCACCGAAGGCAAAACTACCGTACGCGACTACTTCGACGAAAGCCAGAACTACTTCTTCCCCAACATGCGCTACATCATCACGCGCCAATTCCTGCAAAAGGACAAGACGTACTACATGCGCTTCAAGTGTGCCGTAGAGTCGTCCACCTCGCAGTTCTTCCTCGACTACTTCGAGTACTGCCCCGCAAGCGTCTACGGCTCCGTAACGGGCGAAGACGTGTGGTAAAAGAAGTTTATTAGTTTAATAAGTTTATGAGTTTAATAAGTTTATAAGCTTACTCGCATATTCTCCCTTTTCACAAGAAAAACTAAACACAACATAACGCAGGCTCTGGGCCCGGGCTACAATGACAAGTCTGGGCCCTCCGCCGCTCTCAAAACAGACATTCAGATGGGTCTTATCGAATTCAACAAACTCCCCATTAATACGCTCGTAGGAGCCGATTGGAAAACGTTCAAAGAACTCACCGCCGGACGTGAAGTAGACGGCCCGTGGAAGGGCAAGTACCGACTGACCAAAGCCGTGTGCCGACTGCTCTCCGTGCTCGCTCCCATTCAGGATCGCCGCTACCGCAAGCTCTTGGCCAACGTACCGATGAAGAACGATCCCGTGTTCATCCTCGGCCACTGGCGTTCGGGCACCACCTTCGTACACAACGTGCTCTCGTGCGACAAGCGCTTCGGCTATTGCACCACCTACCAGACGGTGTTCCCCCATCTCATGATGTTCGGACAGCCCTTCTTCAAGAAAAACATGTCGTGGCTCATGCCCGACAAGCGACCCACCGACAATATGGAGCTCGCAGTCGATCTGCCACAAGAAGAAGAGTTCGCCATCTCCAACATGTGCCCCTACACGTTCTACAACTTCTGGTTCTTCCCCAAGTACATGCAGGAGTATTGCGACAAGTACCTCATCTTCAAGGACATCACCCCAGCCGAGCTCGCTACATGGGAAGAGACCTTCAAGAAGCTCATCAAGATCTCCCTCTGGAACACAGGCGGCGAGCAGTTCCTCTCAAAGAACCCTCCCCACACGGGTCGCGTCAAGGAGTTGGTAAAGATGTTTCCCAACGCCAAGTTTATCTACCTCATGCGCAACCCCTACACCGTATTTGAGAGCACGCGCTCATTCTTCACCAACACCATCCAGCCCCTCAAGCTCGAAGAGTTCTCCAACGAAGACATTGAGAAAAACATCCTCACCACCTATCGCAAACTCCACGACCAGTACGAGGCCGACAAGCACCTCATCCCCGAGGGCAACCTCATCGAAGTGAAGTTTGAAGACTTCGAGGCCGATGCACTGGGCATGACAGAGAAGATCTACCAGACCCTCGGCCTGCCCGGATGGGAAAACGCTCGCACTGCCATAGAGCAGTACGTCGGCTCAAAGAAAGGCTACAAGAAGAACAAGTACCAATACGCCGAGCGCACCAAGCAACTCGTAGAAGAGAATTGGGGCGACGTGCTCGAGCAGTGGGGCTACAAGATCTAAGCACTTGCTCATACGTATATCCACAAAGGTTAGTATTCATAGGAATGCTAACCTTTTTTTAGACTACAGAGCCTCCCCTCTCCGCAAGAATGTATTACTTTTGCATCAATGACTAATATAAAAGTGACTCAAGCCACAACGCTTGCAAGAATCGTAATACTTAACACTTGACGTTTACTTGAAGTCAGCAAGAATATATTATATTGCTTGAAGTCAGCAAGATTGTAATACTTAATACTTTATACTTAATACTTTACTATTGTGATTGCCCGTCTTCTCTGGGTGGACGACGAGATTGACATGCTCCGCGCCCACATCCTATTCCTCGAAAAGAAAGATTACGAAGTGGTGACCGCCAACAATGGTCCCGACGCCATAGACCTTTGCAGAGAGGAAAACTTCGACCTCGTGCTCCTCGACGAAAACATGCCCGGACTCTCAGGACTCGAAACGCTGACCCGCCTCAAGGAAGTGGCACCCAACGTGCCCGTAGTGATGGTCACCAAAAACGAGGAAGAAGACATCATGGACCAGGCCATCGGCTCCAAGATAGCTGACTATCTCATCAAGCCCGTCAACCCCAAGCAGATCTTGCTCACGCTGAAGAAGAATATCCACCAACGCGAAATCGTACAAGAAGTGACGCAGACGGGCTATCGGCAGGACTTCTCACGCATAGGCATGCAGATGAGCGAAAGGCTATCGGCAGAGGAGTGGAAGGAACTCTACAAGCGGCTCGTCCACTGGGAACTGGAACTCGCCGAAGCTGGAAGCCCTATGGACGACATGCTCCGCATGCAGAAGGAGGAAGCCGACCTCACCTTTGCCAAGTTTGTGCGCAAGAACTATGAGGACTGGATACAGCAGCCCGACTCTCGTCCGCTAATGAGCCCCGACATCTTCAAGCGCTGCATCTTCCCACGCCTATCAGCCGGGCGAAAGGTATTCCTGCTCGTGCTCGACAACTTCCGCTACGACCAATGGCGCATGCTCTCACGCGAACTTGCCGACGGATTCGACATGGACGAGGATCTCTACTACGCCATCCTGCCCACCGCCACACAGTATGCACGCAATGCCATCTTTGCAGGGCTCATGCCGCTACAGATCAAACAGATGTATCCCGAACTGTGGGTGGAGGAAGACGAAGATGAGGGCAAAAACCTCAACGAGGAAGCGCTCATCCGCCATCAGCTGGAGCGATTCCGACGCCGCGAAGCCTTTAGTTATCATAAAATCAACGACTCGCAGGCCGCCGACCGCTTGCTATCGCAGTTTTCACAGATGACCACTACTCCGCTCAACGTGCTCGTGATCAACTTCATCGACATCTTGAGCCACGCTCGCACGGAGAGTAAGATGGTGCGCGAGCTTGCCGGCAACGAGAGTGCGTACCGCAGCATCACGCTCTCGTGGTTCCGCCACAGCCCCGTAAACGAGCTTTTCCGTCGCCTCGCCGAGCTCGACTACGACATCATCATCACCACCGACCACGGCAGCATACGCGTGGATCAGCCCTCGAAGGTGGTGGGCGACCGCAACGTCAACACCAATCTGCGCTACAAGCTCGGCCGCAATCTCAGCTTCAATGCCAAAGAGGTGCTCGAGGTAAAGGATCCTCGCCGCTTCATGTTGCCTCAGCCCAACCTCAGCACGTCGTATATCTTTGCCACAGGCAACCGCTTCTTTGCCTACCCCAACAATTACAATTACTACGTGCAGTACTACAAAGACACGTTCCAACATGGTGGCATCTCTATGGAGGAAATGCTCGTCCCCCTCGTAACGCTCCGCTCAAAGAATGTGCGCTGAAGCATGAGAATGTATCACGTTCATTGATTCGTGGATGATGCCGACGCGAGGACGCGTCGCCCACGGTATCGGCTGAGTAGACTTCTTAAGCATATACTTTATGCACAAAGCCCCAGCAACTTGTCGTTGCTGGGGCTTTGTGCTTGTAACCATCCATTTTGATCCAAGGCTTCCTGCTTTTTTCGCTTCCTATAGAGCGTGGCTCGGCGCAAGTGGGAAGCGCTTCACTTCTTATCAGGATTCCACTGCGTCAGCTGCTTGTGAGCATTGGCATAGTCGTACTTCTTGAAATAGGATACCGTACGGCCGTTGAGTTCACAACCCTTCATCTCGATGATAGGGGCTATAGAGGAGCGGACTACTCTATGATATGAGTCTCGCTTTAAGCAGCCTGCAAAGGTGCGATTGGCGCTATCGATAAAGGACTGGTCGACGTCCTCATCGGCATAAGTATCGGGCAGTTCTTCACAATTTTCAGCGAATCCATCCAAAGCTCTGACGCGTGCACGGAGTTCATCGCATACAATGCCGAAACGCACTGCGATAGGGCCACTGGGCGATACGTATCTGCTTACAATGCAATCTTCCAATAGCACGAATTCTGCCACGAGGCTCTTATTGTCGAGTTCGTCTACTGAAGGGCGAGCTTCGTTCCATGCAGGCTGTTTGCTTTCTTCCTTAGGCGGCTTCGACACCGAGGCTGAGGTGCGGCCTTTCTTCGCATCGACGGGTGTGCCGAGCGGGGCGAAGAGGGCGTTATGGTTCAAGGGAATGTTCACGGTGCTGCCGCCGCTTTTAGTGCTCTTCGAAGTGGAGGTCTTCTTGCCGGCCTTGCTTGCCGTCTTTGTGGCAGTCTTCACTTCTTTGGGAACGACAGTCTGCACCACGGTCTCTTTGGCTTGCTTGCCCACTTTCTGTGCGGCCTTCTTAAATCGGTCCTTGAGCGACTGTGCCGAGGCGTTAGGAATGCCGAGCGACAATGCCATGCCAAGCACAAGCGCCATGCGGCCTTTCATCGAAATTTTCTGTGCGATAGATAATAGTTCTTTCATAGTAATGAATGTGTGCGACTCGTTGGGGTTCAACTTTTTTCATCTTCTCGCGCGAGGGCATCAGTGGTCGCTCTGCGCTTTTTCTGTTAGGAAATCCACTTATCTCTGTGTCGCATTGAAGGAAACAAGTGTAGTTCTTATAACATTCGCAAATGTACGGATAAATTCTAATACGTTTGCGTTTTTAGCAGATTTTCTTATACAAAAACGTCAAGTCCCGGCAGTTGTTGGCTGTCGGGACTTGACTGTTCTCTGAGGGAGATTGCATTAATCGTCGAAGAGTGAGAGTGTGGTTGCGCCCTCCTCGTCGGTAGCATCGTCGGTGGTTATGCTACTATCGTCAGCAGCATCGGCCTCATCCGTGGTGGGTTCGGGCTCGGGGAAGCGCGTAGGCTCGAGTTCTTCTATTCGGTCGACAGCAAGCGTGGTCAGGCGCTTGCCCTTGGCTTTGTATCCCTTCACGGCTATAAACTGCTCCACGTCGATCTCCATCGGTTCGCGGAAGGCATCGGCTCCGCCAAAGGTGATCTGCAGGCGCGGATACACTTGGTCGGTGAGCAATACGAAGCGTGAATCTGGATTTTCGCCCACGAAGCTCTGCGGACGCGTCTGCGGAGTGCGCTCCAAGCAGAAACGCTTCACATAAGGGTAGCCCTGCTGGTCGGCATCGAAGAGCACGCAGCTCCACACTTTGTGTTCGTCGAACTTCTCTACACGGAGTATGCCCGTAGGCTCATAGTGATTGTTTACGTCGAAGTTGGTGGTATAGTACTGTCCGCTGTCGAGGACTACGAGCACGAGGTCGTCGGAATGGAATTCGCCGAGATACTGTCCGCGAGCGTCGTAGTTGAGTCGTTGCACGTCGTGGTCGAACCACACCTTTCTGCCGCCGAGAGTAGATGCGCCGTGGGCTTTGAGTGTAATCTTGTGTACGTCGACACGGGTCAGGAGGTTGCCTCGGCTCTGGCGTCCCTTTACGAGGATTTCGCCGAAGTCCTTATCCATACTGATTCGCTTGAGCTTCGGGTTGGGACGGAAGGTCACCTTGATCACTTCAGCCTCGCCATTAGGGTTGGCAGTGAAGTAGAGCACCTTACTGCCGGGTGTGCCCATCGTGACGTCGTACTCACGGTCGTGGGTGATCGAGGTCACGTTGAATCGCTTGATGTAGCAAGCATTGGTGGCTCCGTCGCGATATACGACGTTGTAGATGGTGCGCTTGTCGCCTTTCTTAAACACGGCGATGTGGATCACCTCCACCTTCTTTTTGCGTTCGCCCTTGGCGCGTTCCGTCTCACCGATAAACACCTTTTCCTGCACGCGGGTCACCTTGTAGGTACCATCGCGATAGAAGATGATCACGTCGTCGATAGGCGAGCAGTTTTCTACAAACTCGTCTTTCTTAAGACTTGTGCCCATGAAGCCGTTTTCACGATCTATATAGAGTTTCTCGGTGGCCTCTATCACCTTGGTGGCTTCAATGTTGTCGAACGAGCGGATCTCCGTGCGGCGCGGATACTCTGCTGCATACTTGTCGTAAATCAGTTGATACCAGTTGGAGGTGACCTCTACCATGTTCTGCAGGTCGTGGTCGATGCGCGCCACTTCCTCGTTCATGCGAGCGATGAGTTCTTCAGCCTTATCCTTATTAAACTTCAGTATGCGTCCCATCTTGATCTCCATGAGGCGGAGTATGTCGTCGCGCGTCACTTCGCGATAGAACGAGGGCTTGAATGGCTCCAATCGCTTGTCGATGTGTGCCACGGCAGCATCCATGTCTTTAGCTTGTTCGAAGGGGCGATCCTTGTAGATGCGCTCTTCGATGAAGATGCGTTCGAGCGAGGCAAAGTGCAGGCTCTCCATGAGTTCGCCACGACGTATGCGCAGCTCTTGTTCGAGCAATGAGCGCGTGCGGTCTACCGAGCGGCGGAGCACTTCGCTCACACTGAGAAACTTCGGTTTCTTCTCATCGATCACACAGCAGTTGGGGTTTAGGCTCGTCTCGCAGTCGGTGAATGCATAGAGTGCGTCGATGGCTTTATCGCTCGAGGTGCCTGGGGTGAGGTGTACGTGTATCTCAGCCTCGGCTGCCGTATTGTCCTCCACCTTGCGTATCTTGATCTTACCCTTTTCGTTGGCTTTGAGTATGGAGTCGATGAGTGTTGAGGTGGTCTTGCCGTAGGGAATTTCTCGAATCACGAGGGTCTTATTGTCGAGCTTTTCGATCTTGGCTCTCACCTTGACAGCGCCTCCGCGCATACCATCGTTGTAGCGCGACACGTCGATCGAGCCTCCTGTCTGGAAGTCGGGATAGAGGTGGAACTCCTCTCCGTGCAGATATTTGATTGCGGCCTGACAGAGTTCGCCGAAGTTGTGGGGGAGAATCTTTGCCGATAGGCCCACGGCAATGCCCTCAGCGCCTTGAGCCAGCAGCAAGGGAAACTTTACGGGGAGCGATACGGGCTCTTTCTTTCGGCCGTCGTACGACATTTTCCACTCCGTGGTCTTGGGGTTGAACAGCACGTCGAGGGCAAACTTCGAGAGTCGTGCTTCGATGTATCGGGGTGCAGCTGCCGAGTCGCCCGTGAGTATGTTGCCCCAGTTTCCCTGGCAGTCGATCAGTAGGTTTTTCTGTCCGAGTTGTACTAAGGCATCGCCTATGGAAGCGTCGCCATGGGGGTGAAACTGCATGGTGTGACCCACGACATTGGCCACCTTGTTGTAGCGTCCGTCGTCGAGCAGCTTCATAGAGTGGAGTATGCGTCGCTGCACGGGTTTGAGTCCGTCGCCCAGGTGAGGCACGGCACGTTCGAGGATTACGTAAGAGGCGTAGTCCAGAAACCAGTGTTGGTACATACCCGTAAGCTGCAACGTACCGTCCTCGGCTTTCACGTCGGTGGGATGATAGTCGGAGTGCGCTTCGGTGGATTCAGTGTTTTGCTTCAGTTCGTCGCTCATCATTTATTGTATAGAGAGGTCGCAGTTACTCTGCTTTCAGATTATCTATAGAAATTCTTACTCGAAGTGAGCAAGTATGTGTTACTTATTACATTGATTAGAACAAGGAGTATCACTTATTACTTGAAGTTTGCAAGAACGTATCACTTATTACTTGAAGTTTGCAAGAACTTATTACTTCTTACTTAAAATTTTAAGCATTTCGTGGGCAGCGCGCTCGGGTGCTCCTGCCGCACCAAGCCGTCGTGCCACGAGGTCGTAGCCCTCGAGTTGTTCCTTGCGATCAATTGACTTAGGGGGGAGAATGCGCTCAAGCTGTCGGCGCAGTTCCTTCACGTTCATCTGCGAAGCCACGAGCTCGGGCACCACCTCACGTTCTGCTATGAGGTTGACCAGCGAAATGTAGGGCACCTTGAGGAAGAAGGGCCTTACGAGCGAGATGAACCACCCCATGCGCATATAGTAGCACACCACCTGCGGCACGCGGAAGAGCGCTGTCTCGAGTGTGGCTGTTCCGCTCGTCACGAGGGCAGCATGGGCGTGTGAGAGCAGCGAGTAGGTGCTCTCTTCAGCTAACACGACGCGCTGCAGGTCAATGCCCGATGAGATGATGATTTTCATATAAAACATCACGTCATCAAGAAGGATGTTGGGCACCGTGGCTATCACCAGTTTATAGTCAGTGAAAGGCTCAGCAGCTTGGAGCATACGGCTCAGGTTGTCCTTGATCTCCTGTCGGCGCGATCCGGGCAGCAGAGCTATCGTGCGCCCATCGTCTGCGGGAGCGCCGTGACTGTCGGTGTAGGCAGTCACTTCGTCCACCGTGGGGTTGCCCACGTAGCTTATGGGGTAGTGGTGTTTCCTCTCGAAGAAGTCCACCTCGAAGGGCAGGATGGAGAATAGCCTATCTACGTCGCGACGGATTTGGCGAATGCGGTGTTCCTTCCATGCCCATATCTTGGGCGAGATGTAATAGAACACGGGGCAAATGCCACGGCGCTTCACATAGCGCGCCATCTTCAGATTAAAACCCGGATAGTCCACAAGCACCACGGCGTCGGGGCGCCACTCCTCGATGGCTCGCTTGCAGTCTCTCATGCCGCGCAAGATGGTGGGCAGATGGAGTGCCACCTGCACAAAGCCCATGTAGGCCAAGTGCCGATAGTGGCATAGGAGCGTGCCACCCTCGGCTTGCATCTTGTCGCCACCATAGTAGCGAAATTCGGCTGTGGGACACTCCCGCTTGATGGCCCGCATGAGGTGGGCTGCATGGAGGTCGCCACTGGCTTCGCCAGCAATGAGGAATATTTTCATATCTTTATGGATTGGGAATATGGGGTGAATAAGGCAAGCAAAACGCTATTTGGACTTGGTCAAAACGCGATCGGGGGATAATTTTTACGCGATCGGGGGATAATTTTTACACGGACGGGGGATAATTTTTACGCGGACGAGGGGTAATTTCTGCTTGTCTTAGAGCCACGAATTAGAGTATCTCACGCAGCACGCCAACGAGTTCGTGGGCCGTCACGTCGAGTTGCGTGGGTGTCACCGCCACGTAGTCGTGGGCAAGCGCCCAGCGGTCGGTATCCTCAGCCTCGGGCTCGAGTTCCACGCATTCACCCACAAGCCAATAGTAGTCGCCACCGTAGGGATGGGTGCGATGCTCCACCTCGTTTTGCCAGCGCGAGCGCGCCATGCGGCACACCTTGATGCCGCGAAATTTAGGAGCCAAGGGGAAGTTGATGTTCAGACACGTAAACTCGGGCAGCCCCACAGCGATGGCCTTAAACATGAAGTCCACCAGATACGGGCGAAGGGGCTCGAAGTCGGCATCCATGCGGTGGTCGCACAGCGAGAATGCCACGGAGGGATAGCCCTGCAGCGCGCCCTCGATCGCCACACCCATCGTGCCCGAATAGTGGGCATTGACGGAGGAATTGTCGCCATGATTGATGCCCCCGACAACGAGGTCGAACTTGCGATCCTTGAAGAGATTGAGTGCCATCTTCACACAGTCGGTAGGTGTACCCGAACAGGAGCATACCGTAAGTCCCTCCTCCTCGCGAAGCACCTTGTAAGTGAGCGGACGCGATGAGGTGATCGAGCAGCTGAATCCAGAGCGCGCAGAGTCGGGCGCCATGACCAGTATGTCAGCATAAGGACGCAATGCCTCTACAAGGAAATTGATACCTGGCGCATCTACGCCGTCGTCGTTGGAGATGAGAATGTAAGGACGCATATATATAAGAATGGATGTGACGTAGAGTCAACGCTGCAACCCATGGGCTCGCGCGCGTGACGTATATAAGACATGCAAAATTACAAAAAATACTTTAGCCGTGGATTTGTTAGCCGAATTTTTCTTACCTTTGCATCTCACCAAGTAGGGACCTTAACACAGGGGACGCTTTCAGCAGCCTAATAGCCGATAGCATTCCCTGTTGTAGAGTGCACTAATGACACATAGGATCTCCATGCACTCTCCCCTAACCCTTAACCCGTTTAGCATCATGAGCAAAATCATTGCTTTAGCCAACCAGAAAGGTGGTGTGGGCAAAACCACCACTTCCATGAACCTCGCTGCATCGCTCGCCACGCTCGAAAAGCGCGTGCTGCTGATTGATGCCGACTCGCAGGCTAACGCCTCGTCAGGACTGGGAGTCGACTTGAGCAAGGTGGACTGCTCCATCTATGAGTGTCTCATCAATGGAGCCGATGCTCACCAAGCCATCTACACCACCGACATAGACCGACTGGACATCATCCCCTCGAACATCAATCTGGTGGGAGCCGAAGTAGAAATGCTTAACTTCGAGGGTCGCGAGTTTATACTCAAAAACCTACTCAAGCCCCTCAGCCGCGAGTACGACTACATACTCATAGACTGCTCGCCATCGCTCGGACTCATCACCGTCAATGCCCTTACGGCTGCCAACTCCGTGATCATACCCGTGCAGTGTGAGTACTTCGCCCTCGAAGGCATCTCAAAACTGCTCAACACAATCAAGATCGTAAAGAAAAAGCTCAACCCTGAGCTCGAGATAGAAGGCTTCCTACTGACCATGTACGACAAGCGACTCTGTCTGGCCAACCAAATCTACGACGAAGTGAAACGCCACTTCCAAGAACTCGTGTTCAAGACCGTCATTCAGCGCAACGTCAAGCTCAGCGAAGCTCCCAGCCACGGCCTACCCGCCATACTCTACGATGCAGAGTCGACCGGTGCTAAAAACCACCTCCTACTGGCCAAGGAGATCATCAAGAAGAACGAAAAGAGGGCATAAACCTCACACCACAGCTCCTGACCGACCCCACATCGGCCAGCAAAGCATCTCACCACCATAAACCTGACTATTTCCATCATCACTCATATGGCACACAAGAAATTCCCTGCATTGGGACGCGGACTCGACGCCCTCATCTCGACCGAAGAAGAGGTCCACGCCAACGGCTCCTCAAGCATCAACGAGGTGCCGGTTTACAAGATCAAAGCCAACCCCAACCAGCCCCGACGCGAATTCACACCCGAGGCACTCGAGGAACTGGCCGAGAGCATCCGACAGATAGGCATCATTCAGCCCATCACACTGCGTCTGATGGAGGACGGCACTTACCAAATCATTGCTGGTGAGCGCCGATGGAGAGCAGCACAAATTGCTGGACTCACATCCATACCCGCCTACGTGCGCACCGCCGACGACGAGAAAATGATGCAAATGGCACTCGTGGAAAACATTCAGCGAGAAGACCTCAACGCCATAGAAATAGCTCTGGCATACCAAAACCTCATCGAGCAATACGACCTCACACAAGACAAACTCTCCGAAAAGGTAGGCAAGAAGCGAGCCACCGTGGCCAACTACCTGCGACTCCTCAAGCTCCCCGCACAAGTGCAGGTAGCGCTGCAGAACAAGGAGGTAGACCAAGGACATGCCCGTGCACTGCTTGGCCTCGACAAGCCCTCACTCCAAGTAAAGCTCTTCAACGAGATCAAAGAGAAGGGATACTCCGTGCGCCAAGTAGAAGAGATGGTCAAAGCGCTCAACAACGGCGAGACGCTCAAGAGCGGACGTCACACGCTCAAAAGCAAAAGCGCCAAGCGACTGCCTGAAGAATACACCGAGCTGCGCAACCGCCTCTCCGAGCGCTTCAGCACAAAGGTACAGATGACCTGCTCGCAACAAGGCAAAGGCAAAATCACCATCCCCTTCGCCACCGAAGAAGACCTCGAGCGCATCATCACCCTGCTTGACAAGATTTAAGCCAAACAAGCCAAGCTAAACGAGCCCAACCCCCACCCCTTCAAGAATTACTAGAATACTAGAACCACTAGAATCACTAGAACCACTAGAACCACTAGAACCACTAGAATTCCTAGAATCAGCCCCCCATTGAGCACAATCAAGCACATAATATCCGCGCTGCTCTGCCTCATCATGAGCTGCGCCACGAGCAACGCCACAGACCGAAGCAGCACAGAAGTCGAGGCCCAACAACGGGCTTCGGCTTTGACCATTTTGTCTGTAGAGAAGAGCCTCAAACGTGTTCAAGAAGGAGAAGCCCAACCCCTCGCGCCCGACACCACGAAGACATTCGACCAGCTTGCACGCGAGCTACAAGAGGAACAAGCCAACGAACTATCCGACCCCGACTCCCTCGCCGCACCCCTCGACACCACACACCTAAGCCACCTGGCCGACTCGCTCAAAGCACCCATCAAGGCCATGCCCAAGCCCCGCTTCGTGCCCAATCCCACCCGTGCACTATGGCTCTCGCTCGTATTGCCCGGTGCAGGACAGATCTACAACCGCAAGTACTGGAAACTTCCTTTCATCTACGGCGGATTCTTAGGCTGCGCTTACGCCCTGATGTGGAACCAAATGATGTATCGCGACTATTCGCAAGCCTATCTCGACATCATGGACGACGATCCCAACACACATTCGTATCTCGACATGCTTCCGCCCCGCTACGACATTACGGGACGCGAAGACCAATTCAAAAACCTCTTCAAGCGTAAGAAGGACTACTACCGACGCTATCGCGACCTTAGCGCCTTCTGCTTCGTGGGCGTATACCTCCTATCCGTCATCGATGCCTACGTCGATGCCCAACTCTCCGTATTCGACATCTCGCCCGACCTCTCCATGAGCGTAGAGCCCGCCGTAATCGGCTCTCCCACCATGCTCGGATCGACGAACCGCGCCGCCTACGGCGTAGGAGTAGGCCTAAGATTCTAAAAATCTCTACCCCCCTAGAAAAACTAAAATCACTAGAAATACTAGAATCACTAGAAATACTAGAATCACTAGAATCACTAAAATCCCCCAAGCCCACGCCACAACCCCATACATCAGACTGAATGAAACGACTCAAAACATTAATTTTAGCCCTGGCTGCAGGTTTCCTCACAGCCTCTGCACAGAGCATTGACGACCAGATTACCGTACACGACGACCAAAACGGACGCGACGAAGTGATCGACCTCCCCGAAGGTATGACCGTCAGCTGCGACTCCCTCCTCGGCGAGTGGATGGCCAAGAAATATCTCTACCCCGACACCACCTGCGTAGACCCTAACTACAACCCCACCTTCACCCCCGAAGAATATCAAGACCGCCTGCGCCGCATGCCCGTAGTGATGGAAATGCCCTACAACAGCGTGGTACAGAAGTTTATCGACCAATATAGCGGACGCCTGCGCCGCACCGTGGCCTACGCCTTGGGAGCAGGCAACTTCTACATACCCATCTTCGAAGAAGCCCTCGACTACTACGGACTGCCCCTCGAGCTAAAGTATCTGCCCGTCATCGAGTCGGCACTCGAGCCGCGCGCCAAAAGCCGCGCTGGAGCCGTAGGACTCTGGCAGTTCATGCTCGCCACAGGTAAGCGCTACGACCTCAAAGTCAATAGCCTCATCGACGAACGACAAGATCCCTACAAGAGCAGTTGGGCTGCAGCACGCTACCTGCGTGACCTCTACAATATATATAAAGACTGGAGCCTCGTGATCGCTGCCTACAACTGCGGACCGGGCACAGTCAACAAGGCCATACACCGCGCCAGCGGAGTGCGCGACTACTGGACCATCTATCCCTACCTGCCCAGCGAAACGCGTGGCTATGTGCCCGCATTCATCGCAGCCAACTACATCATGAACTATTACTGCGACCACAACATCTGTCCGATGAAGACCAAGATGCCCGTCACCACCGACACAGTGAGCG
The DNA here is from genome assembly GCA_937898715.1 of uncultured Prevotella sp. Lineage (GTDB taxonomy): Bacteria > Bacteroidota > Bacteroidia > Bacteroidales > Bacteroidaceae > Alloprevotella. The sequence goes on from CALEKA010000069.1 coordinate 106,692, forward strand.
TGAATCGCGACCTCCACATCACGCAGATAGCAGAACTCTGCAACATCAGCAAAGATGCCATCCGTGCGCTCAACCCGCAGTATCGCACCGACCTCATCCCCGGATCGGCCGGCCCCATGACGCTCTGCCTCCCCATCGAAGTGCTCAACACGTTTATCGACCTCAAAGACTCCGTCTACAACTACCGAGCCGACGAACTCATCACACGTCGCGCCACCGTGGAAGTGAACGACAAACTCGACACGCGCAGCCAAGCAGCCCGTCACCGCAGTCAGTCGGCAAGCCAGAGCAAGGCAAAGACATCGGACAGCAATTCTTCATCGTCCAGCCATTCATCGAAGAGTGGCAGCAAGTCGAGCAAGAAATCAAGCAAAAGCCGAGACGACGACAGTTCTTCATCATCAAAGAGCAAAAGCAAGAAGAACAGCAAAAACAGCAAGAAAAGCTCCGAAAGCAAGAGCAAAACAGTCACGGTGAAGAAGGGCGATACGCTCATCGAAATCGCCAAGCGCAACGGCACAACCGTAGAAAAGCTCAAGAAAGCCAACAAGATTAAAGGCAACACTATCAAGGCTGGCGACAAACTGAAGACAAAATAATCAAGCCCGTGCCTCTACCACAGAGAGAGAGCACACCCAGAGTAGGCATTACTCCGCTCCACAGGAAGAGCGAGTAATGCCTATTTTATTTTAACGAAATGATGAGCATATCCCAAAATAATTTGTACTTTTGTGCTATCGTGACAACTTTTTACCCACAGCTATGACTCCAGACTATCCCAACACTACTCCCCATAAGGCCCTCACCCCTCAAGAACAGAAGGATGAGGAGATGATCAGCGCCGCCTTCCAACACCTGCTCGACACCTATCTGGCCTCCAACCACCGCAAGAAGGTAGACATCATCACCAAGGCTTTCAACTTCGCAAAGGAAGCCCACAAAGGCGTGCGACGTCGTTCGGGCGAGCCCTACATACTCCACCCCATCGCCGTGGCACAGATAGCCTGCGGCGAGATAGGACTCGGGTCGACCTCCATCTGCGCAGCACTACTCCACGACGTAGAGGAAGATACTGACTATACCAACGAAGACCTCTGCAACCTCTTCGGACCGAAAATAGCCAACATCGTAGAGGGAGTGACCAAAATATCAGGAGGAATCTTCGGCGACCGAGCATCGCTGCAAGCTGAAACGTTCAAAAAGTTGCTACTCATGATGAGCGACGACATACGCGTGATCCTCATCAAGATTTCCGACCGTCTGCACAACATGCGCACGCTCTCGAGCATGCTACCCTCGAAGCAGTATAAGATAGCCGGTGAGACACTCTACATCTTCGCGCCTATCGCCGACCGATTGGGACTCAACAAGATTAAGACAGAACTGGAGAATCTGAGCTTTAAATACGAACACCCCGACGACTATGCCGCCATCTTGCGCAAGCTCGACGAAAGCCACGTGGAGCGCGACGACGTGATAGCCAAGTTCACGCCAGCCATCTGCGAACGACTCGACCAGATGGGCGTGAAGTATACCATCCGAGCACGCATCAAGAGCCCCTACTCCATATGGTGTAAGATGCAGAAGAAGCACATCCCCTTCGAGGAAGTGTTCGACATCCTGGCCATACGCATCGTGTTCGTTCCAGCCGACCGCCAGCACGAAAAGGACGAATGCTTCCGCATCTACTCCGCCCTGACAGAAATCTACAAGCCCCACCCCACACGCTTCCGCGACTGGCTCTCCAACCCCAAGACGAATGGCTACCAAGCACTCCACAACACGTTTATGTCGAAACAAGGCAAGTGGATCGAAGTACAAATCCGCTCCGACCGCATGGACGACATAGCCGAAGTAGGATTTGCCGCCCACTGGAAGTACAAGGACAAGGATGCGGAGTACGACGAAAACGAGCTCGACAAGTGGCTCAACTCTATCAAAGAGATTCTCGACGACCCACAACCCGATACGCTCGACCTGCTCGACAATATCAAGCTCAACCTCTACGCCTCGGAGATTATGGTGTTCACCCCCAAGGGAGAACTCAAGACAATGCCTAAGGGCGCCACAGCCCTCGACTTCGCTTACTCTATCCACTCCTTCCTCGGCTCTCACTGCTTCGGTGCAAAAGTCAACCACAAACTGGTGCCACTGAGCTACGTGCTCAAGAGTGGCGACCAAGTGGAAGTGCTCACCTCGCGTACGCAACACGTGCAGCCCGAATGGCTCAACTTTGCCACAACAGCCAAGGCGCGCGCCAAGATACAAGCTTACCTGCGCCGCGAAAGCCGCGAGAAGCAGAAGCGAGGCGAAGAAGTGCTCCGTCTATTCCTCTCAAGCCACGATATGGAGTACTCCTCGGGCCTGCTCGACAAGCTCCGCCGCCACTACAACGCCATGTCCAACGAAGAGTTTCTCTTCAGCCTGGGCGACGACAAGATCACGCTCGACGACTCCACGTTGCTCTTCCTCCAAGGACGCAAGCCAAGCAAGGGACTAATCAGCACACTCACATCATTCTTTGGCAATAACAATAAGAACGGACAGCACAACCAGTCGCCCACAGCAGAAGCGCTCGACGACGCACAATGGGCCAAAAACCTCAATCGCAAAGAGGTGCTCGTGCTCAACGAAGAAGTGCTCCGCAAGTGTACGATAGATCCCGCGTGTTCACCCATCCCTGGCGACGACGTGCTGGGCTACATCACCGACGACGGCGCCCTGCAGCTCCACAAGCGCAGCTGCGAGACAGCCGTCAAACTCAAGACGCGCTATGGCAACAACATCATTGCCTGCTCTTGGGACATGCACAAGGTGATGCGCTTCGATGCACAGTTTGAGATAGAGGGCATCGATTCACAAGGCGTGCTCTATGCCATAGCCGACGTACTGCATAAGCTCACCCACTTCGTAGTAAAGCGCATCACGCTCGACACCAACGATGGCATCTTCGAAGGTCGTATGACCATCTCCGTCTACGATACCGACGACGCCGACAACATCTGCCGCGAACTCATGCAAATCGAAAACGTCAAGAAAGCTGCCCGCGTATAGCCCAGCCCACCCATCATACGTTCCCCCACCCAGTTCTGTGGGCGACGCGTCCCGCGTCGGCATTGCCACAATCTCAAGCTGTGAGCCCATAGGAAGTGGGGGCGAAGTGTCCCGCTTCGGCTTGACACGCGAGGCTCGACGCAGAGCGTATCAAAAAAGTACATCAAAAAAGTACCTCAAAAAGCACATCAAAAAAAAAACTTCCCCAAGCACATCAAAAGCACATCTCAAGAGACATTCCCCCATCCACGCCGACGCGGGACGCGTCGCCCACAGAGCAAACTTTCCCCTCCCACAACAACATCAAAGGCCCACACCCCATCTCGAGGTGTGAGCCTTTAATCTTTTATAGCGAACGCGCAGAGGAAAAGCGTTATTCTTCCACGTCGTTCCAATCCATGTCGTCCCAAGCCTTATCGTCAGAGAGCTGGGGCTTACTGCTTACTTGATCATGATTGCTCATAGCCATCATGCCTTCCGTCTGTACGCGGATAGCAGTAGTCTGAGGAGCTGTATATATCTTCTTCATTGTATCTAATGTATTTTCTCTTAATTCATAATGTTTCTTTGAGAATAAGCGTGCGTCTTAATGCCCTGCTTACTTCACCATCACCTTCTTACCACCTACGATGTATACACCCTTAGCAGCACCATTAAGCGTGCTCACGCGGCGACCATTGATGTCGTAGATAGGAGCTACAGCGGTATCGATAGTTGCTTGCTGAATACCAGTGGTTGTGCCATCAAGAGCAAAGCCCTTCATCTGACTTGCGCCATTCGTCTTAGGTACTGCGAGGTAAGCTTTGCCACCTTCTGTTACGAAGTAAGCACCATCCTTCTCAGCCCAATAGAAACCAAGGTTCTCGTTGTTCTCATCATAAGAGAGCTTGTAGAAGAGATAATCATCAGTATTATCATCTACAGAAGTAAAGTCTTCACTTACAGAGCCGTGGAGGAGATTGTTTGTGGGAGCAGTCTCAGTAGTTGTTACTACATTGTAAGTATATTCCTTCTCTGCACCCTTAAGGAGCAATGCCGTGCTTGCAGGAACTACGCTACCAGCAGGATACTTATCCTCTATCGTAAGGCTACCGCCGTTAGCATCCGTGATGATGCTACCTGTTACGCCATCAGGCATAGTAAATGCCTTGTCGGTGAAATAGGTGGCATAGCCGGCTGAGGTGATGAAGAAAGAACCTGCTTCAGTGATTGTAGCAGAGGCAATTCCCGCACCTATATTTTCTGTACTTGATAGAGCGACAAATCTCAATGATCCTTTACCTGTGAACGAATTCTGTACAAAATCACTTGAATAATCTGATAGGTCCTTGTTTTTAGGAGTTATTGTACATAACTCTATCACATCAAGATTCTCATCAGATGGTACAATTTGTATCGTCACCTTATTCCCTGATTTACCAGCACCACCATAGGTTCTTGCATTGATTACTATAGACATAGTTTTTACTCCACTAAAATCAATTTCTGGACTCTGCACATATGTACTTGAACCCAACAATCCATAATAGGGAGTTGTTTTACCTCCCTTCTGACTTGCATTTAGCGTCCAACCAGTTGAACTATCCATCGTAAAAGAAGCCAAAGTCACAGGCTCCTGTGCCCAAGCACTACCCCCCAACAAGCTAATCAAGCAAACTACAAGGAGGGATTTTAAAAGAGTAAATGTCTTCATAAAGTTTATGTTTTGAGTTAATGTTTCTTGGTAATGTAGAATCGTTTCGTTCTGTATAGATATAATGCAAGGTGAATGAAGCGAATACTCACTTTTGGACTGGTAGGCCTTGACTTATCTACTGCAAAGTTACCCAGACTTTCCTTGCCGTGCAATAAAATGACGTAAGAGAGGTGAAAGAATAGGTAATAAGGAGCACTTTTTCTTGATAAAAAGTAAAATAGTCCAAAAGAAATGAGAAGATTTCGTATGAATTAGTTACCTTTACCCTTCGTAAAGAACTAAAAATTACAGAATTATGACAAAGCAAGAACTCATGCAACGCGCTATAGACCTCGCCGTGGAAAACGTAAAGCAGGGCGGAGGACCTTTCGGCGCTGTGATAGCCAAAGGAGGAGAGATCGTGGCAGAAGGCGTAAACCGCGTGACGCTGCAACACGACCCTACCGCTCATGCCGAAGTGCAGGCCATTCGCAAAGCTTGCGAGCTGAAGGAGGACTTCGACCTCACGGGCTACGACATTTATTCTTCGTGCGAGCCATGCCCCATGTGTCTCGGCGCCATCTACTGGGCTCACCTTGACCACCTCTACTTTGCTGCCACAAAAGACGATGCCGCTCGCATAGGCTTCGACGATGCCTTTATCTACCGCGAACTGCCCCTCCCCATCCATGAGCGCAAGCTTCCCACCGAGGAATTCATGCGCCAGGAAGCACAAGTTCCCTTCAACGACTGGGAGAAGAAAGACGATAAAGTGGAGTATTAAAAAGCGCACGATACAAAGTTTCTTCTCCATCCCCTCCCCACATGCATTCGGGGGCGACACCCAAGAAAAGGTGTCGCCCCCGAACGTTTCTTTATACATGCTTCTTGCGGAAGCGCAGGGTAAGGTCGGTCAGACGGCCATCGGATTCTATGCGATAAAAGCGCTGATTGGTATTGGGCGATGAGAGCGGACCGAGTTTGGCAGAATAGCCGCCGAGCTTCACGTAGTTGAGCGCAGTGGCGAGTTCCTTCAAGTCGGGAAGCCATGTGCGGCCCGAATACCACCCCGTGCGGATGCGCCCTTCGTACTTCTCACGCACATGATGCGCCAAAGCAAAGAGCGTCTGCGGATCATTATCGCCCCCCTGGAAGCCCACGCAAGTGATGCCATCGTTGCTCTCGATAAGAGCCGTAAGGCGTTCTTCAGTAAGTTCCTCGCCAATGTCCTCGCGCAAGAACGCACTGTGGCATCCCGCGCAACGATTGGGGCAAAGCGTGAGGTTGATGGCCAACGTCACCTCGTCAGGATATTCTTGGAATACGATGTCGTGGTTATAATACTTCAGCATGGAGTTTTCTCCTATATATTATAGGTATAATTCCCTTAAGAATGAGGGGTTATTCCTCCACACGCTGATAGTATCTTCTGCTGGCTTCCTTCTGACGGTCGAGCGAGAAGTTGCTTACACGCTTCAAGTAACCAATGATACGAGTCAGATAGTCGAGATTCTCCGATCCACACACGGGGCACTTATGCAGGTGGTGCTTGTCGATGTGGCCACAGTCGTTGCAGAGCGTGTTGGGGATATTGAAGGTGAAGTAGTTGCATCCCTCCTTAGCTGCCACACGCAAGAGTTGTCGATACTGAGGCTGGCTCAGGTGCTCGTCAAGGTTCATATGGAGCGCCGAACCACCCGTGAGGTGCTCAATGAAGCGACGACCATGGAGGCGGAACTTCTCGATGATGTCGGTATTAGGATCTTCTACCACATAGAAGTAAGAGTTGTAGCATTCACGAGGCACAAAATAACCATCTTCGCGATCCCAGCGAGCATGCTTTACGCCCACGTTTTCGGCAGGAATCATTTCGCAGTTGAACATTAAGTCCTTTGAACGATACTTGCGGTTGTAGCTCTCGATAAGTCCCAAGATATTGCCCACGAAGTCCTCATACTCCTTATTATCAGAGATAGTGATACCCAAACTCTCGGCAGCTTCTACCATACCGTTCACACCGATGGTGAGATACTGACGCTTAATGTTTATGTAGCCAGCATCGAAGAGGGGAAGCATGCCCTTATCCATCAAATCTTTGAGGTTGGCATTGTAAGCCATCTGCACCTTGTGCATAAGATCGACGATGCTGTCGAGGTATTCCACGTAAGAACGGCCCTCGCGAGTGGCCTGCTGTACGCAACGGTTGAGGTTGACCGTAAGCACCGATTTAGAGCCCGTGCTCACACCGCCCGCACCAAGCGTATAGCTGAATCCATTGTCCTGAATCTCATTGCGCAAGCGGCAGCAAGAAGCCAAAGAGTCGGCATTGTCGCTCATATAGGTGAAGAAGCTATGGCCTTCGGCATACATCTCTGCTGTGAAGTCGCCATACTCTTTGTCCATCACGTCGCCATCCTTGGAGAGCAGAGCCATGGTCTCTACAGGGAAGGTAAGCACAGCTTTCGTTCTCTCCTGATTGAACCACTTCATGAAGCGGCGCTGCAACCAGTCGAGAGCGGGCCAAGAGGGACGCGAACCATCGGGGAAACGAAATTCGCCAAAGATGCTCTCAAAATAAAACTTATCGTAATAAGAGATGTTCCAGAACACTGACTGGAAGTTGCGAGCACCCGTAGGTTGGTTGATAGAGTAGACGATCTGCTCGAAGCAGTCAGTGATAATCTTATCGATCGAACGATGACGGGTGGAGAGGTCGACCACCTTGTCAGCTTCCTTGTAATACTCTGGACCATATTCCAACTCCAAGAAATGACTCATATACATGAGAAACTCGGGAGTGGCGCAAGCGCCCGAAAGCATAGAGCTTACGATAAACACCATGTTGACGAAGCCACCGCAGAACGACTTGAGGTTGGTAGGCGCTGTAGAGTTACCACCAATGTCCTTTGTACCATTGAGCAACCAGGGGTACATCGTGATAGAAGCACAATAGTTGGCAAGCGACGTTTCGTCGTTCTTATAGATAAAGTGGTGCTTGAGCAAGTAGATGTAGCGATCAGCCAATTCCTTGCCATACATATCCTTAATGCGGTCGCAAAGCAAGCGACGATTCAAGCGAATAAAGCCCTGCTTAGGAAGTTCACCGATGAGGGTGGCTATATTCTTGTTTTCTACATTGGCATTGGCATCGTACTTCGATCCCGTGGCAGGATTGGCAGAGTTGCAATAATTGATCAAGAAGCGCAGTTTGTCGGCAGTTTCGCGATCGTCTTCATGACGCTTGCGGTAAAGCATAAACGACTTAGCCACCTCGTAGTGGTGCTCAGCCATCAGTGCCACCTCTACCTGGTTTTGTACGTCCTCCACACTCATACCGTTGCAGAAGCGGAGGCGTTGCATGATGCGGTTGAGCCCTTCGGCGTCGATATTCTTGTTTCTTGATTGGAAGGACTTCAGTACGGCAGTCTTAATTTTTTCTATACTCAGCGGCTCTGTCTTGCCGTTGCGCTTGGTGATGATGAAGTTGTCAGTGCACATGGTTTTGGGGATTCTGTGTAGGGTTTGTAAGGTTTATCTGTTGGTTAGAAGATGTCCTTTTCGGACAACTTCAAGCTCAGAAGTTTTCCAAAAGTTTTCCAAAACGGAAAACTTTTCGTCTTCGCGCAGCTCTGATCGTTAGCACATTGAGCAGTCATCGTGCTCACCATCAGAGCGCAACTGCCCGCCCTTCATGCCGAAGGGTATTACACTTATAACTCATTGATTGTCAGCAGTTTACTTCTGTCTTGATAGTTTCTTCCATAGTTGCTTCGCTCTCTTCCAAAAGGTGCTTTAGCGAAGCTTGTTTTCCAAAGACGTTGGCAAAGATACGGCAAACTTTTGAACGGAAGAAGAAAAGAAAAATATTTTTTTCTTGTCATTTTCTCATCATTATAAACCTTTTCTTTACCCCTACTCCCCTTATCGTTTGAAAACCAACAAGAAAACCCTTCTACCATGTTCTAACAAAAAAATGTCCTTCGCTCCAAGCAATTTACTCAAAGCGAAGAACATCATTTTTATGTTGCTCAAGCATCCGAAATTCATCCATCAGAGAGCGCCAAGCAACCTTATCTAAAATTCATCGGCAGCGTAGAGGAACGGGAAAGCCGCTTGCTCCCATTCAAAGATTTCATCGTCGCGGAAGAAGCGCTTCAACTCTACCGCGGCAGCCTCTTGCGAATCGGAAGCATGTACGATGTTCTCTTGGAAACTCATGCAGTAGGTACCACGAATAGTGCCAGGAGCCGCATTACGGCCATTTGTAGGGCCTGCAAGGGCACGAACAGCCGCCACTGCGTCTACACCCTTAAGGCAAAGCGCTACGACGGGAGCAGTCATCATAGAATCCTTGATTTGTTGGAAGAAAGGCTTACCGCTCAAATGCTTATAATGCTCAGTGAGCACGTCGTCAGTAAGCTGCATCATCTTCATGCCACAGATTTGCAGTCCTTTCTTCTCAAATATGCTAATGATCTCACCAGCCAAGCCGCGCTGCATGGTGCAGGGCTTAAGCAATACTAAAGTCTTTTCTAATGCCATGGATAGGGGGAGTTTGGAAGTTTAATGAGTTTAGGAGTTTAAAGAGTTTAGGAGTTTAAAGAGTTTAGGAGTTTAAAGAGTTTAGGAGTTTAAAGAGTTTAGGAGTTAAGGAGTTAAGAGATTAGTTCAGACTCTTAGAGAGCAACTATCTTACATCGCTCTGTGATATTTCTGTCTAATCCGTAATCGTTCGTGCTAAATAGTAAAGCCTCTCTCAGATGTGACTCTGAAAGAGGCTTGAAAGGAAATTGGCGGCGAC
>CALEKA010000070.1 GCA_937898715.1 uncultured Prevotella sp.
AGTGTATGACAAAGCAACCCCAATTTGACTATTCCGACATAAGTTTCAAGAACAACGGCAAATTAAAGCTCATTATCGTAGTTGGTACTCGCCCTGAGATCATCCGCTTGGCAGCCGTTATCAACAAATGCCGTAAATACTTTGATGTCATCCTCGCCCACACAGGTCAGAACTACGACTACAACCTCAACGGCATCTTCTTTCACGACCTGAAGTTAGCAGAACCCGAAGTATATATGGATGCCGTAGGCGATGACCTTGGAGCCACTTGTGGCAACATCATCAACTGCTCTTACAAACTTTTCGCACAGACCAAGCCAGATGGAGTATTGGTATTAGGCGACACCAATTCATGTCTTAGCGTTATCGGAGCTAAACGTTTACATATTCCAATTTTCCACATGGAAGCCGGCAACCGCTGCAAAGACGAATGCCTGCCCGAAGAGACCAACCGCCGCATTGTCGACATTATCAGCGATGTCAACATGGCCTACTCAGAGCACGCCCGTCGCTACCTTGCTGACTGTGGTTTGCCCAAAGAGCGCACTTACGTAACCGGTTCCCCCATGGCAGAAGTGCTCCACAACAACCTTGCCGAGATAGAAGCAAGCGATGTGCACAAACGCCTTGGTCTTGAGAAAGGCAAATACATCTTGTTGTCAGCTCATCGCGAAGAGAATATCGACACCGAAAAGAACTTCCTCTCGCTCTTCAATGCCATCAATCGCATGGCAGAGAAATACGATATGCCCATTCTTTATAGCTGTCACCCCCGCAGCCGCAATCGCCTTGCCAAGAGTGGCTTCCAACTCGATCCTCGAGTGATTCAACACGAACCCCTCGGCTTTCACGACTACAACTGCTTGCAGATGAATGCCTTTGCCGTAGTGAGCGATAGTGGCACGCTGCCTGAAGAATCATCGTTCTTTACCAGTGTAGGTCATCCATTCCCCGCCATTTGCATCCGCACCTCGACGGAGCGTCCCGAAGCCATCGACAAGGGCGACTTCATCATCGCTGGCATCGACGAAAAGTCATTACTTCAAGCCGTCGACACCGCCGTAGAACTTTGTCGTGACAGTCAGCACGGCCTTCCCGTGCCCGACTACGTAGACGAGAATGTCAGCACCAAAGTCGTGAAAATCGTGCAATCGTATGTAGGGATTGTGAATAAGATGGTGTGGCGTAAGTCTTGATCTTGTTTGAGTGTAGATACATTCTTTGCGCTTCGCGCATTCCTTGAACATGAATGCTCATTAATTCTACATTAATCTCTCATTAATACTTTCCTTCGGTCATGAATTAATCATGAATTTCATTGCACGTAATTAGCAAAAGATGAAGTAAAATTAATAGAGATAATAAATAGGGAAACGACGGAATAGTCTTTCTACTATCCCATCGTCACCATTGTAGTCAACTTTACTCTTCCTCAATCCACCCAAACACCTTCTGAGCATTCAAGCAAGGACAATCCTTCGGCGTAGTGCCAGGCAGATCACGATGCCCCACGATTCGAGCATTGGGGAATAAAGCATGAAGATTCTTCAGTAGATCCACCATACGCTCCGTTTGCCGCTTTGTACGCGTATCGCAAGGAACGCCATTCTCGTCCAGTCCCCCCTCATAGCAGATACCAATCGAGCAATGATTATAAGGACGGGCATGAGCTCCCACCTCCATGAGCATACGATGCTGCGTCATTTCCCCATTCCTGCGACTGTAGAAGTGGTAGCCAATCTTGCGAAAACCACGTGCTAAGTGGTCGCGCCTGAGTTGCGTCGCAGTGTAGTCCTGATTGCTTCGCGTAGCCGAGCAGTGAATCACAAGGTATTTAACGTCGCTTGTCGACATCATGTTGCTTGATCTCATAAGTTAGAATGAATAAAGGTGGTACAACTACTAACGCCCAGTGCTGTCAGTGCAGCCACTACGGCTTGAACAATCGCGTTGATAATTTGCATCCACGAAAGTCTGTTTCGTTTGTTTTCTGACATAGTCTTTAAAAGTTGAAAAGTTTATGAGTTGAAAAGTTAAGAGGTTACTTCCTTCGCTTTAAGGCAAATATTGTGTAAGAACAAACCCCGCGCGGAGAAAAGTATTAACGAAACAATTAATGGAGATTAATGTTCCAGCAATCGCAATAGCTTTCACCCAGTTCTGGGGGCGACGCGTCCTCGCGTCGGCGGCAATCACGATTCAAAAGACAATTCATAAGTCTCCTGATTTGCGCTTCGCGCTTGTCTTGAACATTAATGCCCATTAATCAGACATTAATCTTTCATTAATACCTTCCTTCTGCTTTGATTCGGTCATGAATTTCCACGAATTAATCATGAATTTCCTTGTACGATGATTCCAGTGGAGAATTAATGAAAGATTAATGTTCAATTAATGGAGATTAATGTTCACGCCCGCGCGGAGCGCAGATTGCTTACTCCTTATCCTCCGTCTTATCCTCCGTCTTAGGATTATACTTCACCAGTGTGATCTTATTCGGCACCAGCGAATAGATACGTGCACCATTCACCACATTGTACGATGGACGGAACGCAGGCAGCACAGCTTTTACCATTGAAGCATTTGCCTTGTCAGGAGTCTCCACCCCCTTCTCTTTCACGAATCGAAGATAGAGCGTACCAAATCCCAAGAGTTCGATGCTGTAGCCCTTCTTCAAGTTCTCCACCACGTAATAAGCATAGCGATCCAGTACTGCTTTCACGTCACCTGGAGTAGCCGTCGATTCCGCAGAAATCTGACGGGCAGCTTCATCCGTGGTGAGAATACCATAACTCACGGGAGAAACGGTGTAAACCACTTGACCTCTCTTGTCACCAGTAGAAATCTTCTTACCTACAACTTTGTAAGCTTTACTCATAATTGTAAAAAGTTTAGAGATTAAAAAAATGCGTCTTTCAGTCCTTGGCTCTCAATGCCTCAGTAGCTGATTGACGATGCAAAATTACGGTGCGAAGAAAGCGAAATGAAATCCGTTCAATGCCGTTTAATTTTGGTTTAATTCTCGTACAAAAAAACGTGATTTCGTTCAATCCCCGTTCAAGAACCATTCAATCAGTGAGCATGCAGTCTATGAAGTGCACTTTAAGCGGTCTATAAACTGCACTTTAAGCCGGTCTTAAAGTGCAGTTCAAAGAGCCTATAAAGTGCTGTTTAAAGATCTCGTGAAAAAAACAATAAAACCATGGAAGACAACAAGTCGAATATTATCTTCAATATCAGTGGTGGAAACAATCAATTTTTGCCCAATGCCACCCATGCAGTACAGTATTTCTATGGCGACACGTTTGCCCAAGAACAGCAAGACGCGAAAGCAGAAGGCATTTCCTCCGATTCCAATATAGAGCCTTCTCAGTCAGAAGACATTAATGAAGAAGCCACCAAGCGACTCTCAATCTACATTCCCGAGAGTGAACCACTCCTATATTATATAGGAAAGCTCAAGATCTGCTCCACTGCCGCAGAATTGGCAAAAGTTGCCATAGAAATATGCAACACCCCCGAGATAGAGAGTGTAGACAAAGAAGAAGTGGTCAAGGCAAGGTTTATAGGGACGCTTCTTGCTTTATGTCCCCGACTTACCAAGGGCAATTCCATCAACAATATTCGTGTTCAAATCAACGAATTATTGACGAAACGATAAAACCTCGCGGAGCGCAAATTACAGGGCAGATAAACTTGCCTCTTAGTTAGAGGGTATGATGCCGACGCGAGACGCGTCGCCCACGGTACTGGCTGAAAGCTATGAAGAGTCACGAATTACCATGAATTATCCATTAATTTTCCGTTAATTCATAGCAGAAATCATCGTGCAATGAAATTCATGATTAATTCATGGTAATTCATGACTAAAATCAAAGCAGAAGGAAAGTATTAATGAAAGATTAATGTCTGATTAATGAGCATTAATGTTCAAAATAGCGCGGAGCGCAAATTAAAGCATCAATTAGTGTTCCCCCCAGTACTGGCTGAAAGCTATGGTAAGTCACGAATTACCATGAATTATCCATTAATTTTCCGTTAATTCATAGCAGAAATCATCGTGCAATGAAATTCATGATTAATTCATGGTAATTCATGACTAAAATCAAAGCAGAAGGAAAGTATTAATGAAAGATTAATGTCTGATTAATGAGCATTAATGTTCAAAATAGCGCGGAGCGCAAATTAAAGCATCAATTAGTGTTCCCCCCCAGTACTGGCTGAAAGCTATGGTAAGTCGCGAATTACCATGAATTATCCATGAATTATCCGTTAATTCCTAACAGGAATCATCGCGCAATGAAATTCATGATTAATTCATGATTAATTCATGGTAATTCATGACTAAAATCATACAGAAGGAAAGTATTAATGAGAAATTAATGTCTGATTAATGAGCATTAATGTTCAAAACAAGCGCGGAGCGCAAATTAAAGCATCAATTAATGTTCCCCCCCGCGAAGCGCAAAAGAACTTGCACTTAAAATCCACTTCCCCTAAATCATAATGCCCACAGACAATCAAATAGACGTCAACGGAGGAACCAATCAAGTAGCCTCCAGTGTAGGTCTTCAGCAACAGATATTTCTTGGCGACCAATTTGCCAAACAGCTGATAGAAAACAAAGACAAACCTCAGCCGCTTGTCATACTTGGTGCAGGAGCAGATGCCACATTAGGCCTCCCCACATCGTCCGATCTCATACCGCGCATAGTAGCTTTTCTCGAAACGGAAGAAGGTAAGGCCATTGATGCCACCTTGCGCAAGGCGATCGGCAGTGTGCGATTCCATTTCGACAGATTTGTCAGCAATGCCATAGACCGCTTGGCAAAAGATCTTGACAAGGAGTTGGTGACGATATGCAGAAATATCAGTGACGAACTGAATAACAATCAGTCGCTCGACGAAAAGCAACGGAAGATGGGCAATCTCATCGTGCGCCTCTTCCGTAAGATCCTCGATGTCAAAACGGGGGCAATCATCGATCCAGAGACGGAAAACTTGATAAACGAAGTGTTTGACACCGTGGTAAAGGACGATAGCATCATCGACTTCAACCACCTCAATTATACCGAGACCTTCAAAAGCCTTATCATTGAGATCTTGCAGCGAAGCCTGTATGAGTCAAACAATCCTGTGCTCCGTCATGTCTACCGCAATATACTCGATATAGAGCAGCTCTTGACGCAGTATTTTTATGGATTCTATACAGATCGTACGAGCTACATGCGCGACTATCTCTATATATCCTGGATCCTTTGGGCATACCTTGTCAGTGAACAACAGAGAATTGCTCAAGAAAAAACCTTAGGAAACGTAGAGCATACGAACATCGCGAAGCCCGATCTCTACAGCCAATTGCAGTCAAAGCCCTGTCAACTCCTCACTTTTAATTACACCACTTTCGCACACAGCGTTTCTTCCGACGTACTCTATTTCCATGGCTCGCTCATGGAGTATGTAGACGTAGAGAATAAGAATGAGTTTGAGCTGACCGACTTAGACACACTTGATCTGCAAGACTTCTTTCAGAATCGCTTGGCAGAAGAACTCAGCTTTGATGCCAATCGCAGAGCGTTACCGATCCCATCCTTCTTGCCTCCACTAAAGTTGCAGATCATCCTGTCCAAACGCTACATCGACACCTGGTACAAAGCGACCCAACTGATACTTCGTGCAGACCGCATCATCGTCATGGGCTATTCTTTTAGTTCGCCCGATGCATTCTTCTGCAATCTCTTGCGCGATAATCGCAGCGCACAGATTATCATCATCGATAAGAATATCGACATCGTCAGTCGCAACCTATGCTCAATCCTCCAACTTCAGCCCAACCGCTACACTCGTCAAGTCATCCAAGGCCATGAGCATCGTCACTATGACAACCGCATCACCATCATCGGAGCAGACTTGGCGGAAATCGATGTGGAAGAGTGGATAAAGCAGTAACTGTAAAAACGAAGTTCGCAAGGATTGTCCCTCACTCTTACTCTCTTGTATCGGACTTAAGCAGTCCACAAAGTTAAATCACAATCGTTTTTTTACAAAGTCGATAATGGTAGGCATAGAGAAGTGCCTGCTCTTTGGGGTATGACCTAAATAAGCGGTTGCAGTTTAATAATTGATTTTTGAAAATAATAAGACATGAATCAACTAAAAGCCGGAGCAGCACTTAATTACGTGTCGATATGTCTCAACATGGTAGTGGGATTGATATATACTCCTTATATGTTGAGAATGTTAGGGCAATCGGAGTATGGCTTGTACTCGTTAGCTGCGTCTATCATAGCTTATCTCACTGTACTAGACTTAGGTTTTGGCAATGCAATTGTCAGGTATACGGCTAAGTTTAGAGCAGAAGGCAAGCAAAGAGAACAAGAAGAGATGTTCGGAATGTTCTTTGTCCTATACATCGGCATTGGCATAATAGCTATGATAGCAGGTAGTGCTTTATCCTTGAATGTTGAGAATCTATTCTCTCGTTCGATGACCGAAACAGAAGTGACAAGAACGAGAATCATGCTATGGCTGATGACTTTTAACCTTGCGTTCACTTTTCCAATGAGCATTTGGGGAAGTATAATGACAGCATACGAGCGTTTTGTATTTCAGCGATTAGTGAGCATCATTCGTTCTGTGCTAAATCCCGTAGTGATGGTTTTGCTATTGGTTATAGGATATAAAGCAGTGGCAATGGTGGTTGTTACTACTATATTTAATGTCGTTACACTATTGATAAATTGGTGGTATTGTAAATATAGACTTGATATAAAAATTCGTTTTGCAAAATTCAAATGGAATTTTTTAAAGGAAGTATCAGTATATAGTTTTTGGATATTCTTGAATGCCATAATGGATCGTATATATTGGAGTACGGGACAATTTGTATTAGGAGTTTATCGTGGTGCTGTGGCTATAGCTATTTATGCCGTGGCTATACAACTTCAAAATATGTACATGATGTTTTCAACAGCCATATCAGGCGTTTTTCTGCCAAAGATTACATCAATGGTAACAAAAGAAAATAATGAGAAGAATATATCTGATTTATTTATCCGAACTGGACGTTTGCAATATGTAATTATGGCATTTATTCTTTCTGCTTTTATCGTATTTGGTAAGCCTTTTATTCAGTTGTGGGCGGGTAATGGCTATGAAGATGCGTATTATATATGCTTAATGTTCTTTATCCCTTTGACAGTGCCATTGATACAGAATGTGGGAATAACCATATTGATGGCGCGCAATCAAATGAAATTTCGTTCATTGCTTTACATCGTAATAGCATTATTGAGTCTTGCTCTATCTGTATTATTGGCTAAACCTTATGGTGGATATGGTTGTGCTTTAGCAACGAGTTTGGCTTTGTTCGTAGGACAAGTTTTGATAATGAATGTCTACTATCAGCGTAAGCAACATCTTGATATTTTGAGGTTTTGGAGAGAAATAATGAAAATGAGTATTGTTCCTTTATCATTTGTATTAATAGGACTCTTTGCTATTAATCACTTAGAAATTCAGTTTCTTTCAATCGGAAAGTTTGTATTGGCTGGAATAGTGTTTACAATTCTCTATGTAATAGCATTTTGGAACTTCAGTATGAATAAAGAGGAAAGAAATTTAATTGTTCAACCAGTTATGAAATTTATAAGGAAATAAGATGTGTCATACACTAATAAAGAAAGAACGAGATTCAAACATTGAGTTGCTGAGGCTAATAGCCATGTTCTTGGTTCTCATCGTTCATGCTGACTTCTTTTCATTAGGTGCACCGAAGCAGACAGAAACTATTTTAGCACCATTAGGTACTTTTTCCCGATTCTTTTTCGAATCGTTGTCAATAATCTGCGTCAATGTATTCGTGCTCATTTCCGGTTGGTTTGGAATTAGACCATCTGCAAAAAGTTTCTGCAATTTTGTATTTCAATGCCTATTCTTTTTGGTGGGAATATATGCATTGATGTTGTCATGCGGATTATCTTCCTTGTCAGTTCGCGGAATAGCAGGTTGCTTTGTTATGCTAAAGTGGAATTGGTTTATCAAAGCTTACATAGGACTCTATATTCTTTCTCCTATCTTAAACGCTTTTGTGAGTAATGCCGACAAGAAAACATACAAAGCAGTCCTCTTAGCATTTTTCGCATTCCAAACCTTATATGCTTGGGTCAGTAATGGGGCAGTGTTCTTTGAAGATGGCTATTCTACTATGTCTTTCATTGGATTGTATTTATTAGCAAGATACGTAAGAATATATTTTTCTGATAAGAAGATTTTACCCCCCCCATATGTGTTCTTGTGCACTTTTGGTTCTATCACGCTGATTATAACTATCGTCAGTTTCTTTTCAGTAAGATTGGGTCTGTCTGCAATTTCCGGACGAATGTACTCTTATGTAAATCCGTTGGTTATTATATCTGCAATGAGCTTGCTATTGTATTTTAGTAGCTTAAGACTTAAAAACAAAATGATTAATTGGTGTGCTGCATCAAGTTTTGCCATATTCTTATTGCATACGAACCCTAATTTGTGTGAACCCTATTTTAAGCCTTTCGTATTGTGGATATACAATACTTACAATGGGATCATGTGTCTGTTGCTGATTGCATTGTTCTTACTGGTGGTGGCGATTGCAGCTATTCTTATAGATCAAATACGAAAACTTATATGGAAGAGAATAGCAAAATCATACTTTTAACCCAATGATTTCAATCCAAAACAAAAAAGATTGCTGCGGTTGTAGCGCTTGTGCATCCATCTGCCCAAAACAATGTATTACGATGGTGGAGGATAAGGAAGGATTCCTTTATCCAAGTGTGGACGAAGATGTTTGCGTGAATTGCGGTGTTTGCGAAAAGGTGTGCAATGAAATGATGCCTTACGACAAACGTGAACCGAAACAAGTGCTTGCTGCCATTAATAAAAATGAGCAGGTAAGATTAAAGAGTTCTTCGGGAGGCATATTCTACTTGTTAGCTGAGAAGATAATTAGTGAGGGTGGAGTAGTGTTTGGCGCACGCTTTGACGAAACGTGGCAAGTGTTGATTGATTATGCAGACGATATGAGGGGCGTTGAAACCTTTATGGGATCGAAGTATGTGCAAGCTCGTGTGGCAAATGCTTACAAAGATGTAAAACGCTTCCTTATAGAAGGTCGAAAAGTGCTTTTTACAGGTACGCCCTGTCAAGTGGCAGGATTGCATAAGTTTCTGCGCAAGCCCTACGAAAACTTACTGACAGTAGACTTTATCTGTCATGGTACACCAAGTCCAAAGGTCTGGCGCATGTATCTTGACGAAACTATAAAGACTGCACAAAGTATTAGCCACATAGAGTTTAGAAATAAAAAGCGAGGTTGGAAGAACTTTTGCTTTCGACTTACTTACAATGAAGAGGATAAAACTCTATCACTGCTATCCCCCTTTCAGCATAATCCTTATATGAAGGCATTCTTGCAAGATATCATACTTCGCCCTTCGTGTTACGATTGCAAGGCCAAGGGATGTAGTAGCCAGAGTGATATAACTATAGCAGACTTTTGGGGCGTCAATACGCTCTTCCCAAATATGGATGATGATAAAGGAACGGGACTTGTCTTCATCAACACAGATAAAGGACAAACTGCTCTCGACTTTGCACAAATGAATGTGGCAGAAACTACTTATGAGTGTATCAAACCATTAAACCCTGCTTGTTATCGTTCGCCAAAAGTACATCCCAAACGTGAGGATTTCTTTGCTCGGTTAGATCATGAAAATGTAATAGAATTGATAAAAGATCTTACTCGACCAACAACAAGGCAAAGTATAAGAATGATTCTATCACGTTGTAAATCAGCCTTAATAAGAATTGTTAGAAACCTTATCGGGGGGGGGTAAAATTTCATCTTCTAATGAACAGAAAAATATAGAGCGAGAAACAGTATTGCAGACTTTGCAACATCCACAAATAATGTCGATTAATTTTAGATGTAAGCGACATGGATGGAAAACGTATAACATGGAAATTCGTATCAAATGAAAATAGGAATACTCACCCAACCCCTTCAATCTAATTATGGAGGACTGCTGCAGAACTATGCTTTGCAACAGACGCTCATTAGGGCGGGACATGAAGTAGAGACGATAGATTGGTATGGCGGGAAGAATCTTCGTGAAAAACTGTATAGATTGAAAGTGAAAGCAGTGCATCTCCTTTTGCCAGGTAAATATTCAGTATCGGGATATTGGCCTACTGCAGAAGAACGAAGCATTATACAACGAAATACGAATCGGTTCATTAAGAGCTACATCAACCATACAGAAGTCGTTCATTCGTACAAAGGATTCGTAAAGCAATCCTCAAACGGAGCGTATGATGCTTATGTAGTAGGAAGCGATCAGTGTTGGCGACCTGCTTATAATGCTTTCCTTCCTTCGATGTTTCTTGATTTTGCTCAAGACAAACAAGTAAGGCGCATAGCATATGCAGCCTCCTTTGGTACGGATAAATGGGAGTTTACGCCAAAGCAGACGACCTTGTGTGCAGCATTGGCTAAGATGTTCGACCTTGTGACGGTGCGTGAGGATTCCGGTGTAAAGCTTTGTAAGGAGTATCTTGGAGTAGATGCCCTGCATGTGCTCGATCCTACAATGCTCCTTACCAAAGATGATTACATTCAATTAATCGAAGCAGAGAAAGAACCACATTCAGCAGGCACGCTCTTCAATTATATTCTTGACCCAAATGCGAAGAAGTCTGCTTTCATACAGCGAGTGGCAAAAGCACAGGGGAAGATTCCTTTTCAAGTATTGCCAAAATGTCAGGCAGAAACGCGTACAAGGGAAGATGTAAAGAATCGTATAGAGGACTGCGTGTTTCCAAGTGTTACTGCATGGCTTCGTGCTTTTATGGATGCAGAAATGACCATCGTGGATAGCTTCCATGGCATGGTATTTAGCATCATCTTTAACAAGCCATTTTGGGTAATTGGTAATGAAGAGCGTGGCTTGAGTAGATTTACCTCTCTCTTGAGACTGTTAAATCTTGAAGATCGGCTGCTCGATGTGAATCATCTTGATGATATTGATTTCTCGAGTCCCATTGATT
Organism: uncultured Prevotella sp.; assembly: GCA_937898715.1. GTDB lineage: Bacteria > Bacteroidota > Bacteroidia > Bacteroidales > Bacteroidaceae > Alloprevotella. The sequence continues at coordinate 11,086 of CALEKA010000070.1, forward strand.
GGTCAAGGGTGAATCGAATATTAGAGGATCATCGGGGCAAGAGCAAAGCATTGTTGCTCAACTATCTTGCATAGTAGAGCTAAATCATCAAACAAAGTAATGAGACCAAACTCCAAAAGTTCCTTTTGCTCATTTATCTTTGTTCTTGTCTTCTCAGCCCTTTATGCTTTGAAGGGGCAGATCGAAATGTACTTAGATG
>CALEKA010000071.1 GCA_937898715.1 uncultured Prevotella sp.
GGGCTTACTCGGGACTTGCACCCGTTAGATAATGCTCATGCCGAGCGTACTAAAAAACGTGTTACACTTGGGCAAAACCATTTGTAACACGTTTTTTTAATGATGAGCATTGGAGAAGGCTCAGATATAGGAGAACGAGCCAATCTGCCTGCATACGTTGTGGTCGAAAGGCAAGGATTTAATTGTTTTTCCTTGAAGAAGAGAAGGCGAAAGCTGCTACATTGGCGAAGCCTACGAGAGGAATGATGAATGACGCTGATATGCTTGAAGCGTCAGCTACGAGGCCCATGAGCAATGGACCGATGGCACCGCCCACAGGCGTCATCATCAAGAACGACGATGCACGCTTTGTGAGTCCACCCAGCCCCTGGAGCGAGAGCGCAAAGATAGTGGGGAACATGATGCTCTCAAACACGTAGATGAGCACCAAGGCTACCAAAGAGATGAAGCCCGCGTTGAGCACCACGATGAAGGTGGTAATGAATGTGCCTATGGCGCATACCTTCAGCACGCGTTCAGTACCCACGTGTTGCATCACAATGCTTCCCACTACACGGCCGAGCATGAAGAGGCCTAAACCGCCGAAGGCGAGAGCAATAGATGCATCACGCGGATCCATCCATTCATTGTCTGTCACGTAGTTGACAAAGAAGCTATTGATAGAAATCTCCGACACTTCGTAGCTGAGCAGAGCGAAGAGGCCGAACACGAAGAAGCGGTTGCTGAAAAGGCGGCGCACTACGTCACGGCGATTGGTTTTCAAAGCGCTTTCGTCAGCCTCAGCATGGGGTATCTCGGGAAGTTTGATGCGGGTGAAAACTACTGCTACAGCGAGCGCCACAATGCCCATCACGATGTAAGGAAGGTCGATGCGACCGCTCTCATTGCCGTTGCCATTGCCAGGAAAAAGGAGCAGGCCTCCCAACAGCGGACCGCAGATACAGCCCAAACCATTGAACGACTGGGCGAGATTTAAGCGCGAGGCGGCCGTCTCTCGGTCGCCCAATTCCGTCACGTAGGGATTGGCCGCTGTCTCGAGGAAGACTAAGCCACAAGCGATGACAAATAGCGAGCCTAAATAAAACTCGAAGGAGCCGATCTGCACTCCGGGCCAAAACATCAATGCTCCGAGTCCATAGAGCGTCAGTCCTGTCACCACCCCCGTGCGGTACCCCTTGCGATCGATAACGAGTCCCGCAGGAATGGCCATAACAAAATAGCCTAAATAGAACATCACCTGCACGAGCGATGACTCGGCATGGTTCTTCTGCAAGGAGAGTTGGAAGTGCTTGTTGAGCACATCAAGTATGGAGTGGGCTGCGCCCCACAGGAAGAATAGGGACGCGATGAGGATGAATGGTAGGATGTATTGCTTCTTTACTAATGCTTTCATTGGATGAATAAGATAGGATTGCATCACCACTGGGCATGGCCAAGAGTGATGATGCTATCCATTCACAGGATAAATTAGAAATGGTTGCTTCTCCTCGTAAAATTTGAGGAGGATGAGGTTGCGGGAATCTATGCTTCCTCGTAATGTTCGAAGAGGAAGTCGTTGTAAGGATACTTCTGTACGTGTAGCTGCTTGATGCGCGTATAGAATAGCTTCTTGAGCTCGTCGATGTTCTGGCGTTCGCGTGCTGAGATGAATATGCAGTCGTCGCCCATCTTCGCCATCCATGTGCGTTTCAGTTCATCGAGCGATACGTTTTCCTTCGTGGCGGGAGTCAAGTCGTCGGGATCTTTCTCTGTCCAAGTGTAAGCATCCGTCTTATTGAACACGAGGAGTTGTGGTTTCTCCGAGCAACCCAAGTCGTGCAACGTATTGTTGACCACCTCGATCTGTTCCATAAAATCGGGATGAGACACGTCGACCACATGCACCAAAAGGTCGGCCTCGCGCACTTCGTCGAGCGTACTCTTGAAGGAGTCGACCAGGTCGGTAGGTAGCTTGCGGATGAAGCCTACGGTGTCTGCCAAGAGGAAGGGCAGATTGTCGATAATGACCTTGCGCACGGTGGTATCGAGCGTAGCGAAGAGCTTATTTTCTGCGAATACTTCCGTCTTGGCGAGCAGATTGATGAGCGTAGATTTGCCTACGTTGGTGTAGCCCACAAGCGCTACGCGGATCAGACGGCCACGGTTCTTACGTTGTGTAGTCTTCTGGCGATCAATGTCGGCAAGGCGCTGCTTGAGGAGCGACATGCGGTTGAGGATTATACGGCGGTCCATCTCAAGCTGCGTTTCACCTGGTCCACGCAGCCCCACAGAACCTTTACCGCCGCCCGAACCAGAGCCACCGCCTTGGCGCTCCAAGTGCGTCCAGAGTCGTTGCAGACGGGGGAGCATGTAGCGATATTGTGCCAATTCCACCTGCGTCTTCGCATTGGCTGTCTGAGCGCGCATGGCGAAGATGTCGAGAATAAGGCTTGTACGGTCGAGGATTTTCACGCCAAGTGCATGCTCTATATTACGGAGCTGCTTTGCGGAGAGTTCATCGTCGAATATCACCATGCCTATTTCGCGTTCGGCTTCTTCCTCAGCGTCGATATAAGCGCGTATTTCTTCGAGTTTACCTTTTCCTACGTAGGTGACCGACGATGGGCCATCCATCTTCTGCGTGAAACGTTTCACGGTGACGGCACCTGCCGTCTCTGCCAAAAATTCCAGTTCGTCAAGGTATTCGTTGGTCTTCCGCTCGTTTTGGTTCTTGGTGACGAGTCCCACCAAGATAGCGGTTTCTGCCTTAGATTCTTCTGTATGTATAAAACCTTGCATAAGGGAGTATGTGAGTTTAAGCGGACGCTAAAGCGTCCTTGGTTTAATGAGTTTAAGCGGAACGCTAAAGCGTCCTTGGTTTAATAAGTTTAAGCGGACGCTGGGGCGTCCTTGGTTTATTCGCTTGCGCTACCTGCGGCGCAGCAATATGTAGATTACTACGGGCACGCCGATGAAGGGTGTAATAGCCGATAGTGGGAGTGTGCCTCGCTCGCCTGGTAGGTGGGAGATGATGAGCGAGAGGAGTGCTACGTCGGCGCCGAGCAGTGCCGTGAGGGGAATGAGCACACGATGGTTGGCAGTACGGCGGAGGAGGCGTGCCATGTGGGGCACTGCCAGACCGATAAAGGATATCGGCCCGCACATTGCCGTGACCACTGCCGTAAGCACCCCTACGAGCAGGAGTGCTTGTGTGCGAACGCGACGTACGTTTACGCCCAAGTTGCGCGCATAGTCTGTTCCGAGCAGCAGCGCATTGAGTGGCTGAGCAAAGAGCATCAGCAGCAGGAGTGGCACTACTATGCATAGCGCGAAGAGAGGCATGCGCTGAAGCGGAATGCCCGCGAAATCGCCCATTCCCCATACGACGAACGAACGCACGCCGTCGGCTGTGGCATAGAAACTGAGCAGTGAGATCAGCGCTGATATGGCAAACGAAAGCATCACGCCTGCTATGAGTAATGAGAGGTTGCCGCTGATGTAGCGACTGCACACCGTGAGTAGCACGATGACCATACACGCTCCGAGGAAAGCCATCACCATCGTGAGCATTACGCCCGATAGCGAAGCATATCCCAAGCTCCACGTGCCCCCCATGAGGAGCATGGCTGCGGCAGCCCCGAGACTTGCTCCGCTGTTTACGCCGAGCAGTGACGGATCAGCCAGGGGGTTGGCAAAGAGCGACTGCATCACGAGTCCGCTCACAGCCAGTGCAGCCCCCGAAAGTGCTGCCGTGAGGAGCTGCGGCAAGCGTGAGTCCATCACGATGAAGCGTGCTGTATCCGAACCCTCTCCCCATAGTGTGTGCCACACTTCAATGGGCGACAGACTCACACTGCCCGTGAGCAGTGCGAGAACAGCGAGGAGGAAGAGCGAGAAAAGGGAAAGCTTCATTTTAGGGTGTTTCTATTAATTCTGAGGAATAAAGTAATTCTATTCTGATGTGCGATTTGCATGCTCTTGAAAGCGTCTTTTTGTAAGTAAACTCAGTCACATAGCCCGCTATGCTCCTTCCCTTACTTACAAAAATACACTCCCAATAGCATACAAATCCCATCATCAGAATTAATAGAACCACCCTTTAATGGGGAATAATACGTAGCGCCCTTCCCTGTTTTGCCAGAGAAGATGGAGGCGAGGTTGCGCAAGAGTCGTTCGGGATGGAAGGGCACGTCTTCGTAGAAGGGCACTTTGAGCGTGTTGCAACCATAGATGCGGTGTTGTTTCCACGCGGAGAATTGTGCATAAGGCCCGAAGTCGCGCTGCATCTGTGCATAGGTGAGGTCGTTGGCCATCCCATACTTCACGAGCCATATGTCCGCCCGTTGCCCTTGGGCCATCACGCTTTCGATGCTGAGCGGCAGACTTCCGTTTTCCTTGCGTTCAGCCCAGAGATTGTGTCCGCCCGCATCTTCGATAAAGATGCCCATGGTGCTGGCACCGCTGGGCTGATACCACGTATTGCCAGAGCGCAGATCGCTCACCACGGTGGGACGATGGCGGTCCTCGAATGCCTTCTCTGCTTCATCCTTGCAGGATAGGTAGTCGCGCTCTACGGCTTCGAAGAGCGAATCGGCCTCTGCGGCTCTGCCCACCAACCGTCCGTAGAAGCGCATCCACTCGGCACGTGCCAGGGGCGACACTTCCATATAGTCGGCACACTCTATGAGCGGCACGCCCAGTCGGTCCAGCGCTCCGTGGCCTGCATTCTCGAAGGGTGAAACCCACACGGCATCAGCCCTTGCAGCTCGTATTCGTTCCACGTCGGGCTGCATGCTCTGTCCGAAGTCGGCTATGGCGGGACGATCCTTTAGGCTATCGCTGATACTGCGACTCACGATGTAGCTACGATCGGTCACGCCAGCCACCATGTCCAGAGCCTTGAGATCTGCCAGGAGCGATAGGTGTACCGACGAGGTGACGACATTTCTGCGTAGAGGAGTGCGGAGGAGCGTTCCTTGAGGCACATTATGGGGTAAAGGTTGAGCAGAGGGCACGATCACATAGCGCGCCAACTCGCTCTCCTTCTTCCACGGATTGCGCACGGTAGCGATGGTGCAACTATCGCCCTCGTCGAGGGTGAGCAGTGTGGCATATTTTAGAGTCATCTCTGTGCCCTCTGTCGATGCACTGGGTGTGCAACTTGCGAGGGTCAGGATCAAGGCGAGGAATGCTAAGAAATGCTTCATCATAGGGTTATCTCGCCAGCAATGCTGGTATTCATCAGTTCGATTATTCGGTCGTGGGAGTAGCTATGTCCGAGTAGGAACATGAGTTTGGTGAGCATACCCTCCACCGTGGAGTCGTAGCCATTGACCACCCCGGCTTGGAGCAACTGAAGTCCGGTCTCATAGCGGTGCATCTCCACCGAGCCTTTGTAACACTGCGTGATGTTCACCACGATGATGCCTTTCTGGATAATGCGGCGGATGCTCTCCACGAACCACGGTTTCTGCGGTGCATTGCCCGACCCAAACGTTTTGAGCACTACGGCGCGAAGTCCGTTCACATTGAGGCAAGTATCGACCACCTCCTTGCGAATGCCTGGAAAAAGGGTGAGGATCATCACATTATTGTCGAGCAAGAAGTGGGGCTCAAACGTGGCTCCTGGCTGGGGACGGCGGATGAGGTGTTCTTCGTACTTAATGTGAATGCCGGCATGCGCCAGCGAGGGTAGGTTGAACGAGCGGAAGGCGTTGAAGCCTTCGGAGTTGATCTTCGTGGTGCGATTGCCACGCATGAGTCGGCTCTCGAAGAAGATGCACACTTCGGGCACCATGGGTCGTCCCATCTGATCACGAGCTGCGGCAATCTCTATGCTGGTAAGGAGATTTTCTTTCCCGTCCGTACGGAGCTGTCCGATGGGAAGCTGCGATCCTGTAATGATCACGGGTTTACCCACATTCTCGAGCATATAGCTCAGTGCTGAGGCTGTATATGCCATGGTGTCGGTACCGTGGAGAAGCACGAAGCCATCGTAGCTATCGTAGTGGTCGGCTATGATATGTGCCATCTTGATCCAGTAGCGTGGCTCCATATCGCTTGAATCGATGGGAGGATCGAAGGCAAGGGCATCGATCTGAAAGTTGAACTGACGGAGTTCGGGCACATGGTGTCTGAAGTGCTCAAAGTCGAAGTTTTCGAGCGCTCCCGTTTCGGGGTTCTCTATCATGCCGATGGTACCGCCGGTATAGATGATGAGGATGCGAGGCATATATATATTGTGGAGTATATTTTCTAAATAGTATCGGCTGAATAGATTGCCTAAAAGTTCCCTCCCATGATACGCAACCGAGAGCGGCGATCTTGCGAACGTCGCTCTCGATAGTATTTTAGATTAGACGCAAGGGAGGGAACGTTAGCCTAAGTTATCCCTTGAAGCGACCGAGGATGCGCTGCACTCGGCCCTGCTTCTTGTGGTGGCCATAGCCATAGCCATAACCATAGCCATAGCCCGTTCCGCCGCCGTAGCGCGAGGTCTTCACGTCAGCATCGTTGAGCACGATGCAGAGTTTGCGGAAGCGATTGTCTTGATACATACGTTCAAGTTCGGGCAAGAAGTCGCGATTCTGCACGCCTACGCGGATGACGAACAGTGTGAAATCGACCAATCGTGCCACCACGTTGGCATCGGCCACGGAGAACATTGGCGTGGTATCGATTATTACGTGGTCGTAGCGCTTACGCAGCTCGGTAATGAGTTCGTCGAAACGTGACGACATGAGCAGTTCCGAGGGGTTGGGTGGCATATGGCCAGCCGGGATGAAGTCTACACCCTTGGTCAATCCGTCGGGACGGATGATGTCGTCCACCTGTGTATGGTCGTCGGCCAAGTAGGTGGTAAGTCCGAAGGTGTGGCCAAACGAAGAGCTCAGCGTACGCTTGCGGATATCGGCATCGATCAGCACCACGCGTTTGCCTGCCATCGAGAGTATGGTGGCCATATTGCGCGATACGAAGCTCTTGCCCTGTCCCGGAGTGGTCGAGGTGGTCATCATCACCTGCGTAGCGTGGCGCATATAGCCCAGTGAGAAGCGCAGGATGCGGAAGGCTTCCACCACGGGGGCATCGCTCGAGAGGTCGGTCAGGAGCGTCTTGTCGTTGCTATCCTTGAGGTGGGGAATCTCGCCGAGCAAGGGGATGGTGGTACTTTCTTCTATGTCGCGACGGCCGTGTACGGTCACATCGAGCATATAGCGCAACCAGAGCACTACGGAAGGGATGAGCAGACCGATAATCAAACTCACGAGCATGATGATCGAGCCGCGCGGACTCACCTTCTTGTTGCCGATAGGTCCTTCCACGAGTCGCACGTTGGCCTCATTGATGGCCTGCTGGAGGGCAACTTCCTCACGCTTATTGAGCAAGTAGGTATAAAGAGCCTCCTTGAGCGACTGTTGGCGCTGGATGTCGAGTCCTTGTTTCTCTTGATCGGGAGCACCCGTCACGCGGCCGTTGAGAGCAGCTTCGTTGGCCTTAGCATCGCGGAGGCGCACTTCCTGCGTGTTGACGTAGTTGCGCAGCGAGGTGGCTATTGCTTGACGCATCTGCTGGAGCTGACGATCGAGTTCGCGCACCATGGCACCATTCTCGCTCGAGTTGGCCACCATCTGGTTGCGGCGGTTCATCTGATCGTTGTAGGAAGCGATCTGCGTGTTGAACGAGGCGTCGCCTATGTTGAGAGCCGGAATGAGGTCGTGATCGTTGGTATGGTTGTGAATGTAGTCGTTGAGATACTTCGCCACATTGAGCTGTGTCTCCATCTCAAGGCTCTGCTGACGAGCCTGCGTGGTCTGCGTAAGGATGGTCTGCGGGGTGGTGGTGAAGTCGATGAGCTGGTTGCGCTTCTTGAACGATGCCAACTGGCTCTCCACACTGCTCAGTTCGCTACCGATAATCTTGATACGATCGTCGATAAACTTCGCCGTGCTCAGCGCTACGCGATTCTTGTTCTCCACGACGTCTTCCTTGTAAGTATCGTAGAGCGTATTGAGAATATCGTCGGCACGCTTCGTGCTACCGTCGTTGCAACTCATCACAATGAGAGAAGTCTCCTTGTCATACTCCGACACGGTGAGTTCGCCCATATAGCGGTTGGCTGTATTTTCGGACGAGAGACGAGTCACGTGGATGGTCTCGCTGCCCCACTTACCATAGGCAGGACCGCGCACCACGCTCACACGTCCGTAGGGCGTCTGTACGGTCTGTCCGAGTTGTGCATCAATATCCTTCACTGCATTGCCCAGTCGGTCGGTCATGCCGCTGAGGGTCACGGTGTTGAGGTCCTTCTTTTTGATCTGGAGCACCTGAGCCTTCTTGCCTTTGTAAGGTTTCTCAAAGAGCAGCACGATGGGGCGCGTCTCGGCATAGAGCGGTGCTTGGTGGAACGACTCCTTCACGCTGTAGTCTACGTCGAGCTGAAGCTTGTCTACCACGCGCTGCATGAGTCGCTTTGAAGAGAGGATAAAGATTTCGTTCTTAAGATTGTCGCCCACGCTCACCCCGTTGAGTTGGAGCAACGTGTTCATACCATTGCGTCTTGAGCCGCTTCGGAATGACGAAGAGCTCGATCCATCATCGCCATCCTCGATGAGCATGACGGTCTGACGCTGGAATACGCGCGGCTGACGTTGCAAATAAAACCAGCCAATGGCAACGCATATTACCGCAGAGAGGAGAAACCAAGCCCAATTAGTCTTAAACTGATGATAGCATAGCTTGATCAGGGGCACCAGTTGCATCTCTTCTTCCTGTTGTTCTGCGTTGTTCAGGTTTACATTGGTTTCCATAAATAATGAGTAATAGCAATTTCAGAAATTGCTTGTAGTTAATGTTGTAGGTTATGAGTTGATTAAGTAAGATCTCTTGCTGGGGGGGGATGACCGCCTCACTGGCTGATTGTGCGCCAAGGATTGGCGAATTCGAGCCACGCCCATAGCTAAATAATTCTGACTGCAAAAGTAATGCATTTCTCGTTAACTCCCAAACATTTCGCATGCTTACTCATCACGCCAGAATGCGGGGGTAAGCGGAAGCAGCAGGGAGAAGATCTCCAAGCGGCCGGCAAGCATGAGGAAGGCATTGAGATAGAGTGTCGTATCGTTGAGTACACTCCACGATCCGAGCGGACCGATGAGGTGGCCGATGCTCGGGCCGATGTTGCTAAACGATGAGATAGCGAGTCCGAAGGAGTCGAGCAGTGAAAGTCCCATGGCCACCATGACGAAGGTGGAGACCATGACGAGCATGAAATAGATCACGAAGAACACGAAGATGGTCCTTGCCGTCTGCGAGGTGATGAGTGTGCCATTGATGCGCACGGGTAGCACGGCATGGGGGTGGAGCATCTTCTTGAGTTCAGCCTTGGTCAAGCGCCACACCATCAGCACACGCACACACTTAAGTCCGCCACTGGTCGATCCAGCACAGGCGCCTATAATACTGATAAGCGAGAGGATGAGCCAGATGGTGGGGTGCCACTTCATAAAGTCTTCGTCGGAGAAACCGGTGGTGCTCTGCAGCGATGCGGTATTGAAGAAGGCACTGCGCAGGGCAGTCATGAAGTCCATATGGTCGGCATACATCAGTATGCCCATGATGCTCAGTGCTGCCACGAAGAAGACAGCGAGGAAGCAACGCAACTCGTCGTCGTGAAACACATCGCGCACGCGGCGCTTCACGAAGAAGAGGTAGAGCAGCGTACAGTTGATGCTCGCCAAGAACATAAATACCGTGGCTACCCACTGCAGTCGGTTGGAGTGAAACCAAGCTATACTGTCGGTATGGGTGGAAAATCCGCCCGTGCCGATGGTGCTAAGTCCGTGGCATACAGCATCGAATAGGCTCATGCCACACAGGAAGTAGGCGCCCATACAAGCCAAGGTGAGCAAGGAGTAGAGGCTCCACATCCAGCGTGCTGTGGTGCTAATGCGGGGATGAAGTTTGCCAATCTTTAGCCCCGTGGCTTCGGCAGAGAAGAGCTTCATTTCGCCACCACCCATATTGGGCAGGATGGCGATAGTGAAGAACACGATTCCCATGCCGCCGATCCAGTGGGTCATGCTGCGCCAAAGCAAGATGGAACGGGGCAGAACGTCAATATCGTCGAATGCCGTGGCACCCGTAGTGGTGAAGCCCGACATAGTCTCGAAGAAGGCTGCCGCAACGCGCGGCTGATAGCCACTGAGCAGGAAGGGCAGCATACCCGCGATGGAGAATACCACCCACGTGAGCGATACGATGAGGAAACCATCGCGCCGGCTCATGCGATTCTCGGCATGACGACCGAAGAAGCGCAGCAGGGTGCCCACTGCCAGCGTGATGAGCGCAGGCAGTCCGAAGGTGAGGAGATTGGTCTCTCTAAACCAAAACTCCATGCCGAAGCACAGTGCGAGCAGCATGGCTTCGAGCTGAAGCAGGGTGCCTATGGCTTTATATATTAGTGGTAGATTGAGCATTTACTGATTCGTTTTGTGCTGCAAAGTTAATCATATGAAATGAAAAGGGCAAGAGTTTCAATTATTTGCCAAGTGGGCGGCACCTTTCTGCATAGCCGTTCAGCCAATTCTGTGGGCGAGGCGTCTCGCGTCGGCATCGCGAGTGGACAGGCTGCAGATCTATAGACAGTGGGAACGCTATTGAGCCGACGCGAGCCGCGTCGCCCACAGAACTGGGTGAAAGCTGCTGTGACTCATTTTCCCCATTAATCTTGGTTCATTAATTCCTAATTATAATCATCGTGCAATGAAATTCATGATTAATTCATGATAATTCGCGATAAATCGCGACCCAAATCCTGCAGAAGAAAAGTATTAATTCAAGTTTCGGATTTAGACTGGGCGGGCTGAATCATCGTGCAAGTCGAATGCAATCAAGCTTGCTTGAATTGCT